>JBMFIF010000023.1:0-24129 GCA_049976445.1 Thermoprotei archaeon | reverse complement strand
ATGCCTTCTGATATGCTCGGAGTAAGAGATTGTCCACAGGGTGAAGTATTCTTTGATGATGTTAGGATACCTGATCACTATGTTATTGCGGGCCCAAGTCCATTTTATAGTGTATTTTTTGATCAACTTTTATGTCTAACGAGCGTTGGAGTGGGGGCTTATAGTGTTGGTCTTGCAAGAGCAGCTTTTGAGGAAGCATTAAAATATGCTAAAACAAGAATTCAGGGAGGAAAACTTTTAGTACAACATAAGAATATTAAACTCAAGTTGTATGAAATGTTTGAAAAAATTGAGACTACTAGATATTACGTAAGAAAGGTTATGAATCATGTGTATGAAAGAATTTTAACAGAGAGAGCCTATGATGCGTCACCTAGACATGCGCGAGCAGCTCAAATATATGCTAAAAAGATTGCTTTTGAAGTTGTAAATGATGCATTACAAATTTTTGGTGCTTATGGATTAAGTAGTGATTTTATAATTGAAAAGTTGTTCAGAGATTCAAGAGCATTACTTATAGAGGATGGAACTGTTGAAGTGCTAAGTTTGGATGCTGCTGAAGATGTAATATCATCTTATAGTGAATAACAGTAAATTTCTGTTTTGCATAAATAAGTTTAAGTATTTCAAAAAATATTTATCATTTGATTTATATGTTAAAGGGAATACCGTTTGATTCTCCGCTTTATGAAATAGATCCAGAAAAAGGAATCGAATACAATGATTGTAAAGGTATTGTTGCTTTCTTTACTATTAAAAATGATATAAAAGGGCTTCTTCCTGAAGGACTAGAACCTTATAGTATTCCTTCTCAAGGAGGCATTTGGATAGCACATTATCAATTTAGTACTGTAGGAGAATATTATGAATATCTCACGGTTGTTCAAGTTAGAGATCCCAGTGGTGAAATAGGATATTACATACCGTACATTTACGTGACAAATGATGCTGCTTTAGCCGCTGGTAGAGAAGTTGCAGGAGCACCAAAGAAATTAGCTAACATAAAGTTGTATAGTGAATATGATATTATTCAAGGCATACTTGAGAGACCATCAGGTAAGAGATTAGTAACATTTACAATGAAACCTAATTTCAGGATCGTTGATGGATTTTTAGATGCAATATTACCTAAACCTGTTTTATTGTACTCTGTAAGGCATTTACCACCAATAAATGGTAAAGGTGGTGTTACTCAACTTATAAAATGGTCGGCAGAAATAAGCATTCATAAGGATTCAGATGGCGAGAAAATAGCATTTACCGGCCCAGCATCAATAACTTATGATTCGCCGTCGTTTGTAGATCCAGTACATAAAATAGAAATCCAAGAAATATTAACATCGCTTTATATAAAATTTGACATGAAACTTAAGGTAATAGACATAATTAAAGAATATAATAGTACTTGGTAAGTATGTTTTACCTACAGTTATCTTAACAAAAGATGAAAGCCTTGCACTTTAGGATGTAAATTTTTCTATTAGATTTTAGTTATAGAGAGATTTAGGCACGATCATTAATAATGTGAAAATAATCATGAAGATAAGTTTATTTTCTTGAACTTTAAATATCCAAGCATTGTTGGCAATATGATCCAAATTAATGATGAAAGAATTATTGCAATATTATTAATAATTGTCGTTTTTGTTATTAAAATACTATAGTTACTTTCTATGAAATATGTTATAAAATTATACAATCCGTTAGGATTAAAATAATATGTTAGATACAATATATCAAGGAAATTAGATTTTGTGCTAAACGCGAAGAGTATGGCTAGTACGCCCCAAAACACGTATAAAAGCATGTACAAACCTATAGACAAACCCAAATATACTGCAGATCTTAAGAATGCTGAGATTCCGTACATTAGTGAGAAGAATGCTATTAACGATCCAGAAATACCTACATAAAGTAATAAAAAGTTGTAAGCATCTAACGTTCTACCTATGAGAATATTCATAGAAATATATGCTGTGATTATCAATATTCCTGATGATGTCAATGCTGTCAATATTCCAGCGATGTATCTATTGATGTAGATTTCTTTCCTGGTTACTGGTCTAGCTAATAAAAATTCTAATGCTCCAGTACTTCTAGGTTTAGCAATCATTGCATATACTAAATAAAGAAAAATCACAGGAAAGAATTGTGCAAAGGGGCTTAATGAAGAAATTGTTGACATAACTATTCTAGATTCGGCTTGGGATATTAATGAATACTGTAATGAAGCATATAATAATGAATCATTGCTCTTGAACTTTAAATAGAGAAGATTATTAGAAGAGTTTATATTAATATTAAACACAGATATATAATCTGTGATTTTTCCTAGATAATTATAAGTTAAGTTTGATGGTGACGGCGAAAATGTAATCGTACCAAAACCTGTAGTATTATTTATTGGGGAAGTTGTTGTATAATATGCATCATAATTGGGCTTTGTTCCATTTAAACCTGTCATAGCTATTACTATAGTTCCTGTGTTTGTGTATTTATTTATATTCATAAGTATAATACCAACATTTATAGGAGAAAATTTAGCTTGTGTAGAGGAGAATGTAGGAGGAATTGATGATCCATAAGCAAAGGATGATGGTTCTATGAAAACTGTTGGGAATGTTGATGGTATATTAATAGATGCATTACCATGGTCTGATTTAACACTCATTTCTAGGTATGGTTTTTGAAAAGTTCGTGAGAATGAGGATGTGAAGTATCCTGATGAGTTAGTTGTTGTTGATGTTATAACTGTTTTATCACTTAATATGTAAATTTTTGCATTTGCTATACCATTACCATCTTTGTCTAATACAACTCCAATTATTTTCATTGTATTGTTTCCCGTATCGATGGTTGTACCAATGACACTAATATTTACAGTTTGTGGAGCAATGGTATTAGCAACAAGGTAAGACAGTCCTATGCCGACTAGTGCAAAAATTACTATAAATAATAGTACTGAAATTCTGAAGAATGATCGCTTAAAATCGTAAAGTACCGTCTTCATGGTTTCACACCTATGATTTGAAAGAACACATCTTCTAGATTTCCAGATGTTTTATTTATTTCGTACACTTTATAACCCTCACTTATAAGCTTCTGTGTTAGTTCTGATGTGTCACCATTAAAATTATGGATCATTATATGATTTCCTTCGATTTTTACGTTTCCAAAATCTGATATTATTTTCACTACTTTTTCGTCAATTTTATCAAGAACTAGTCTTACGGATGCAATGAGGGAATATTTTCTAATATCTTCAATGCTCATTTCCTTAATAATCTTACCTTTATGTATGAATATTACTTTGTCAGCTATTGTTTCAACTTCAGAAAGTATATGTGAAGAGAATAGTACTGCTTTACCATCTTTTTTAAATTTAAGTGTCAAGTCTCTAAAGAATGCGATACCTTGCGGATCTAAACCATTAAGTACCTCATCGAATACAAAGTTATTTGGATTTGAAATTAGCGAGACTGCTAACGCGAATCTTTTCTTCATACCTAAAGAATATTGTTGAAGCTTTTTGTTCTCAACACCCTCAAGGCCTACTTCCTTAAATAATTCCTTAGCAATCTTTTTTGCATCACCACTACTAATACCATAATATCCAGCCAAATAAACAAAATAATCTATTGCCTTAACATCATGCTCAAATATAGGAAGTTCTGGAACCCATCCTAAATTCTTTGATGCAATTTTCTTATCTTTTATAACTGAGTAACCATCTACAATCGCATCACCGGAATCAGGATTTAAAACACCTGCGATAATTCTAATTGTTGTAGTTTTACCTGCACCATTTAATCCAACATATCCAACAACTTCACCATTATTTATGCGAAAGCTAACATTATCTAATGCTACAACATTACCAAAACGTTTTACTACGTTGTTTAATTGTATCACATCTAATCGAGTAATCAAAAACTAAGAAAAATTTAAACTTTTCTCTATTACATTTTGTATAAAAAATGAAAAAGAGAATTCTTAAGATATGCAATAAATTTATATAAATAATATTCAGAATTTCGAGTATTCTTGTCATATCAGAATCTTCATATGGTTTTATTCATAGATTCCCATAAATTCTCCGTAAGCTATTATATGTCCTTTCATCTTATTTAAAACATCGTTTACTGTTACTTTACCAGATAGATTTAGCATGATGTCTAATGCATAAATCCGAAATATGTACCTATGTGATGATCCTTTCGGAGGACAAGGCCCAGCCCATTCAACTTTGTTAAAATCATTAAGTCCCTGCAGACTACTATTCAAATTTTTCGCTGATATCTCAGTTATGTTAGATGGTATGTTGTATACTATCCAATGAATAAAGTTCTTTTTTGGTGCATCAGGATCATAAACAATTATAACAAAACTTTTAGTATTTGAAGGAGTATTGTTCCATTTTAATGTTGGTATAGTATTATTTCCGTAACAAGTATACTTAACTGGAATCTTTTCACCGTCAGAGAAAGCAGGAGTGTAAAAGTGTATAGTTTTAGGTACGTTTAAAATTGAATCCTCTAACAGATCTTCTTTACTTATAAATAAATAGAAAAACATGAAGGTTAGCAATAAAGCTATTATAATTATTGCTATTGATAGGAGTATTTTGTTCATCATTAAATTTATTACAACTAAAAAATATAACTTTATCTCTAAAATCTTCACTAGCTAAATAGTTTTAACTATCAATAAAATAAGTTCAGATGATGAAAAATGAAGAATCTTTACTAAAATTTTTATAATAAAAGTAAAATATATTATAAAATATCTTTATATAAAAGCCATTTCCATAAAGGTATGCATTTGACTTTTCTATTATCAATATTAAGTTCATCCTCGTAATCCCATGTAATTATCGTTAAGTTTTTGCACTTTAATTCATTACTTGCTTTCATCAATGCTTTAATTTCTCTTTCATCAATTTCATTTTTGCTAGAAGCATGCGTGACTTGTATGAGCTGTTTTATTTGCAACCCATCTTTTAAAACAAAATCAACCTCATTTTGTTGATAGTCTTTCCAGTAAAAGATTTCCAAACTATTGTACCAATAGTTTTTCTTTCTTAGCAGTTCAACTGCAACTAAATTTTCCATTAATTTACCATATCTTTCAGTTGTTCTGAATGATATAGCATTGACTAAACCATTATCTATGCAATAAATTTTCTTCGGTGCAATAATTTGTTGTTTTAGCTTCGGAGAATATCGCTCAAGAATAAAAAACAGGTATGAATTTTCTAAAGCATCAATCCAATTTCTAACAGTATGTACATCTTTAACATCAAAAATATGTGAAATCTTTCTTATCGTAAACTCTGAAGCAATATTAGATATTAAATATTTTACAAGCTCCTTAAATGTGTTCTTCATTCGTATTTTAACTCTCTTTAATATATCCTTTTCGATTATGTCACTATATATTCGTACAAGGATTTCCCTTCCAAACATGTATACTTCAGGCATTCCGCCGATCTTCATATACTCCTCAAGCCGTCTTTTCACATCTGCTATTTTTTGTATTGAATAAAAATCCTCTTTAGATAAACTAACATTCTTATAACTAAGATACTCTCTAAAACTAAATGGCATTAATGTGAAATCAATATGTCTTCCAGTTAAATACGTTGCTAATTCTCCACTTAAAAGCCTTGAATTACTTCCGGTAATTATAACTTTTTTAGTCCTTCTTAATCTATTCGCAAACAACTCCCACCCTTCAACATTCTGCGGTTCATCTAAAATAATGTGATCTATGTCCCCGTAAAGTTCATAAAAAGCCTGCAAGACTAAATCCAAATCTTTTGCCTTAATACCGTATAACCGCTCATCATCAAAATTAATATATCCAAAAACCTCATTTTCAAAAACTTGCCACGAAAAAACAGATTTCCCACTCCTCCTTATTCCTAAGATAACTAAGATATTAGGATATATAAGAAACTTTTTTAAACTAGCTATCTCAGGTTCACGCTTTATTATTACTTCCCTTTTAAACTTCTCCTCCATTTCCTCTTTTTGGGAAACAACCACCATTTTAACTTCTTGCAGATTCATAACATTTATATCCACAAACTTTTTAAAAAAGTTTGCGGTTTATTTTAAAACAAACTATCAACTTCTAAATCTGAAATTTTCGTGATTCATAATAAACAAAAAATCTCTTGTCATTCAGGAAACATTAAGATTAACTTTGTTTTACCAGTTTCTATGAAAGTCTTGCACTTCAGGACAAAGAGGAGTGAACAGAGAACGCTAAGGAGTGAGCATGAAATCATAGATACTGCGAAATGTTAATTAGTTTTTGAAAGATGTTTTAGTGTGGTTATTATGGAATATTATACCTATGTCAATGATCTAAAAATAAGATTTCTGAATAAAGGTGAAGGTGATCCTATAATTCTTTTACATGGATATAGTTTTAATGCAAATACTTGGGATGAAATAAGTTTAATACAGTTTTTATCAGAAAAGTATAATGTATATGCAATAGATATGCCATATGGTCCAAAAAGTAAATCAGATAAATTCACAGCTGAAAGTCGTGATGAATATGCAGAATTCTTAAAAAATATTCTTCTTAAACTTAATATAATGAGACCAATCTTGCTAGGTGCTTCTATAAGTGGCGAAGTCGTGCTAAGGTATCTCTCTAATAATTATGATGCGATGGCCGGGATTGTTGTAGGACCAGTTGGTGTAAAACTTCTTGCTCATAGGTTTAATAAGATTAATGTTCCACTTTTAATCGTATGGGGGGAGAATGATAATATTGCTTCTCTTGATGATGCAAAATTACTAGCTTCTAGTGTTAAAGGATCCGAGCTATATATTATTAAAAATGCTGGGCATGCATGTTATTTAGATAAACCTGAAGAATTTAAAAGTGTTATAATGATGTTTCTTGGAAAATATGCTCACAGTATTCATTAGAGAAAATATTAGTCAAGGGAAAATTCATGACCGCATTTAGGACATTTGATGTAGGAACAACTTAAACTTTTTGCTAAAATTGCGCATCCACTACAAGATCTTGCTCTAGCATACATTATATTGAATCTAAAACCGCAAAATGGGCACTTAACTATGTTGCTCATATTTAGAAGAAAAATGCAGAACTATTTACATTTTTTTATTGAAAAATAAGGATTTCTTGGCATCGATTTAGGAATTAACGAAAAGGTAGGATTACGTTTATATTTTGGTTTGAAATTATTATTTGTCAGAGGCGAGTCCGATGACTAATGTTGCTGTAGCGTATATTGCTATTCATAATGAATCATCGATACCTAAAATTCAACTTGAGATAGAGAATTTTGCTAAGTCACATGGACTTAAGTTAATTAATGTATTTATCGATCGTGACATACACATACCTATCCATAGAAGAGAGAAGTATAATGAAATGCTTGTATTCATAAAAAATAATGGAATTAGTAATTTAATATTCCGTAATCCATTAAATATTGGAAGAAGCTTTGAAGAACTTATCATAGAGATTAAAAAACTTATTAGTGAAAACATTTTCATATACTTTTCCAAATATGAAGAACTGAATTCTAAGCTTGAACAATTACGTTCTGATGCGAATAAAAGGAAACTGTTTGTTGAATTTTTATCATGGTTTATGCAATTGCATAAATATGACCTAATAGAAAGAACACGTTACGGTATAGAGAGAGTAAAGCATAAAGGTGTGAAACTAGGAAGAAAACCAGTTGAACTGCCATTATCGAGAATTCGTGAACTACTATCAAAAGGATTAACAAAGAAAGAGGTGTGGAGAATATTGTGTAAAGAAGGGTTAAAAATCAGTTATGGTAGGTTTATATCAAAATTATCTTCATTGGGTGAACAAAATGACTAAAATAATCTCTATAGAAGGTGATATCGATAAGCACAAGATCGAACAATTAAAGATGGAACTTACAAGTGCTAAGATTAATGGAGAAAAAAGAGTTGAAATCCATGTTTATTCCAAAGAAGAACTGAGAAGCGTAATAGAAAAATTAAGGGATGTATTCATAAACAACATATACTTAACTATTAAATTATATGTTCATAATTCAAGTTCATAAAACCACTAGAGGGGAAATATATGGATAAGAGTAAAGTAAAGTTTGATGTAATACTAACTACGGATAGAAGCATGATGAGCAACCATCATGGAAAAGAATTTTTAGGGTTCATGACAACAGGGCCTGCATTAGGTATGCCTGAAGCTCTATGGATGTGGATTGCAGCACCTAAAATTAAAGTTGATAAGATTGGAAGACCATTAGAGGCTCCTTATGGTATGAGGAAGATTGAAGCAGTTTTAATAGACAATGGAATTAATGCTGCAATAATAGATCCAGATTATTTGAAATATTATTTAAATGATGCTAAAGTTCTGATGCTAAGTCATCATGATTATTTTGCCTTAGGTCCTCCCAGTTCAGAATGGTGGTTTATTACTGGTAAAGAGCCTGTTAACGCAAAAAGTTTCAAAAAATTGATAGAAAAACCTGAAATAAAACAAGCGAAAAAACGTGGTCTTAAAATAATAGCAGGTGGTCCAGCTGCATGGCAGTGGCTTTTTAGGACTGACTCATGGAAAGAATACGGCATAGATACGGTGTTTGATGGTGAAGGTGAAAAAATTATACCAAACTTGGTTCTTAAAGCTCTAAACAATGAAGAATTACCAGCATACGTATATGTTGGACCTGAGGATTCGCCAGAAATTGAAGAAATACCAGTTATAAAAGCTCCATCAGTAAATGGACTTGTAGAAATCATGCGCGGATGCCCTAGACACTGCAGCTTTTGCTCAGTAACATTACGAAACCTTAGAATGATACCGTTAGAGACCATCGAAAAAGAGATTATGATAAACGTTTCACATGGAATAAAAGGAGGAATACTTCATTCAGAAGATGTACTCCTCTACGGCGCACACGGAATAATACCAAGAGAAGAACCATTAATAAAACTCCATACCATGGCAATAAGATATTACAGAGGATTAGCATGGAGTCATATCGCATTAGCGACATTACTCTCTGCACAGCGTAATGGAAGAATTATAGACAAAATTATGGATATCATTATTAATAACACAGGACAAAAATTCATTGGAGTTGAAACTGGAATCGAAACAGGTTCCCCCAGATTAGCATCTAAGATAATGCCAGCTAAAGCAGCACCATTTAAAGTAGATATATGGCCCGACTTAGTAGTAGAAGCATTCTCAATAATGCACGAACATAACATATTACCAGCAGCCACATTAATTTTAGGACTGCCAGGTGAAACCCCTGACGACGTAATTAAAACAGCCGAACTCATAGAACGGTTAAAACCATATCAAAGCCTAATAGTACCAATGTTCTTTGTACCAATGGGTATATTAAAAGATAAAGATTGGTTCAGAAAAGTCCACCTAAGCACAGAACACATAGAAGTACTAAAACTAACATTAAAACACAGCCTTTATTGGTCACAAAAAATAATGAACAAATATCTAGATAAACCACATGAGTTACCATTACGATTAGCCCTAAACAGTTTCATGAAATACGTAGAATGGAAAACCAAAAAATTCATAAACACAATAGAAGAAAAACCAACAACCACAATAACACCAGCAATACAAACCATACAACAATAATTTTCAACACTTTTAAATTTTAAATCATTATAACTGAAAACCTTACTCAAAATATATGACACTCTCCTGTCCTGAAGAACAAGGCTTTCATTTTTGTAATAATTTGTTTTTAAAGTTATGATAAGCTAATGTGAGCTCTAATGAGTCTTTTAAATATGTACAATAACTTTATTTTGTTTTTATAATATTATATAATGATGCATGATGATCGGTGGCCTTGCTGGTAAAGTTGCTGAGATTGATCTTTCTGTAAATAAAATTAGAATATTTTCAACACCCGAAGACATTGTTCGCAAATATCTTGGTGGTAAGGGTTTTTGTTTAGCAATACTTTATGACGAATTAAAAAGATTAGAGAAAAAAGGTGTTAAATCTGTTGATCCTTTTGGTCCTGAAAATGTTGTAGTGATTGCTACTGGGCCTGCTACCGGTATTGCAGGTTTTCCGACACCTGGCAGATTTCATGTAATGGCGCTTAAATCACCTCTTACAAGTTCTATTGCTAGTGCTAATTCTGGTGGAGATTTTGGTCCTTATCTTAAATTTGCAGGTTATGATGCCCTTATCATAAAGGGTTCCTCTGACAAACCAGTTTATATTTCAATTATCGATGGGGAAATTAATATTCATGATGCGCCAAACTTATGGGGTAAGACTGTGTCAGATGTGGATAGTACATTAAAAAGAAGTGTTAATGGAAGATTTATAAGTGTTCTTAGTATAGGTCCTGCTGGAGAGAACCTAGTTCTGTTTGCAGGATTGATGAATGGTTATAGGTCTGCAGCGCGTACTGGTATTGGTGCAGTTATGGGTTCTAAGAAACTTAAAGCAATCATAGTGTCATCATCCTCTTCTGAACGCATAAAAGTATATGATTCTAAAAGGTTTAAAGAATTCTCTAGAAAATCTTATGACAAACATAAAGAGAATTTAGTTACCAGTACTATATTAGGCATGTATGGCACTGCCTCTGCTGTAAATTTAGTTAATCAAATGGGCATACTCGTTTATAAAAACTTTCAGTATGGTTATCATGATGGTGCTGAAAAAATTAGTGGAGAGACTGTAAGCGAAAAATATTTATTGAGAAGATCGGCATGCTGGGGATGTATGATAGCGTGCGGTCGTATTACACAAGTGAAAGCAGGACCATATCAGATTCTTAAAACTGAAGGACCTGAGTTTGAAACTATTGCGCTTTTAGGAAGTGCTACTGGAGTTGATGATTTAGAAGCTATTATTAAAGCGAATCATTTATGTAACGATCTAGGATTAGATACCATTTCTATGGGTTCTACTATTGCTACTGCTATGGAGTTGTATGAAAAAGGCTATATTAATAATGAAATTACTGATAATATTGAGTTTAAATTTGGTAATGCAAGTGCTATCGTTGAGGCTGTATGGAGAACAGCTTATAAAGCAGGATTTGGTAAATATTTAGCACTAGGTTCTAAAAGACTTGCAGAACTTTTCAATGCGCCTGAGCTATCCATGAGTGTAAAAGGTTTAGAGATCGCGGCTTATGATCCTCGTGGTTCAAAGGGTATGGGACTTGGATATGCTACTTCAAACCGAGGAGGATGTCATGTAACTGGGTACGTTTTTAATGCAGAAGCTTTAGGCATACCTGAAAAATTAGATCCATTAAGTATCGAGGGCAAAGCTTTTTGGGTTAAATGGTTTCAAGATTTTGCTAGTGTTGTTAATTCCACATCAAATTGCTTATTCTCAACATATGCACTAAGTCCAGCTGATTATGCTGAACTGTTATCTGCAGTTACTGGATTAGATTTTACGGGAGAAGAACTAATGAAAATAGGTGAGAGGATATATAATCTTGAACGTTTTATTATGTCAAAATACGGTTTTACTGATAAAGATGACACTTTACCAAATAGATTTTTAAAAGAACCTATGCCTGATGGTCCTTCAAAGGGTCATATAGTAGAACTAGAGCCAATGAAAAAAGAATATTATAGGTTAAGGGGATGGGTGAATGGTGTTCCTACAGCAGAGAAACTAAAGGAATTAGAAATAGAAATTTAAGTAAGCTTTTGCAATATTAATTAGAGATGAACAGTTCAAGGAACTTCTATCTGACTGTAAACCAGCCTGAGCTTAATGAAGTTAGCGAAATAGTGAACCAATACTATAGAACCCATGTTATCACAATGTTTGCATATTGCAGCATAGATTATGAAGGACGGGCCGCATCATCGGCCACTTACGCCGATCGCTTAATTATAATTAAACCTGATGGTACTCTAATTGTTCATGAACGTGAAAAACGTGAACCCATAAACTGGCAACCCCCAGGAACTATCATCACTGCTACAGTTGATGAAGATGAGCTTATAATTAAAGGCATACGCAAAACTCCATACGAAATTCTCAAAATAAAAATCCCATTAGTTTACACTATAACAGTTATGAAAGTTGGCACAGGTGATTTTCGACTATGGGGTAGTGAAGCAGAGCTCGTCAATCGCGTAATACAAAATCCTAGTCTTATTGAAGATGACTTCACACCATTAGAACGTGAATATGAAACTCCATATGGAAAAATTGACCTACTAGGTAAAGATTCCAATGGAAATTATGTTGTCTTAGAATTCAAGAGAGGCCAAGCCCAACTCCAAGCTGTTTCCCAACTTAAACGCTATGTAGATTATATGCATGAAAAATTCGGTCCAAACATCAGAGGTGGTATTGTAGCACCTGGCATTACTAGCAACGCATACAAATTATTAAAAAAACAGGGATTCTTTTATGTTAAAATTTAATTACTAACCTCCTCTTTACGCTAAAGATTAAGGTTTTTGATCATAAAAGTTTCTTAAAATTTAAACTTTCAATCACATCAATAATGAGAGTCTCATCTTTCAGAGCAGAAGAGAAGCCATATTTTCTCATTTATCCTTTACAAAAGATGCATAATGAGACAAAAGCTTCGTTCTTCAGGACAGAGAAGAAGTCATCACAGTTTTTGCTAAATATTCATGTTAAAGTTTTAAATTAAATTCATCTTTTTTGAACAGAATCCCGAATTTATACGGGATTAATTTTTTATTTTGCTTTTCAGCATATTCTTAATGAAGTAAAATGATAGATGTAGGAATTATAGCACCTGATTTTAAGAGCAGAGCTTACTTTCCAGATGAAAATAAGGTTAAAGAAATAAAATTAAGCGATTACCGAGGAAAATGGGTAATATTAACATTTCATCCTGGAGATTTCACATTTGTGTGTGCTACTGATTTGGAAGCTTTCCAAGTATATTATAATAAGTTTAAAGAGAACAATGCAGAGATTTTAGCAATAAGTACTGATTCAGTATTTTCACATAAAGTATGGGTAGACACAAGCCCAAGAGTCAGTAAAGTAAAATTTCCATTAATTGAAGATATAAAGAAAGAAATCTCACTTGCTTACGGATTCCTAAACACAAACACAGGAATGACGAGAAGAGGTACAGTTATAATAAATCCAGAAGGAATCATAGAGTACGTATCAGCGTTTAACGATAGATTAGGAAAAGATGTTCCTCACATATATAATGCTTTCATACATCTAAAATACCTCTACGACCATCCAGCAAAACCAGAAGAATTTGATATAATAGGCGCAAACAAAGGAGAAGGTTTCCAGACAATAACAATAAAAATACCCGACAGCATAGGTAAACTATAAAAAATAGAACATCTTGCTACTTTAAAAATCATTATTCTTTTTTAATTAGAGAACATTTACAAATAAATGAAAGTCTCGTCTTGGAGAATAGAGATGAAATCATGTCCGTATAAAATTATTTATAAAATATTCTGGGGAAAATGAAAGCATAATATACTAAAGCCGCTATGATCATGAAAATTATAGCTATTAGTATTATTATTGCGATAAGATATTGGTAATTATAATTATACGTCTCAGGATTAAACCACTCGTAATTACTTGATACATTACCAATCATAATAATGCCTGCATCTACAATTAGAGTAAAAACTGCTATTATGAAAATTAATTTATAAACTTTAAAACTCATTCCTAGTTCTAAAAGCAATTTAATAATAAAAACTTTACCTTTATATTCATTGAATTTCTTTTAGCAATCATAATAGTTAAAGAATAAATAAGGGCTTTTATTACTTTAGAAGATTATTAGAATGATTTTGTTAGATTATTGAAGCACGAGTTTATTAGGTTATTATTCAATGTTTCATATTGAGATGAATATTCTTAAAGCTTCATACTTATTCAAGCGAGATGATTTTGTATGTTCCAGTTTTTACATAGATCTATAAATTTATTTACGATAGCTTTATATGTATTGGTTTTGGATAAGTTTATGTCATAAACTAATGGGGGAGGATGATCGTGAGTGTGAGAAGCAATTTGACATGGATCATCGCAATCATAATTGTGATAATAATTGTTGGCGGAGGATTATATTACATTTTTATGGGTAGCCGTCCGGTCAATACAACAACCTCTTTCACTCCTACATCTGCTAGTACATCTGTTGTAACTAGTGGTGTTTCTTTATCTGGTAGTATAACTGTTTTATTATCTTCTGGGGATCCTACTTTAGCTCCGTATTTTCAGTTGGTTGCTAGTGATTTCATGGCCAAGTATCCGAATGTTAAAGTTCAGCTCCAAATTGTTCCATTTGCACAGCTTGTGACTACTGCTATGACTTCGCTTCAGAGTCATAACCCATCTCCTGATATTATAATATTCTATCCTTCTCAGGCTCCTACTTTAGGTCCTTATTTGCTTGACATAAGGAAGTATTTAGATAATGGTGTCATTAATAAGACTGATATTCCAGCTAGTTCGATGAATGCCGTATATTTATTGGATAAAGTAGGACAAATTATGAAGGTCTCTGGTGTACCTTTCCAGCAAGTATTTGGTTATGTTTTAGTGTACCAGAAAAGCATCTTTCAGGATCAAGCATTAAAGGATGAGTTTAAGAATAAGTATGGTTTTGATTTTGATCCTCATGTCTGGAATACCTGGGATAAGTTGATTACTGGTGCTCAGTTTATTCAGTCTAAAGGGCTTAAAAAGTATGCGCTTTTGTTCCCTGATGGTTTAACTCAATCAATCCTTAACGGTTATGTTGGTATTTTTTATTCTTATGCTGTTAATGATACAGCTTGTACTGGTGTTCCTTCAAATGCTGCAATTGGTGTTCAGGGTTATTGGACTTATTTTAAGATGGTTAACGGTAAGGTTGTTCCAACTTTGAATTGTACTGCTGGTATTAAAGCTTTAGAAACGCATAAGGCTTTAATCCAATTCCAACCTCCCATTACTGTTCAGGCGATGGAATATGATCAATTGAGAGATTTATTCTTGACTGGTGATTATGCGATGGTTGCTGCATGGACCAGTTTTATACCGATTTATAATAATGCAAATATTTCAAAGGTTGCTGGTAATATAGATATTGTTCCTTTGCCTGGTGGTGCAACTGGTCAGGCTCCTACATATGCCGGTATAAATCCATTTAGCAACAATCCTGATCTTGCTGCTAAGTTCATAGCGTTCTTTATGTCGCCTGAAGAGTATAAGAAGGGTATAGAAAGAATAGGCTTCCTTCCTGCTACTTATTCTGGGCTTGAGATTGCTTCTAGCATGCCTCAAACTTCTTGGGTAAAACCGTTTTATGAATCGCTTAAAAAACCTGTTAATGTTGATTTGCAAAGATTAGCTATATACAATAGTATTCAGAACTTCTTTACTGATTTGAGACCAATTTTCATAAATGAGGTTGCAAAATATTTTAGAGGTGAGCAATCTGCTCAGGATACGATGAATAATATTGTTTCTCAATGGCTTAAGATAATGAAATACTCATAGTATTCCTTTAAAAGGAACTGGTCAGTATGGCTAGGGTTGGTTTAATTGATAAATCAATTTTTTTGTTGGTTCTTCCTGGCGTTTTTTATCTTTTTATTTTTACTATATATCCTATAGTTAGTAATTTTGTTTTTAGTTTCTATACTTTTGATTTTCTTGGAAATTTAATGTGGGTTGGTTTAGATAACTATCAAAGATTGATGATCGATCCCTATATTGGTATGATTCTTAAGAATACTCTAATTTATACCGTTGTTGTTCCTGCCGTGACTGTTATTTTAGCTTTACCTATTGCTGTTTCTTTGAAGAAGCTTGGTAGTGTTTTATTACCTATTTTAGTTATGCCCGCGTTTATTCCTGCTGTTACTGCTGCGGTTATGTGGTATCTTATGTTAAATCCCTTTTTTGGTTTAAGCTATTATTTAACTCCTAATTATAACTGGGCTGCGTCAATTTGGACAGTTGTAATTGTGGAGATTTGGAGGACATTACCTATGTCAATCCTTGTATTGTATTCAGGGTTGAGGGCTATTCCTAAAGAAATTGAAGAGGCTGCGTCTTCAGATGGTTTAACTGGCCCTAGGAAGTTTTTAATGGTTGATTTTCCTCTAATTATTCCGCAAGTTCTCATTGCTTATGTTTTAACGATGATATCTGGTTTCTTCATATTTGATCCTATATACATTGGAACTTCTCAAGCTGGTCCACGAGTATTGGATAACTTGGCATATTATGCTTTTGATGTTTTTTATTCTGATATAAGAATGAGGGGATATGCAGCTGCATTAATATTTCTTATGACAATTTTAGCTACTTTTCTTTCATTGGTTTATGTTAGAGTTATGAATACTAAAATATTTGTTAAATTACCTACGCCATCGTTTATACCTTCTAGAGAGTTGCCGAAAGTTATTCATGCATTTGTGATATTTGCTGCTCTGAGTTTTGTTTTATTTCCTATGTTATGGATGATTTTTGTTTCGTTAAAAACGCCTCTTGAATTATTATCCATTCCGCCTTCTATTATTCCTGAGAAGCCTGTCATGAATAGTTATTTATCCGTTTTTAAAGACGGATCACCTTACCTGATTACTTCTCTTGGAATTACTTTGATTAATACTATGATAACTTTATTACTATCTTCTATGCTGGCTTATGCGATAGCAGTTCATAAGTTTAGTGGTGAAAAGTTACTTATGTATATTTTTTATCTTCTTGCTACTCCTACGTTGATTTATATTGTTCCTCTCTTTAGTGTGCTTAGAATATTAAATTTAATTAATACATGGTGGGGTTTGATATTAACGTATCCAATTATGACACTCCCAATAAGTACATGGATAATGTACAATTATTATTCAAGGTTTCCAAAACATGTTGATGAATCGGCCCAAATGGATGGCATGAATAAATTTAAAGCGTTTGTTAAAATGGCATTACCACTCAGTAAAAGTGGATTAAGCGTTGCTGCAGTTTATACGTTTACTTACAGTTGGAGCGCTCTAATCTTTCCTTTAGCTTTTACTTATACTCCGTATGATCTCTCTAATCCGTTCAGTTTTAGCGGTGCTCAAACTTTTTCAATATACATAGGAATGTTGATGAGTCCAGTGGCTAGTAATTATGTTAACGTTGCTGCTGCTGGTTTAATAAGCATAGTTCCTCCTTTAATACTTTTAATCCTAGCTAGAAAGAATCTTGAAACCATGTGGGGTGGAAAATAGTGACTTTAATATTAAAAGATATAAGAAAAAATTTCAAGGGTTTTACGCTCAAAATAGATGAACTTGTTTTTCATGATAATAAATATTATGTAATACTTGGACCATCAGGTTCTGGTAAAACGACAACTCTTAGAATTATAGCTGGCTTAGAAATTCCAGATTCTGGACAAATAATTTTGGCTGACAAGGATATTACTAGATTACCACCATGGAAAAGAGATGTTGGTGTAGTATTTCAGAATTATGCATTATATCCTCATCTGACTGCTTATGATAATATAGCAGTCCCATTAAAAGTAAAGAAATTTCCTGATGAAGAAATTAAAAGAAAAGTATTACGTATAGCCGAGATTTTAGGCATATCACATGTACTTGATCATAAGCCTTTCCAGCTTTCTGGTGGTCAGCAACAAAGAGTTGCTATCGCACGAGCTCTTGTAAAAGAACCAAAAGTATTACTACTAGATGAACCATTAAGCAACTTAGATGCTCGTATTAGGATTGACATAAGAGGTTTCTTAAAAGAACTTCAACGCAATCTTAAAATGACCGTTATTCATGTAACTCACGATCAAGAAGAGGCTATGTCAATTTCTGACGAAATTATCCTTATAAATAATGGTATCATCGTTCAAAAAGATACACCAAAAATTTTGTACAAAAAACCTAGAAATCTTTTTGCTTTTACATTTATAGGCATGAGTAATGTTCTTTCTGGTAAGATGCTTGGAATTCCAGACATTGAATATGTGGGCTTCAGGCCTGAGGATGCTGAGATATCACGTACTAATGGTGATATAACAGGTTTTGTTAAGAATATTCAATACCTTGGTTCCTATCAAATGGTTGAGGTGATGTTAGATCAAGAAACTATAATCAAAGTTAAGTTACCTGTGGATCAGCAAGTATCCGAAGGTGAGAAAATATACGTTAGCATTTCTAGGGATAAACTTTTGAAGTTCAAAAACAGTGAACTACTCAGTTAGTATAGTGAGATGCTATGATTAAATTATACTTCATAGGTACTGGTGCAGGAGGCTCACCTGGCTCCCGCAGATGGAGAGCTTCAACATTAGTTGATTTTGGCGAAAAAATGTTATTAGTTGATTGTGGTGTTGGTTGTCATTATAGATTATCAGAAAGAGGATTGCTAAACAGTATCGACGCAATTTATGTTACTCACCTTCATATGGACCACTTTTTAGGTATTCCTGAGTTATTATTTCAAGCACACATAGAAGGACGAAAAAAGGATATTACGATATTTGCACCACATGGTATGCGTGAAATAATAGCCCACGTTGGACCACATCTATTTACTGCCATAAATTTTAAGATAAATGTTGTAGAAATATATGATGGGTTTTCATATAATTTAGATTCTTTTAAATTAGAAGTATATGAAGTATGTCACACTCTACCAAGCTATGCTTTAAAAATTTCAAACAATAATTTATCATTATTGTTTTCATCAGATACAGGTGAACTTTGTCAAAAATTATTAGATCGCGTGAAGCATATTGATGTGTTAATTCATGAAGCTACATGCGACGAAGAAAATAAAAATATTTGTAAAGAATACGGTCATAGTACGAATATTGAAGCTTGTATGATAGCCAATTCTCTTAATGCTAAAATTCTCATATTAAACCATATTGATGAATACTTTAACAAGAATCTCAGAAATGAAATTGATGAACTAAAGAAATTATTTAAAGGTGAACTTATTATTGCTGAAGATAATTATTTATTGATAATATAATGTAGCTTTGTAGCTTTTCATACTAAGAGTTCATATGTGCGCAATAGTTAAGCTATTTTTAGTACTCCGCTTCCTTTGTATTCTCCATGTTTGAGCATGATTAGCGCTTTGTTAGCCTCTTCTAATTTAAATACGTTGATTTCTGGTTTGATCGGAATCTTAGCGGCTAATGTTAGAAATTCTTCAATATCTTTTCTTGTGATATTTGCAACACTTTTAATTTCTTTTTCGTCCCATAAATGTATTGTGTAATCTAGTTCTGGTATGGGTGTTTCTTTTCTGATTAAGTTTATGACGAGTCTTCCACCCCTTTCTAAGTTTCGTAATGCCTCTTTTATGGGTAATCCAACTGGGGTTGTATCTATAGCATAATTAAGTTTTCTTGGTGGCGTATCTCCAGTTTTCCCAACCCATTCAGCTCCTGCCTTTTTAGCTAATTCGCTGGGTTCATCTCCGGTTCTTTTTGTGAAAACATAAACTTTAGAGCTCGGAAATTTATATTTTATCACTTGGTGTATGATATGAGCTGAAGATCCGTATCCGTATAATCCTATGGTGTCTCCATCGTGCATTCCTGTTAATTTTAAGGCTCTATATCCTATTGCTCCACCGCAAAGCAATGGTGCAGCCTCAATATCACTGAATGTTTCAGGTATTGGATATGCAAAATCTTCATCGACTATCATGTACTCTGCATAACCTCCGTCAGCATCGTATCCTGTTCCTTTAAACTGGTAACATAAGTTTTCGTTTCCTTTTTTACAGAAGTAACATTCTCCACATGAATGATAAATCCATCCAACACCTACTCTGTCATTGATTTTATATTTTGATGCGCCAGGTCCAAGTTCATGCACTCTACCCACTACTTGGTGCCCTAATATGATAGGAAGTTTAGGTGGTTTTAATCTTCCTTCAATTTCATCAAGTTCAGTTCTGCAAATCCCACAAGCATAAACTTTTATGAGGATTTGTTTAAAACCTGGTTGAGGAATAGGCACGTCTTCTAATTTTAACGGTTCTTTTTCTATTGGAGCTATTTCTTTAAGAACCATTGCTTTCATTTTCGTCACACTATTAATAACATAACATAGCAGATTTAAATTTTTTGAAACTAAAGTAATATGGGTGAAAGAATGAAGGTATGCAGAGTTGCTGAGATAAGAGAATTAGATCGTCAAGCAATAGAAAAATACAATATCTCTGAAGAAATTTTGATGGAAAATGCTGGAAGAGCCGTATCATCTATCATTTTAAATGAGTTTGGTATAAAGAACCGGAAGTTCGTTATTTTTTGTGGGCCAGGTAATAAAGGTGGAGATGGATTTGTGGTAGCTAGACATCTTCATTCTCATGGAGGAGAAGTAAAGGTTTTTATTTTTGAGAAAGAAAAATATGGGGAATCAGCAAGAAAGAATTTAGAGAGAATAAAGAATCTTCCGATTGAAATTAAGGAGTTGAAGAATGTTGATGATGCTAAGAGCGATGTAGAGTGGGCAGATGCTATTGTTGATGGAATTTTTGGTGTAGGTTTATCAAGGAATATCGAAGGAGTGTATAAGGATGTTATTCAGTTAATAAATAAGAGCAGGAAAAAGGTTTTCGCTATTGATATTCCCTCAGGTATTAATGGTGATACTGGTCAGGAAATGGGAATTTCTGTTAAGGCTGATTATACTGTAACTTTTGGATTACCAAAAATTGGAAATTTACTTTATCCAGGATATGAAAGAAGTGGAAAATTATATGTTGATTCTATTTCTTATCCATTATCTCTCCAAGATCCTGATTGGATTAAGGTAGAGGTGTATAAACCGGTTAAGCTTCCGGAAAGAGACCCGATGGCAACTAAGTTCACTTATGGTCCAGTTTTATTTATTGCAGGCTCTAGGTACTATTTTTGGGCTCCTATTGCTTCTGCATACTCATTTTTGAAAGCTGGTGGAGGATATGCTTATTTAGCATGTCCAAAATCTGTTGTTCCTTTTCTTGCTGAAAGAGGCAGGGAAGTTGTTTTTCTTCCTCAAGCAGAAACTGAGGAGGGAAGTATTGCTTTGGAAGCAAAGGATGAAATTTTAAGATCAAATGCTTATAAGCGAGCAAAAATGGTTGTGATAGGCCCTGGTCTTTCTACGAATGAAAAAACTAAGCAATTAGTAAGAGAACTGGCTTCTGAGATTGATAAACCATTATTGATTGATGGAGATGGAATCACTGCTATTTCTGAGGACATAGAAATTATTAGGAAGAGGAAAGCAATTACTATTCTTACGCCACATACAGGAGAAATGGAAAGGATTACTCAGATTAAAAAAGAGGATATAGAGAAAAATAAGGTTGATATCTTGCAAAAGACTGTAAAAGATTTAAATTCGATTATTGTTTTAAAAGGACCTCATACTTTAATTGGTTATCCTGATCAGCGTGTGTATATTATTCTTAGCGGAAATGCTGGAATGGCCACTGCTGGGAGTGGGGATGTTTTGAATGGAACAATATGTGCAATGTATGCTTTAGGGTTAAGTATTAATGAAGCTGTAGGAACTGGAGTCTTTATTCATGGGCTTGCTGGGGATTTAGTGGCAAAAAAGAAAGGACAACATGGTATGGTTGCTTCAGATATATTAGAATTTCTTCCGTATGCTATAAAGTACTATAGAGAAAACTTTGAGAAGATTTCTGAAAGTTTTTACGGTAAAATTCATGTACTATAAATAATAATCTAGTTTTTAATTATTATATGAAAATAGGAAAAATGAAGAGAATCTCAAAAATGGAGACTGTCCACTTATTATGTAAAGTGATGTTGTAGTTAATGGCTTATCTGGACTGTCTCAAAAAATGAGCATTGAAATGCTTTGTTGCGTAATTCGTGCGTAATCGCTCTTAAATAAGGATGCTGTGGCTGCCCTTTTACCATCTTTGAGTCGCATCTTGGTGTGAACGTCGTTCTGACGTCTGATGGTTTAGGGAGTCTAGAGCAAACTTCCTCGCTTGACAAGAGTAGGAGTTTCATGGGAAAGTATAGGAGGTACAGCCACAAAAATCTTACTTAAGAGCATCGAAATTTTATTGAATCTTAAAAAATACTACTTAAATGAACACTTTAAGTTTAAGAATGATGAGAACTTATCATCATTCTATAAAGAAAAGAGTATTTAATAAATTTATGTTTGAAGTAATGGAAAAATAGTGAGCTCAAAAAGTTGTGTATCACTTAAGAACAAGTAGTGTTTTTTAATATCCGAATTTAATGATGATTTCTATTGTATTTTTGTAAAGTTAAAAACCGTTTAAGGAATCGTGTTATGTTTGTGTGGTTTTTAGGTGTTCTGTAAAAAGCTTTTTTACATTATTTAGAATGTACTTTGCATTTTTTAGTGCATCTTTTGCATCTTTTTCATCGTATAATGCTGATGGGGGAGTTCCACTTTCTTCATCACCGTACATTGCTGGTTCTCTTTCTCTGCGTAGTTTTCTTGAGATTCTTGCTAGCTCTGGAATGATTTGCTGAAACCATTGTGGATATTTATGTTTGTATTGTTTTAGTATTGGTCCTACATCATGTATTTTTGGTGGTTCAATGCCTATTAATCTTAATGATGCTTTTAGTGCTAATTCTGATGCTTCTTGTGATTGTCTTATCACGTAGGGATATGAACCTTTTTTTAGTGCTTTTCTGGCATGGTATATTCTTTCTTCAGCTTGGACTATATAATCTTTGGCCATTTCTATGTTATTCAATGTTTATGACCTCCCCGAATTTATAATCTTTCTTTAGAACCCAATACCATTTTTTACCTGATCGTATTCTCTGTGCACCAAGTTCATCTAATTTTTTCTTTAAGCTGACTAATATATTTACAAAAAATGCTCGATCAAATGCTATTACAGCGTCTTCAACCATGTCCAGATAAAGTGGGGTTATTTTTGATGCTTCTTCGGGGGTTTTTAGTATTGGTGAGAAATCTATTAGATAGTTTTTTTCATAAAGTTTATTTAAAATGTTTTCTATTTTATCTTCGATTTTCATGAATAGTTCTTGTCGTTCAAATCTGGTTTTTGGTAAATCTTTTATTACCAGGAGAATATCTATATCACTATTTTTATCAGCTTCGCCGCGAGCAACAGAACCAAAAACTATAAGAGAAATGAATTTATCACCAAAGTAATTAAGAAGTTCGTTAATTAGTGCTTTTAATATTTCATTGTAAGGTTCTTTTAAATGTTCGATACCTATTCTAAACATGATCTTCATTGAATATAATAATAGAGGTGCATAAATGCTTTTTGTAAGTGCTTTGTTGCATAATTGTGCACATTTTAGCTGGATTTTGGAAAATTTCTTCCTATAAAATGAGTTAGTTGATGAAATTCTCACATCAAAAGACTAAGAAAAATCAACATCAAAACTATGTAGCAAAGCATGACTTAATTGTATCTTCTAAGTTTACAGTTAACGTAAAAATTCATTTATGTAAGAGTTTTAAAATTAATAGAGGTATATTGTTTGAAGTATTAATTGGTGTTTTGTATTATGATTGTTGTGTTTCTGTTTTTCGTTTTACTAATAGTACTGGACCTTTTTTGTCAATTACTATTACTTTTTCTCCTTTTTTTATTTTTTCCTCTGTTGATTGTGCCATCCAGTATTCTCCTTGACAGAGTATGAATCCTGGTTTTTCTGATGATATTTCATCTAGGGTGATACATTCTTGGCCTATTATTCCGCTTATATAGAGTTTTGGTTTCATTCTTTTTGCTTGTAGTATTTTGTAGAGGCTTATTGCTGAGAATATTGTTAATGGTGTTATTGATGCTATCATGTATAACCTAACTTGTTCATACCAATCGCTATGTATTATCCATTTTTCAGGTGTTGTTGATAATGGAAGCATTAGAATGCCTAACACTAACATGATTATTCCTGTTACTCCAGTTAATGTAAATCCAGGGATTATGAAAAGTTCGATGAGTAAAAGGATGAGCCCCATAGCTATTAAAATTATTGAAAGAGTATTGATACTAAGTCCCATTCCCACTAGGCTGATTAATATAAGAAGTATTCCGATTGCTGAAATTGCATGATGTGTTGATGCTAAACCAAAT
>JBMFIF010000022.1:0-25901 GCA_049976445.1 Thermoprotei archaeon | reverse complement strand
GAGCTTTTCGTGAACCTCTTCACTTATTGGTATGTGAATTGGAGGTGATGTCTTATGTGGACAGTCTCAGTTTTCTGTCTTTCCAGTAGCCTGGTGGTGAGATTTTTTTGATGAATGGTGGTAGTTTTCCTTGTTTTTTGAGTTTTAGTTGTTTGAAGAAGTTGTTCCATGCTTGGTTGTTCTTGTTGAGTACTTGTTGTGTTGATGCTGGGCCGATGATGTTCTTGTATTTCTTGTAGGACTCTTTGTACGTGCTTTTTAGGTTGACGTGTTTTTTCTCGAAGAACATTCTTCTTCTCTTGTATGTTGTTTCGTTCCATAGTTTTGCTATCTTGTCACCGTGTTTATCCAGTTTTTCTTCTTGTTGTTTTGTTGGGAGGAGTCTTAGTTTTGTTGTTCTTGTGTTTTTGTTCTTGACATTGAGGAGTTCTTCCCATGGTTTTGGGGTATGTGGTGGGTTTTTTGGTCGTCCCACCTGTCTCATCCCATTCCTGTTAACCCCTCCCATGGGAAGTCCTCCCCAACAAAATATTTATGAATACTACCCTAATATACTATAGGATATAGAGTTTATAAACATTCATCCCCGCCTTAAAAGGCGAAGCTTTCTAGTTGTAATCAACATATTGAATGGTTATAGCAAGCATGCTGAGCACCATTACTATGGTGTTTGTTGTACTAAGTCCGAGCGCTAAAGCAAGTATTTTACCTGCAGAAACACCGATACCAATACCAGAGAAAGCATAATAAGAAGCAACATCTTTAAACAAAATAGACTCTCCCACATCAAGTTGCTCATTATCCAGAGGAGTATTAGAAATTTGAAGAGGTCCAGTCTCAGTAGTATCATAATACTGAAGAAGCGAGCGATAATATGAACCATCAGTATCGTTGCGAACTTCATAACCACCAACAATATAACTTCCCGAAAAGTATGGTAACAAATATACGTCAACCTTCTCCTTACCAGTGTATGTTTTTGCGCCAGTCAATGTACAATATTTTACTTCTTTATAATAACCACCATTAATCTGACCCTCGATCCAAGACCAGCCAGTCTGACCAGGACCAACAATAATAAGAGAAGAATAAGAAGAGCTTGTCTTGCTTGCGAAATCTCCTATTTGTGGTGAGGAGAATGATACTGAATCAGGTAGTTTTATAGCGAAACCTAACCTAAAACCGCTCACATGATCGATACTAATCCCAGTACTTCCGCCTATTGTGGCGCTCAATGATGGATAGTCGTTATATATGATTAGTGTTGGTACTTTTTGATGGGTGGCAGTCCATGTTTGTTGTGCTTCCCAGTAAAACGTTGGTCCGCATGATGCTTCTGATGGTTGTTTGCTTATACTTGTTTGTGTTTTTTGTGGATGGAATTTGAATGTTTTTTGTTCTTGTCCCCCGTTGAGGAGCTTTTGTGCATCATACGGTAATGCATCCGTAATGGTGTCGATTACGTTGTCGTTCTCATCTATGAGCCATGCGTTTATGATGAGTGAATTTGCTGCAGCTATGTGTGGTATGCTTTTGTATTTTTGCTCGTAGTTGATTATTCCTTGCAGAATATCCTTGATATCACTAGCTGGTATTCGAAGTTCGTTATTGTTTATGTAAGTTATGAGTATAGTTTTTCTCAACGGTGGTTTTTCAGGATCTTCCGATGGTAGGAATGCTTCAATCTGTACTTCAACTTTAGCATTCGTTGGCACATTTTCAAACTTTATGACAATTCCGTTGAAAGGTTTAGGGAGTGCATATATTACTAATCCTATTGAAAGCGTGAGTATTAAGATAATCAAGATGGATATTATTAAATTTTTTAATTTATTCTTCATTTTTTCTCATAGAATATATCTTTTAGCTTATATTTAAGCTTAATCTTTTTTTCTAAAATCATACAAAAAATTATGGAAATAATTAAAAATACTAAAATTTTTCATATGAACATATCCTATTATGACTTACGAAATTCTAAAACAAGAATGCTAAATATAGTTTAGAAAAGTGTCCTTATGTTTATTTACTATATATTGTAACTTATATTTTCTGCTTTGTTGCATAATTCGTGCGTGGTTTTGTTGAGCATTTCGCATGTTTCTTCCAATCTCATGATGCTTGCTGATGTGTTTTGATGTATGTTGGTTAGAAGTGTTTATCAAAATTATAGAGGAGTGTCATTAAACCATCAATCCGCAAGAATTCCCAGCATAAAAACCACATCAAAACCACACCAGGATTATGCAACAAAGCATGCGCTTGAAAAAATTCATAAGACGTGGATAATTAAGTTTATTACTGACATAGGGTTAGTTTACTGACAGGGGGTTAGTAATGCTTTTTGATCCTTCTCCTAAGGAACAAAGAAAAGATCTATATGATAGAGACGAAGAGCTGAATAGCTTTATTAGATATATTGGTTCAAGTTCTAAGATTATAGTTGTCACTGGATTTAGAAGATCTGGTAAAACTTCTTTAATTAAAGTTGGATTAAATATGACTGGTCTTCCTTATGTATTGATTGATACTAGAGGACTAAGGTTTAATTATTCTTATAAAGAATTGTTAAGACTTATTGAAATTTCTATTAATAGCTTTATGGAGAAATATAAGAATACTAGGGATATGTTGTTAAATCTTTTAAAGAGTATTAAAGGCGTTGGAGTGTATGGATTTAATGTTTACTTTAAGTGGGGTGGTATGGATAGGCTAGACTTAAATGATTTATTTAATACACTTGATAAGTTGGGGAGCAAAATAGATAGTAAGATTGTAGTTGCTTTAGATGAAGCTCAAGCTCTAAGAGGTAAACTTGGTAGGATTGTGGCATCATTAATTGCTCATTCATATGATTATCACGATAACATAATATACGTGCTAACTGGATCCCAGATAGGACTATTATACTCCTTTATAGGTATTAATGATCCAAACGCCCCACTTTATGGCAGACACATTTCTGAAGTTAAACTCAACAATTTTCCTAAAGACCTATCTGTATCATTCCTTAAGGAAGGATTTAAAGAATTGGGTATGAATTATAGCGATGAGGTTCTAGAATATGCGTATGAGAAGCTTGATGGTATTGTTGGATGGTTAACCGAATTCGGATATAGATGCTATGAGCTAAATGTAGTGGATAGGAAAGTCGTTGATAATGTAGTATCTATAGGTATAAAACTAGCCAAAAACGAGTTCAAACATTTTCTAAAAGAAAGAGGTATTTTTGAAAAAAGATACGTAGAAATTTTAAAGGCTATAGCAAGTAACAACAATACTTGGAGTAAGATTAAACAATGGTTAGAAGAAAAGCTTAAAGAAAGAATCCCCGACAAATCCCTAAGCAGGTTATTAGACAACCTAATGAAAGCAACAATCATAGAAAAAATTACAGAAGATAACAAAATAGTATATAAAATTACAGACCCACTATTAAAAGAAGCATATAGGCCTTCTTGAATGCTATGATGTATCATTGAAAAGTGTATTAAGTTAAAAGATTGGTGCGGGGGGTGGGATTTGAACCCACGCAGCGCTAACGCACAGGCGCCTCAGGCCTGCGCCTTTGACCTGACTCGGCCACCCCCGCTTCTTTTTTAGTTATTGTTTAACTCTCTAATATTTTCTTTGGTTATTCTCATTATGTTTTTATAGATTGGAAAATGTTTCTTTGTTGGTGTGGGATATGAGAGTTGTACGGGATAGTAGGTTAGTGTCTGAGCTTATAGATTTGCTAGTAAAGGATTTGGATCGTGAAGATATTATAGGGTTAGCTAGAATGCCTGAGCCTAAAGTTGAAGAAAAATATCGAGAAGTTCTGAAACGAATTTATGAGTCAGTTGGTATGTGTATGGCGTCGGTATGGATTGAGTTCACTAATGGTTCAAAAAGATTTTATGTCTTTTTAATAAGAGCCAATATAATTGATGGTATGGAGGGCTATTTAAGTAATGGAGGCACGGTCGAGGGATATTTAGTGGAGGTGAAGGGTAAAGAAATTAGTCACATTAACTTTACACCATTTTCATTTTCTAAGGTTACTGATGCTTTTATTAAGTTTGATGAAGTTGGTGATAAATATAGAAAAGTAGAAACAAAAGTTGTGATGAGAAGAGCTTTAGAAAAAAGGGAATCCGAAGAACTTTCATGAAATTCGGTGAGCATAATGACATGGAGAGAAATTGACAGGAGTAAAAGTATACATCTTTTATATCCTTTACAATCTGTAGTGATAACTTCAGCATGGAGTGATTTTACAGATGCGATGGTTGCAGTCTGGAGTATACCATTATCATACAATCCTCCACTCGTAGGTGTTGCTATAGCTCCTGAACGATTTAGTTATAGATTAATAACTAACTCTGGAGTATTTGCTATAAACTTGTTAACGTTTGAATATTCTGAGAGTGTAAACTATTTAGGTAGTTTTTCAGGAAGGTATGTTAAAGATAAGATTGCTAGAGCAAGATTGACTATTGTACCTGGTAAAAAATTAAAAGTACCAGTGATTGCAGAAGCATCCGGAGTAGCAGAGTGTAAAGTGAGGAAACAAATAGAACTAGGTGATCATGACCTTTTTGTTGGTGAAGTTGTTATCGCGTATGCGGATGAACGATTTGATAATTATTGGAAGCTAGAACTTTTTAAACCTCTCCTTTATCATGGTACATCACGTATTAATGGAACTAAAAGAGTCTATGTTACAATAGATCCTCACGCAATACAACTACCTTATGAACAAGGTCCAGAGAAAAGAAGTAAGGATCTAAATAGAATACTCGAAATTGCTAAAGAGCTCAAAGACAAGGATCAATTAGATAAATTAATTGAACAAACATCTAAAGAACTTGAAATAGACCCAGAAGACGTAAAATTATTAATAGAACAACTACGAAGAAATGAAAAAATAAAAATCTAAATTTAAACATGACCAACAAAAACATTACAAAAATGAAAGACTTGCACTTTAAGGCAGGAGGAGTTATGGAAGTAATACAGCTCGTCCCTTGACTTCGTTTCTTTTAAGTTTATGAAGTACTTCATTTGCTTCCGAGAGGTTATGATCTTCAACTTTTACCTTTATATCACCCTGAGAAGCTATCTTTAGAACTGTCCGCATTTCTGCCCGACTACCGATCACACTTCCTTTAACAACATGCTCGGCATAGAATTTAAAATTATGAATATTTCCACGCACACCTATTACTATAACACCTCCTTTTTTGGTAACTTGCATGGCTTGTTGTATAGCATCATCAGAAGGTGCAAACACAATGGATGCATCTGCAAATCCAATATTTTTGAATATTTTTATAGGGTCCTCTTCTAGCGGTGAAATAACGTAATGTGCTCCAACTTCTTCAGCTATCTTAAGATGATCCCTACTTCTACTAACAGCTATGACCTTTGCACCAGCAAGCTTAGCGAATTGTATCGCCATATGTCCTACACCTCCTACACCAAATATACTGACTACTTTGCCTGGAGCTGCATCACTTAATTTCACAGCTCTATAAGCTGTAATTCCAGGACAAAAAAGCGGTGCTGCTTCATCATCGCGCAGATTATCCGGTACTTTATACACATGACGAGCAACGGCTTTCATGTATTCTGCATAACCACCATCGACAGTCTCGCCAGTAATTTGTGCTTTTATACACAGATTCTCTCTACCGCTTAAACAATATTCACATTCATCACATGTATCATAAAGTGGTTGCACGCCGATACGTTCACCAACATGAATATTTTTAACGTTTTTACCGACCTCCTCAACAATTCCAACAACTTCATGACCTGGGATGATAGGTAATTTAGCAGGAACTCCTACATCAATCCAATCACCTTCAATCATATGCAAATTAGACCTGCAAACTCCGCATGCTTTTACTCGCATTAAGATCTCATTATCATTAATGTCAGGTATCCTTACCTCTTCATATCGTAATGGACGTGTTTCAATTGGTGTGGGCTTATACAAAAGCATAGCTTTCATAAAAATCACCTTTTTAATATCATGCATAGTTGGATTTAAAACTATTCTTTAACATTATCTCAATATTCATAAGAATGTTAATAATTTTGTTTTATCAAAATCTTTAAACAGTAATCAAATTAACTTTTTGTTGTTAACTTATTGTTTCATACATTAGTTACATCATATTTTAATAGTGAACCTATAGTTATTCTCACGTGAGTCAAATGCTTAGTGACGGTTTAATGCTTACGGACCTTGAGAAAGATGTAATAATGGCGCTTGAGTATGATTTTCCGTTTACTGAAACACCTTATATTGATATAGCTTCAAAGCTTGACATTCCGTTCGCTATGCTAATAGATATTTCTAAGAAGCTACTTAAGGCTGGTGTTATAAAGAGAATAGGATTCAATGTAAATTATAAGGCTTTTAACAAAATTGCTGCATTAGTTGCTGTGAGAGCTCATGGAGAAACACTGAATAAATTAAAATCTATTCTAAATTCTGATAAAGAGGTTACTCATAATTATATACGAAATCATCCATACTATAACGTCTGGTTTGTTACTAAAAGGAAGAATGTTGAGGAATTATTGAATGATATTATTAATATCATGAAAAGGTTAGGATTAACCAATGATGATTATCTCATTTTGCTTGGTAAGAGAACATTTAAATTATCTGTTAAATTTGACATAAAAAATGGAATATCGTGGAGCCAACCAGATTTATTACCTGAGAAAATACCAAGTGTTGAAGAATTTAACATAAATAAAGATATGATTAAAGAATTAGCTAGAGGTATACCTCTTGAAGAAAGACCTTACAAGAACATTGCAACTAAATATGGTCTTAAGGAGGATGAAATAGTCTCGACTCTTCATGAACTTTATTTGAAACGTGTTATCAGAAATGTTGGGGCAACTTTAGAAGGTCCGCGTGCAGGTATACTTTATGATGGTATGGTTGTATTAAAAGGTGATGAGAAAGTATGTGAAAAAATAGCCCTAAATATTCCTGAGGCTACTCATGTAGTATATAGAGTACCACTTAACGGAAAATGGGAATATCCAGCGTACTTCATGACACATGCCAGAACAAAAGAACAAATTGAACGTATTGCAAAACATGCCAACGATATTACTGGTGCTAGTGGTTACATGATACTTTATAGTCTTGAAAATTTAAAGCCATCATATCATGTCATTGAATGAAATAAACAATTCAATGAAATTATCAGTTCAAAAATTTTTCTTCTAAAAATAATTTTTATTGTGAAAGTTAATTTTTAGCGTGGTTGTTCATCACTTAAACTTAAAAAGAACCATTGCGCATCCGGCAATTCTTTCTCTTTTGGTGAGACTTTTGAAACAGATTTTTTAGATAATAATATTGCAGTTGATTCCGATCTTTTTCTTCCTCGCGATTTATTTAAAATTTGTGGAAGTAGGAGCTTTTCTACATAAACTTCTGAAATTGGGCATACTTCAAGACATATGTTGCAACTTCTACAACGATCTAATATTATATTAGGTTTATTCGAAATGAACATGATTGCATTCGTTGGGCACCATGTAGCACAATTATAACAGTTTACACAATATGACCATCTAATTGCAATTTTTAGACTTTTAATTGCTATTTCTTTTAGATTTACATTGTTATTTATTTTCTTGAATGTTATAGTGTTATTATTTATTTCACCTTTAAATGAATTTGACGATATTTTAATGTTTTCTTTAATGGTTGCTGTGGAGTTGAGTATTTTAGATTGATGAATAATGTTTCCAAGTACTGGCGGACCATAAACTTTTAATGTGATTCTGTTATTTTCTTCATTGTAATCAATAGAGATATTTGATCGTTTAACATATTCTTTTCTCCAGTCAGATTTTTTAATGTTAAGATATTGTTCTAATCTTCTCCTACCTGGTACGTCAGGATTTAACCATCTCCATAAATGGTATCTAATCCATTCTTCCGGCATTTCTAATTTTTGCTGCCATACTTTTAGAATTTGTAACCATTTATCCCATAACTCCGGATGTATCTTCTGAATTAACTGATATTCCGCAATATTTGCTGCAGGACACATATAACAACCGAGTCTCTCAAAACCAAAATTATAGAGTGGGTTTACGTTTAATTTTTTATTCTTGGCATACATCCATACTAAAAGTTGATCCCATTCTTGTATTGGACTTATGTTTAATACTGAAGGAATCCATCTATTTCTCCAAACACTACCAGATTTAGCTCTATCAATAGATTCAAATCCTCGCTGTCCTACTATTGTAAGAACACCATTTGGAAATCTATTCTTATAAAACCTACTTATAGGAGCTAATTTTGCAACTTTACAACACCACCTATAATCCCTAGCTGGTGGGCCAAAGAAGCTTACAGATTCCCAAAACTTATTCTGCGCATCCACTATTTCAAAATCTAATGAATACTCATTCACAACATCATAAACATTTTTTATTGTTTCAGGTAATTCAAGGTTTGTATCATTAAAGAGTACAAACGGATCTGCTCCAGCTTCCAAAGTTAAATCTAAAGCTACTAAACTATCTTTACCTCCAGAGTAGGATACCACCAATGGAAGTTGAACCTTCTCTGCCATTAAAGTGACATGTTTTACACTTCTTGATATTGCTCTTTTCAAAGCATATTCATTCGCTCTCAATAAATCTTCAAATGTTGATCTCTTTAAGGATATAAACTCAGGTTTTTCTCTAAATATAGTTTGAACCCTCACACTATTTCCATGAGACATTGCAAGCGCAATAGGATCGTTTGAAGAATTTATCACAACATACTCTTTTCCTGGATTATTATCGGCTCCCTTGAGCACTTCGAGTGGTTTTACGTGCTCTTCTCTTATAGTGTCTACAAGACCCTCATTTATAGCAATTTTTGCGCTCAGATAATTCAATCTCCATCGCCATCTCATTTCTTTTACATCAAAATACAATCTCCCAACAACCGCACCGTTTACTATAATTTCCTTCATTTCATCGTAATGCGCAGTTTTATTAATAAACACTAACTCATTCTCTAAATGCAATTTTGTGAAAAGATTTAATGTTCCGAATTCATGTGCTAGTGCCTCTTTGATGTGCTCCAAATCACCATTAAATGCTGGCCTTATATCAGCAGGTTCTGAAAAGCTCACCTTAATACTTTTACCTCCACACTTACTACATGATGAAGTTTCTGTTGGAACATTACAATTAGGACACCAATACCTTTTAATTTTGAAAGGCCATGTATTTTTTCTCATTAGCATCGCGCTCTACATGTTAATACCTAAAATAACACCAAAATTAAAATTATTTAAACTTATAAGAATTTCATTTGACTGATTTAGTGTAATTTACATCTTTTACTATTGCTATTGGTACTAGAGTTGGTGTCTGTACTTCCCACCATAATATCGTATGCTGTTTATTACCTAATGCTTGTATATTACTAAAGATTCTTATCATATTATCACTCAATCGTAACCCTTTTATAGGATATTTAATCTCACCATCTTCTACGTAAAATGTTGCATCTCTTAGTATAGCTGAGAAATCTCCTTGAATATAATTTTGGTATCTATGGTACCAGCTATTAGTTACGTATATTCCTTTTCTTAGTTCTTTAATGGCTTCTTCTTCTTTAAGATCTCCAGGCTTAACTATAAAACTCCATGCGTGTGGTGAAATCCATCCAGCACTGCTTGTGGAACCAGTTTTATATTTCATTCCTGTTTTAGTATTATGTAAATAGGTTTTTAAGATACCGTTCTCTACTATTACATTCTTTCTTGTAGGTAATCCTTCATCATCAAATCTTCGTGTAATGACTGGAGACTCTAAAGTTCCATCATCAATAAGTGTAAATATATCTGATGCAATTTTTTGGCCTATTTTGTTTACAAAAAATGAAAAACCGGCATCTACTGCAAAAGCTGATGCCGCTGATCCATAATCCGATACCAAGTTTGCAAATATCATAGGTCCAAAAAGAGTATCATACTTACCTGGTTCTATGCTTCTCGCATTCATTGACATCTTAGCTAACTCTGCAGAAATCCTACCTACTTCTTCAGGATTAAAGTTATCCAATGATGAAGCGCATGACACCCAATGGCCAGTAGCATCAGAGTCCGCGAATGCTCTATTACTTAACTCTATCCTCCATATTTCATCAGAAACATCTATACCAGTACTTGTATTTAGAAAAATCTTAAAACGTTTTAAGTTCAGAATCCCCGCATTTCTTTTCGCTCCATATTCTAAACTAGTATTTATTACCCTTTCTATAAATTCTACAAACTCTTTATTATCTAAACTAAGTAACCTTTTATCAGGTCTTTGCTTTGGTCTGTATTTAAACGTTCCGCTTGGTAATGGTGCGTACTCTTCTGACTGCTTTGAATATTTTATGGAGGTCATAATTCTTTCAGCGAAATCTTCTAATGCTTGATCTGAAAGATCCTCTAACCCACCGACAAATATTTTTTTAGAAAGTCCGACATACGTATCCAATTCAGCCCTACTAATATTGTAGATTGTCGTTGATTGATTATTTGCATATCTAATGGTCTTTACATTTTCTACAAATAACAATGATGCTACATCTTCAGCTCCGTTCTTTTTAAGAATTTGTGTAAATTTTTTGGGTATCTCACTCAAGCTCATTCTCTCACCCCAACCAGTAAATCTCTTACTCTTATATCTGGTCCTCCAGTCCAAACTGGAACCCCTTGCATTGGATCACCTTTTCCACAAGTTGCTGCATCAAAGTTTAATTCTTTTCCTACGGCATCTACACTACTAAATAAACCCTGTGTTGTCACTTCAATTACAGGATTTCTAGCTAATCCTTTAATCTCCCCGTTTTCTATGATGTATGCTTCAAGACCTACATATCTTTGGTTCCATCTTCTATCATCTATGTTCCATTCCATGAAGTTTTTCACATAAATACCGAATTTCACATCTTCTATTAGTTCCTCAAAACTATAGTCGCCTGGCTGAAAGAATGTATTACTCATTCTTATTATTGGCTCATAATTATAGTCCATTGCCCTAGCAGAACCATTACTTTTAGTTCCAAGTATTGCAGCGGTTTCTCTATTCGTGAGCAGTTCATTTATTATTCCCTCCTTAATTAAATAACGTCTTCTTGCCTGCACACCTTCATCATCATATAAGTAAAATCCATATGAACCAGGTAATGTGGGATCTTCAATAATTGTAACGTATTCACTACCTATTCGAGTCCCGATCTTATCTAATGATATATAGGATTCTCCAGCTTGAGCTCCTTCTCTTCCAAGTATTCTATCAGCTTCACTCGGATGACCTGAAGATTCATGACATATTAATCCTACCACTTCACTACCCAATATCACATCCATGTGCTGTCTTTTTAATGGCTTACTCTCTAAAAGAATACGTTTTAATATTAATGATTCTTCCTCAACTTTCCCTATCACGTTCCAATTTTTTATCGATTCCCATCCTCCTGAACTACCTAATTGATTAGTTCGTTGAACTACTCCTCTTGAGGGTTCAAATGCAGATATCACATAAAACATGCCAATTCTCGGTACTTCTGATCGGATTTCAGTTCCTTCTGAATTGACATAGTATTTTGCAGTTATCTTATCAGAATACGATATGAATCGTGTTGGAAATTTTATTTCACCTTCTTTAGAGACTATCGCCTTATCAATTTCTTGTAAAAGATTAATTTTTTCTTCAATACTTATGTTTGTAAAACTAACATTCCATGGAGCATTCCAAGTTGTTTTGACGGTCTTTTCTTCAGAAAATTTCACAGGTTGCTTTCTTGTCATAGCTGATGCTCTAGCAAGCTTTATAGCGTCTCTGATAGTTTTCCTGATATTTTCTTTGTTAAGTATGTTGGTTGATGAGAATCCTAATGCACCATCCACTAATACTCTCACACCTATTCCTTTAGTAGAAGTTAATGCTATACCATCAACAGTTCCGTTCCTTAAAAGTATATTATTTTCTACATTATTCTCAAAACGTACTTCAACAAATGTTACACCTTGCCGCAATGCATATTCAACAGCATATTTTGCAATATCCTCCAAGAAGACCACCTTAATCTATATTATTCATAATTAAGGTAAAAATCTTTCTATCTAATGATTTAATTAAACAATAAAAAATAAAAAATATGATTATTTAGTTCTTGGGTGTTTCACTTTTTATTATTTTATAAGCTAGTGGTTTCCAGATTTCTTTTAATTTAAGTAGTTCACTTGCTCTGATATACATCGTTTTTCCGTTTGGCAGTTTACGTTTTATTACTAAGGGGAGCACACCCTTTTCAAGCTCTAATTTTGCAATATCCAATGGATTTTTTACATTAGGAGGCACTTCTATTAATGGTGGTGCACCCATTGCTAATTGCGTTGCACGGGCTCCTAATATTCGTGCTTTCTCATAACGTGTAAGACGGGGAGGCCCAATTATTTTATCTTCTATTTTTTCTTCTTTCCTGCGTGAGCTTGTTCTCTTTTCTTTAAGTGTGGTTTGTGATGTTTGTATACTGCTCATTATTTCATGACCCTCAGTCAAACCCGCCGTATTCACCCATGCCTTTACCCATTTCTCCCTCTTTCTCTTTCTTTTCCTCTTTCTTTGGTGATGCTGCAATTATATCATCAATTCTTAGTATCATTATTGCCGCTTCGGTTGCGGCTTTAATAGCTTGTGCCTTAACGTTCATTGGGTCTAATATGTTTAATTTCACCATGTCGTCTATCTTACCTTTTAATGCATCAACACCATAAGCTGTCTCACCTTTTGCGTGTAATGCTCTTAATTCTACTAATGCGTCTATAGGTTCAAGTCCTGATGTTTCAGCTAGTATTATTGGTACGATTTCTAACGCTTCTGCAAATTTCTGAGCTGCAAGCTGTTCTTTTCCACTTAATTTATTGGCGAAATCGCGCGCACGTATTGCAAGTTCTATTTCTGTTGAACCACCACCAGCAACAAGCTTACCTGTTTGTAATACATTCCTGCATACTGATAAGGCATCATGTAATGATCTTTCCGCCTCATCAATTATTAGTTCTGATGCGCCTCTTACTAATATCGTTACAGCTTTTGGATTCTTGCATTGTTCAATAAAGAGCATCTTCTCTTCTGCGACTATCCTCTCTTCTACTAACCCAGCTTCTCCTAAGTCTTTTGGAGAAAGATCGTCTATATTAGTAATTATTCTGGCGCCTGTTGCTTTCGCAACTTTCTCCATATCTGATTCTTTAACTCTTCGTACAGCCATAATGCCTTTTTTCTTTAATAAGTATTGTGCTACATCATCAATTCCTTTTTGGCAAACTAATACGTTCGCACCGCTGGCAGCTATTTTTTCAACCATTTTTTGTAGTACTTTCGTTTCTTCATCCAAGAATGCTTTCATTTGTTCTGGGCTGGTAATATTGATTTTGGCACTCATCTCTGGTTTTTCGATCTCTAATGGAGCATTAATCACCGCAATTTTTGCATTTCTGATAAGCTTCGGCATTCCAGGATGAACAACTTCTTTATCCAATACTATACCATCGATTAGTTCTGTTTCCTCTATAGATTTACCCTTTCTTTTCTCAATCTTTATGTTGTCCAGATCAACTTTGTACTTTACATTTCCTTTTTCATCAATCTCCTTTTCAGCTACTTTTAATATAGCCTTAGCAGCGATTTCAGCTATTTTTTCTCTATATTCACCTAAGGACTTACTGTAGATTGATGTGATGGCAGCTTTCTTTAACGTTTCAATATCTTCCGGATTTACTTTTATGGCTATTTTATCTAGTTCTGAAAGAACATATTCCATTGTTTTTCTATAACCATCAATTATAAGTGTTGGATGAATGTTTTGTGCTAATAATTCTTCAGCTTTTTTCAATAATTCTCCTGCTAATATTACAACAGTTGTAGTTCCGTCTCCAACTTCGCTATCTTGTGCTTTGGCAACTTCCACTAACATTTTCGCTGCTGGATGCTGTACTTCCATCTCTTTTAGTATTGTTGCTCCATCTCCAGTTATCGTTATATCACCGAGGCTATCAACAAGCATTTTGTCCATGCCTCTTGGTCCTAATGATGTTTTTAGAGCTTCTGCTAATGCTTTTGCAGCTGCTATATTTACATCATGGGCTTCTCTACCAATCGTTCGTTTCGTTCCTTCTTTCAAAATTAATACAGGAATACCAGATACAGATGCAGCTTCTGCCATGTTTTCATCACCTCTAGAACCTAAATCTGTAAAACGCAAAGGAATATATAACGTTTACCCTTTTTTAAAAATATGCAAAGAGACGTGGATACCATGGCAATACGTTATGCATTAATCATTTCATCACTAGTTACAGGAATCGTTCTTCTCTCTCAAATATTTTATAATTTTCTGGATAGGATATTTATAATTTTTATATTTATAATACCTTTACTGATCACATTCATATCAATGATATTAATTCGAAAAATCAATATGATTAGCAATAAAGAAAGATAAAATATCTTAAACACTCTTAAATAAGAATGTTGTGGCTGTTCTTTAAATAACTTTAGGACTACACCTTCTTAGGACAACTAACAAAACAATTTTAAAACCTCCTATAACCCATAGGAATAGGAGGAGCAGCTACAAAAATCTTACTTAAGAGCGTATCTTAAATATTAAAAATTGATTTTTATGTTAAAAAATTAAAAATGTTTTATGATGATAAATTTTTTAGGTTAAGTGACATGACATAAGCGTCCTCTCCATCAGAATAATAACTGTGTATTCGGCGAACTATTATGAACCCTAATGATTTGTAAAGTGTTATGGCTGGTTCGTTTGTGACCCTTACTTCTAAGTAAACTTCATCAGCGCCTCTTTTTATCATGCTTTCTATCGACATTTTCATCAGCATTCGCCCTAATCCTCTACGTCTATGCTCCGGTAGTACTGCTATGGATATCACATGACCTTTTTTAGCAGGTTTGGGTATACGTTTAGAAAAATCTGATATACCATATTCTAATCTGCACATTATATAACCTACTATGGAACCATTAAGCTCAGCAACATAAAAGAGATCTGGGTAATCTCTCAAATGAATATAAAAGAATTCTGTTGTGTAATTTTCTGGTAATGTTCTTAAATTAATGTCTATCACCGCCCTCATATCATTGGGTGTTGCATTCCTCACGATGTAATCCCCAACTCTAATCAAACTGGGTCACTTTTAAACAACGTTATTAGTAAGATAGTTATAAATTTATTTGAGGTCAGCTTTCGTGGAAAGTATGAGTGAAAGTATAGTCAATGAGGTGAAGAGTCGCTTTAATGTGGAATCCGTATACGTAGAAAACAATGTACTACGTTTTAACATATCACCAACACCTAATATTGATAAACAATTTAAAGATTTGGTTGATGTATTAAGAAAAATGAACCATATAGCTATTCTTAAAAGCGAAGCTAAAAGTTTAAGAATAGATGTTGCACCGTACGTTTGGCCAAGCCGTAATTTATGGAAACGTGATTTAACCGTAACATTAATTTCATTAGGAGTAACACTATCAACAATATTTTATGCTGGATTATTACTGAGTAATTATGAAAGGTTAACAGCTCTTCTTTATACATTTGCTATGGTACTAATAATTGGACTACATGAAATGGGACATTTTATAGCTGGAAGACTTATGGGCGTTAAGGTTTCAACACCAATTTTCATACCTGGTTTACCTCAGATTGGAGGCACATTTGGAGCCGTTATAAGATTACGCGAGCCAATCATCGACTCAAAATCACTTCTAATAGTAGGTTTTAGCGGGCCATTAGTCAGTTTCATCCTCTCAACAATAATAACATACATAGGTCTTTCATGGTCAACACTTGCACCTCCACAAAAAGTTCAAGGAGTTCTACTCCCCTCATCACTCCTTCTAGACATCCTAGGTCGTCTAATATTTGGCTCAATAGCACAAAACTATATCATAGTATTACATCCAGTAGCTTTTGCTGGTTATATAGGCCTTTTAATAACAGCCCTAAATCTTACACCTATAGGACAACTTGATGGTGGGCACGTTTTCAGAGCGTTCCTCAGCAAACGTTCATTCAGAATAGTTTCATTAATCTTCATCCTCTTATTGCTCATAATGGGATACTGGGGAATGGCCATAATTGCACTATTTATAATGGAAAATCCTGGTGCACTAAACGATGTAAGCAAACCACACGGTATAGAACTACTAATACCAGTGTTTGCAATAATAATATGGGTTCTATCTATCGCTATAATGGTTTAAAGAAATTTGCTTTGTTGCATAATTCGTGCGTGGTTTTGTGAAGCGTTTCACGTTCCCCCAATCTCATAACACTTACTGATGTGGTTTGATGTATCTAGCTGGGAGTTTTCATTAAAATTGTGAGAAAACATCAAACTCTCAGCACACAAGAATCCTCAACATAAAAAACACATAAAAAATACATCAAAATTATGCAACAAAGCAAAGAAATTAAAATGTTTTTAAATAAAAAATAAATATAGTATTTTATGCCTCTAATAGTACTCCTAGTTCTTTAAGTTGATTATAGACTCTTTCTATAGCTACTTTTACGTCCTCCTCATGTTTTGCGCCGGTACACACCATATTTCCAGAACTAAAAATTAAAAGAACAACTCTCGGTGAATCCATCCTATAAATGAGTCCTGGGAACTGTTCAGGTTCATACATCGAGTTTTCCAGCAAGAACGCTGCCTTCTCTAAGTTTACTTCTGCATTAAGACTCGCAGAAGCCACAACATTTTGTATTTGTATTCGTGGTTCGGAGAACAATTGAACACCCCTTGATTTAAGCTTATTTATTATAATCTCAACCGCTTTATACACCTCTTTTTCAGATTTTGCACCGGTACATACCATCTTTCCAGAACTAAAAATCAGCGTAGCTGTCCTTGGCCTTTTTAATCTAAACACTAATCCTGGAAACTGTTCAGGTTTATAATCAACCTCATCACTCATTGATTTTGCAATCGTATTTAGATCTATTGTTTGATTTAGCGATACAGACGCTACCACGTTTTCTATTTTATAATGATAACCCTTCTTTCGCTCCGGCAAATTTAATCTAAACATCCTTTGCACCTAAATAAACTATTTATATACCTTTACATATAAACCTTTATTTAAAAACAATGATATTTTAATCTTGAATCTTAAGTATCAGCTAATTCCTCATTGAATAATAAAAAATAATTCTACAAAAGTGAAAGCTTCATTCTTCAGGAGAAAGACCGTGTAAGTCCACTTTGAAAGCAAAAAAGAGGTCATATGCATAAATACCAAAACAATTTAATCTTTGCTCTTTTCTGGCCAAAATATTATTACTAGTATGATAGCTAATAATATGAGAGGCAAAAACCATGAGATTTGATTTGAAATTATGGAGGGCCATCCTAGGTAAGGTATTCTAAATATCACCTTACCTAATACTTGATTCCCATTAACTGTCCATGGATCTGCTATAGGATTATTGTCACCTTTTGTTTTGATTAGTACTGTGCCATCGTTTTTATATATTTCTATGATTCTATGAACAATTATAATATTGGGGTTTAGTGGACTTTTAAAAAGTATTATATCTCCCACTTTTAGATTAGATGGATCAACACCAACTGATATTATAAGGTCACCTTTCTCTAATGTTGGAATCATACTTCCACTTTCAACAACTGCTATGGGTACGCTTGTATGTAATATGAATCCCAATATTTCTTTAAAACTGAGAGCTATAATTAATACGATTACGAGAATAGCAAGATTTTTTATTATAGTATTTTTGTTCATAAAGGTCACCCAAGGAGACCCCCAACTTTATTCGTGGAGTAGCTGACTTGTAAGTATGATTGGTTTTTAGTATTCATGCGATCCATCTCCTTATTACTATATATGTTACTACTGACAATAGGATAAAGAATAACATACCTAAAAGTTTAATTCCTTCATATCCTTGTGACACAAGACCAAAATTACTACCATATCCTATGAGAATTCCTATTAAAAGAAATATCAAACTCGGTATTATCGAGACTACTCTAATTATATGCGATTGCTTTTTGATTATTGGTAAAGATAGACTTTCAAGGCTCTTATTCATGCTCGGTACTGGTTGTGTTTTAGCTAATTCTTCAGCTAGTTCAATTAACATTGCGGCTTTTTGAGTAGCCTTATACACATATGTATCACTAATTTTTAATGTTCTCTCTACAAGACCTGAATCTAAAAGTAGCTTAAGATGTTTATCGATCGTTCTCTTATCCTTATTAAGTCTATTAGCAATATCAGCTACAGTTAACCCTTCGACTGATGTTAATAATAGCTTTACAATTTTATATCTACTTTCCTCACCTAATACTTCTAGTAATTTTTGAGCATCAGACACAATAAACATTATAGACTAACAATTATTTATTATTTAGCATACGAAATACAGAGGAGATTAATCTACTTATCACGAGATGATTTTTTATGAGACTCGCATCTGAATGAGATCAAAAAACTTTTTATGAGACTCCTCACCAGTTGGCGGACATTTTTCAAGTAGTTTCTAATTATAATAAAATGCAAGAGATCATGAAAACTACAAAATTATTAATATTAGGAATAGGATCAATAGCTTTGCTAATAGTATTTCCACAAGTATTTCTAGTATTATTAATTTTCACACTAATTTATCTGCTTCTAAAGAAATATAATAAGAATCAACAGAAAAGAAATGTCAGAATTAGAGATGTCATTAAGTATACTTTTGGACGAAAACCTAGGAAACTTATATTCCTAGGTGATATAAATGATATAGAAGTGTTTAAAGTTAGTAATACGTCATTATTTATTCTTCATAAAGGAATATCAATAAAATGCATAATGGGCGCTAAGATTAATGCCAAATCACTTGGTGAGAAGAAAATAAATGATGTGTTAAACTGGATGATTGAGAAATCATTTAATGGATATCCTATCAGTGTGATAATAACTCGTAACATGGAAATAAAGGTCATTGCGGAATCCAGCAGGAATGGATTAAGAGTTACTCAAGAAATAGTAAACGATCTAATAGCTGAGACCTCAAGTATTCTCAAAAACACATTAGAAATGATTTTGCCAACTAATGAAAGTAATAGTGTGAAAATCCTCGATTACCCGCTTATAAATTTAGGTGATTATGATGAACTATAAAATTAGCATAAAACTTCATAGTTTTACTGATCATAGTATAAAGGGCACATTTGGAATCTTTGGCTTACACAGTTATAGAGTAGCTATGAAAATATTGCATGATATATACGAGCGAGATAATTTATTATACATTGTAATTGATCGATATGGTAATTACAAAAATTTGGTAAAATCTGATGACGCGATATTTCTTAGAGTCGGTAGTAATGTTTCACTAAACATCTTTCATCATAATAAAATAAATCATGAAGAATACATCATTATGCTTACGGAGATGCTTCAACGTACACTAGGTCTTGATAATGAACATACTGGAATCTTAATAGAAATACTACTTGAACTTTTTTCTAATGAGCATAATCCATCTTTATCTCTTTTAATAAATGGGCTTAAAACGAGACAATCATTAGCAGGGTCTTATGAATTATCTAAAATAGCATCTCTCATCAGACTTTTGTATCCATTATACCTTGGTAGTGGTTTATTAGCTTTTGATAAAGGATGCAAATACTTATTTGACGACATAGAATACTCTTCAAAACCAGTAATTTTTGATCTTTCAAAATTAAGTAGCACAGAGGCTAAAAATTTAGCCTCCCTCATTATAATACTTAAACTAGATATCCTTAACATAGACGACCACATACTTTTTATAGATTCAGTAAATCAACTATTCATTCACGAAACTTCACAAAAACTTCGCACAACCAGTTTTCAACTTATCTTTGATATAATAGACAAATTCTTAAGAAGAAATGTAATAATAGGCCTATCATCACCATCAATAATAGACGTCAATCCATCCCTAATTGCACGCCTATCAACCTTACTTATAGCTAAAGAAGTATTACCACAAACACATAACATTTATAAAGAATACTCCTCAATAAAGAAAAATGAATGGATTCTAATATCTAATGATCTATCTGAACCAATAATTATAAATATAGACCTAGATCCATGGATATTAAGTGAGATAGATGATGAGGAACTTTCAAAATTAATGAAAACACTTGGTTATGAATTTGTAACACAAATAGATATTAATAAGATTTCTTTACCTACAATCTTAGAAACATTATTTAAAGACAGAAGTACTGCTGCATCAGATTTACTAAACCATGCATCACTTATGTTGCTCACCAGATCTGAAGCAATAAATATACTGAAAAAATATAATATGAATGTTGAAGAATGTGAAGAGCTAATTGACAGTGCAATAATGCATAATCTTCTTAAAGAACTAGTAATTTCTGGTAGAAAACTACTGCATATTACTACTCAGGGCTCTGTTGTCTTAAATGAATATAAACTTAAAAGAGGTGAATATAATTGAGCAATATCGAATGGTTAGGATCAAATAGAATACGTTACTACTTAGGAATAAGCTCTTATGGTATACTCTTTGAAGAAATATATATTACCATGAAAAACAACAAACCTACATTCACAAAAATAATATATGCCCACAACAAGCACAATACAAAAATAGAACTAGCACGAACAACATATACATTAGAAGAATTTTCTGAATTAATAACTAGTATCAATACAATGCTTTCTATCTATGAAAAAGAATATCAATCTAGTAAAGCAAAGGTGATTTCCCTAATATCTTCAATAAGAGGATTATTAGAAGCTTTAGAAAATGAGGTGAACAAAAATGGATAAGGAACCTACATTAGATGAAGTTGAAGGTATAGGGCCTGTTACGCTCAAAAAATTACTAACCGCAGGCATAACTACTGTAAAAGAACTTGCTTTCATGCCCCCAAGATTAATAGCCGAAATAGCTGAGATACCTGAAAGCAGAGCATTACAAATTTCTTTAAACGCGAGAAAATTAATAGAAAGATTCTTTATAACAGCTAATGAAATAAAAGCTAGAGAAAAGAAAAGACCATTACTAACAACTGGTGTTTCAAGCATCGACAATATACTTCTTGGCGGTATTGAAGGAGGAATAATAATCGAACTAGCTGGTGAATACGGTTCTGGAAAAACTCAACTTTGTCATCAATTAGCCGTCACAGTTCAACTCCCTACTGGAAAAGGAGGTCTAGATGGATCAGCTCTTTATATAGACACCGAAAATACATTCAGTTATTCAAGAATCGAGAATATTGCTAAGAGATTCAATCTAGACCCTGATAATGTACTAGAAAAAATAATTGTTGCCAAAGCATTTAACACTGAACATCAAATCTATATCGTTCAAGAAGCACGTTCAAAGATTAAAGAATACAACATAAAACTTGTCATTGTAGATTCAATCATAAATCATTTTAGAAGCGAGTATACAGGAAGAGAAACACTTGCATTAAGACAACAAAAACTAAACCTACATATGCACGACCTAATGAGATTAGCAGAAATCTTTATGATACCAGTTATAATTACTAATCAAATAGTATCATCACCAGACACGTTCATACAAAATAAACACCCTGCAGGTGGCAACGTGATAGCCCACATTTCATCAATAAGAATCATGCTAGAAAAACAACGCAATAACATAAGAATTGCACGCATAATAGATTCACCAAAACATCCACTCTCATCGGCTAGTTTTATGATAACTGAACAAGGAATAGAAGATGCGACAAATATCCAACCCAGTGAAAACGAAGACAATCAAAAAAGATAAAAATCAATTATTTTTTATTTTTAAATTTTATCCTTAAGCAAATGTTAGGTAATTCATAAAATTCAGAACAACTACTGTCTGGAGAATCACATGAAACAATAAAATATTTATCTGTTAACTTAAAAAGAATAAGATGGTGATGTGATGAGTAACATTGATGAGTTAATTTCAGAAGGAAAAAGCTTTGAAGTATCGTATTCTAACGGTAACCCAATCATACAAAATTATAAAGGTATATCAAAAACTTCCGTAAGTAAAGAAGAGTTAAGAGGATTTAAAAAAGTCAAAAGCAAAATAAGTTCTAAAATAATACCAGCTATCAAAGACATTTGTAACACACTTATAAATAATAAGATTCCTTTTAAAATAGTTTTTATTAAGAAAGATGTAGAAGTTAGATTTGATCTCGATCATTATGTTCATATTTATGACAATGGCAGTATTAGTATAGCAGGATTTTCATCAAACAAAGATCATCCGCTATCTCTTATTTATGATACATTAGAGTCAATAGGGGAGATCAAATTTTTGAAACCACTACGTTAAGCATTCATTCTTCATATTTTAAACCTTTTTTCTTGAGCAATGATGTAGCACGAGAAATCTCTCTATCTTGATGCTTAGCAATCTGCTCTATATCTTGAAACTTTGTCACAGGTCGTTGTCCTAACCCACACAATCCGTTTGGTGTAAAAGCTCGTTTCTCACATATTGCATAGTTGCATCTATATCCAATACATACATCATTAGCCCATGTACAAAAGTAAACAAGATTACCTATCAATTGTCCGTACATTTTCTTTTGAGTCTCAGCATACTTAGCACCATTAAAAAGCTGTTCAGGTCTCTTTATTATTAAAGCTTTTTTCGCGCACTTAAAATGTGGACATATGGGTATACACTTATCGAATGTAACGTTACCATGAATACCCATTGTCAGTCAAATAATTTTAGTAGACACAGTTTTATATTATTTTTTATTTCATATAATTTGGTTAAGGAGGCTATATTATGACAGTAGTTATAGGATTAAGTGGTGGAGAGCATCTTTATCAAAAAATTGCCGATGCACTTAGTATTAATAGCATTAAAGCAGAAACAAGATTCTTTCCCGATGGGGAATTATATCTTCGATTACCTGTAGAAAACCTCAATAAAGAAGACGTTCTAATCGTTCAATCACTATATGGTCAACCGAACAACAAACTTATAGAATATATTTTCGCTGCAAAAACAGCCAAAGACCTTGGAGCTCACAGAGTTATTGGTATAATTCCATATCTTTCTTATGCACGACAAGATCGTCGTTTTAAGCCAGGTGAAGCAATAAGCCTTAAAATTGTTGCAGATATGATATATAATTCAGGTACTGATCAGTTAATTGTTGTTGACATGCATTTACATAGAGTTAGAGGCTCTGAATTAGAAAGTATATTTAAAATTCCAGTAAGCAATGTTACTGCAATGCCTCTTTTTGGAGATTTATTTAAAGATGTTGTTAAGAATGGTATTGTAATAGGACCTGATGATGAAGCTATCGAATTCGCTAAAGCAGCTGCAACTAAATATAACGGTAAATATACTAATTTTTCAAAAACACGATTGGGTGATCGTGAAGTAAATATTGTGGCTGATAAAACAATTGATTTTAGTAATAAAGATGTGCTGATCGTAGATGATATTATCAGTACTGGTGGAACAATAATTACTGCAGTAAAACTACTAAGAGAACTTAACGTTAAAGATATTTATGTTGCTACAACACATGCATTATTAGTAGAAGGCGCATTGGATAAACTTAAAAATCTTCATCTAAAAGATCTCGCATCCTCAAACACTGTTCCAAGTCCCATCACTAAAGTTGACATAACACCGGTAATAGTTGAAGAACTTAAAAAGATAATCTAAGGAGGAGATATAATGAGCATTACTAATGAACAGATTATAGACCAGATCATAGAATCTTTTAGTTCGCTTATAGGTAAAAATTCAAAAATTGCCATAGCGTATGATGGAAGTAAACATGCCTTATCAAAGATGAATTTAACAATAGCGGCATTAAATTCTTTCGGCATATCAACGATTAATTTAGGATTAGGCTCACTTTCATTAATCTCTTACACTATTAAAAAACTTAATTTAGATGGAGGTATTATGATTTCTAATAGTATAACAATTGTTGATCGCTATGGAATACCATTATGCGAAAAAGATCTTTTCAAGAATATGCCTGAATTAGTAAGCTGGAACATGGTCGGCAAACAATTATCTTTTGATGCCGATTTCTATTATATCGAAGATGTGCTTAAAAATAGTTTACAACTATTAGCATCATCAAACCTTACAGCAAATATTGTAGCAGATCTTTACGGTGGGGGGCTTTCTAAAATTGCACCTGAAATTTTACGTTTGACTGGATCACGATTAACCACTCTTAACGCCATACCTAATAATGTTAGTGATGATCGAGCATTAGAAGATGCTATCAACGATATTCTAATCGCAACAAAATCATGGGAAGCTGACATAGGGTTACTATTTAGCAGAGATGGGAACAAATTATGGGCTATAATCAAAGATAACATAATCACCGGAAAAGACTTAATAGAAATAGCATTAGAAGGACTAAAAAACACTACAATTTTTTCTCCACAACCTTTAAAATCTCAAAAACACAAAATCATTATAACTAACACTAATAACTGCTCACTTCAATCTCAAGTAATAACGTTCCTTAGATGGAAGAATATTGTAGTATATACTGAAAACGGTGTTCTATCAAATCCATTAACAGGTTTTCCTGATCCAGTTTTCACGTCGATGTCTTTATTAGCTGCAAAACCATGGTTGTATAGGTGATTTTTGTGAGTGAAAAAGTTAGTTTTGAAGTTATAGCATTTGGTGAAGAAGTCGAAGAGAAACCTACAGAACCATTTGATATTGTTATAGTTGGTGGTGGACCAGCCGGTTTAACAGCCGGTATTTATGCAGCTAGGGCTGGTTTAAAAACAACGATATTTGAAGGTAATGCTGTCGGAGGTATTGTTGCAATCTCACCACCAATAGAAGATTATCCAGGATTCAAATATATTGAAGGACCAGAGCTCGCTAAGCTTTTTTGGGAACATGCAGAAGAGTACGTAAAAGTACGCGTACCAGAATTAGTAAAGGAAATAAGAAAAGAGGACAAATTCTTTAAGGTGATCACTAATAAAGGCGAATATTTGTCAAAAGCCATCATCCTTACTACAGGTTCTAAAAGAAGAAAATTAAATGTGCCCGGTGAAAATGAATTCATAGGAAAGGGTGTATCTTATTGTGCAGTCTGTGATGCACAATTCTTCATAGGTAAAAATGTTATAGTTGTGGGTGGTGGGGACGGAGCCGTTGATGATGCATTATATCTTCACAAAGTAGGTGTAAACGTAACATTAGTACACAGACGTGATCAACTGAGAGCTAGCAAAATATATCAAGATAAACTATTTAAATCAGGAATAAAAGTCATTTGGAATACAGTAGTGAAAAAGATTGAAGGTTCTAGAACTGTGGAGCGTGTTGTTTTAGAGAACGTTAAAGATGGCACGATTACTGTTATACCAATAAACGGTGTATTTGTATCAATCGGTCAAGAGCCAGATAACTATCTTGCACGACAATTAGGTTGCGAATTAACACCAGAAGGTTTTATAGTAGTGGACAGATTCCAACGCACTACAGTTCCTTTTGTTTACGCAGCAGGAGATATAACAGGAGGCTTCCAACAAATTGTCATCGCCGCTGGAGAAGGCGCCAAGGCTGCTTTAACTGCATATAACGACTTACTTAGAAATGGTTTGATATGATAAAAGCCAATCAAACCTCGCCTTTTACAGTAGTTCAAAACTTTTTGTTTGATTTTATAGCAAATTCGTCATACTGACCGCTCTTATAAACACCCTCCTCAAAAACAACCCCAACACCACCTAGCAGACAAACCAACCACACAACCAAAACTCAC
>JBMFIF010000021.1:0-26563 GCA_049976445.1 Thermoprotei archaeon | reverse complement strand
GGCTGGTTTTGTTCATGTGAGGGTTTTGGTTTGAGGGGTTCTGTTGAGCGTTTCTTTAGTTTTTTGTATAGGTTTCGTGCTTTCTTTATGTGAATTCTAGTGTTCTTAGTTTGAATAGTATTGAGTTCTTTATGAACCTCTTCACCTGTGAATTGAAGGTAATGTCTTATGTGATGGCCTCCGAAAACGTTCTTCAAAGTTTTTAAGAGTTTCGGGAATTTGTAATTCTGGTATTTGAGAAGGGTCAATGCCTGCTTTCAGCTTTTTAATGATATTTTGGACTGTTTCATATACATACTCCTCATACTCAACATCTAGTGGGCAGTTTGCAAATCCATGTTCACAGTCATACACGTATCTTAATGGGTATTTGCATTTGCTGCATCGGTCTTGGAAGAATAACTGGTTTAGATAAAGTTCAAAACCTGGTCTCCATGCATCTAAAATATCAATAGACCTATTTAATGCCCATTCCTCAGGATCCTCATCAATTACTGAATTTTTATCTTTATCTATCTTGAAAAGTGCTTCAATATAGTTACCACTTTTTTTAGCTTCCTCTAGGTATTTATTCTCATAGTGTGATTCTAGTAATTTCTTTGGTTTCTCTATGATTGAAATTTCAGAAAGCATATGGATTAGTTCATCAGTGTGTGCTCTGACGTAACGTTCAATAGCTCCAATTGTTGGTATTGATGTAAATAAGGATTCCATATCATCAGATTCAAGGGCTTCTTTTATTTCACTTTTAAGCGTATCACCTGATGGTAGCATGTGCATAACTTTTAGGTAAATTTTACGTGCTTTTCGTTTCTCGCCCAATTCACCAAGTAAGTTTGCATACCAAAGTAGATACTCAGTATTCAATTTATCAAACTCTATGGCTTTCATGATTTCTGTTTTTGCATAATCAAACATACCGATTTCTTTGAGAATCAAAGCATGAGCAAAATAGAGAAGCGCCTTATGTTTTTCATCATGACATAATTCAACACATTGTTTAAATATTTTCTCAGCTTCTTGGTGTTTACCCTCAATTTCAAGTATATAATTAAGTCTTATTGCTATTAAAAGGTTTTCGGGTTCTTTGTTTAATAGTTCCCTTAAGATCTCTTCTGTTTTATTAATGTAGCGAAGAAGTATACCATTAACCTTATCATCAGGTAAATCAGTACTTTCTAAAATCTCTTTAAAGAGCTCAGTATCTATGCTAATTTCACCTCTAAGCATTCGTCTTAAAACGTTCACAAAATTCTTTTCATGATAATCTTGCATACCTCTTCTGTAATATTTATACCTGTAGCTTAAATAAAGTTTTCATTCTTAATGCTTTTTGATGCTTTGTGGCTTAACTCTTAGTGTTATGTAAGTTGATGAAGGGCTGCATAATGAAAGCCATAAGTTTATTAACTTAGCTACGCTTTAATGGAAGAATGTCCACTTAGTATGTAATAGTGATGTTGTAGTTGATAGCTTATCTGAGCAGCTTCATTTAAACACTCTTCAATATTTGGTATTAGCCCTTATAACATGAAACCCAAAACAGTTCCACAAAACAATACTACAACAATAAAACATCCATTCAACGAAACTAAATAAAACATACCAAAGATAAGATATTACAAATTCGTTCAAACATTCTAAAACAAACAAATATAAGAAAAAATCTAAACTACTAAAATAGGTGTGTTGAATGCCGATGAGTGTTGTATGTAGGGCTTGTGGTTATCTTTTGTATTATGATACTGAGGAGGCTATCGGTCCTGTTGATGTGGTTAGGAGGTACAGTATTAATGGGCGCTGTCCAAGGTGCAGGACAAGGCTCTCGACAGAAATACCAAGAAAAGTAATCATAGAACCAGCAAAAACAACAAGCAACAGAAAAACAATAGCCCTAAGATACTGGTACCTTACAAAACACAAAACACTCACAGCACAAAAAACAAAATAAAAACTTGTTCTTAATTTTCTTCTATTATATTTGATGGGAATTCTTCTCCTAATGTCCAGCCATATTCTTCTACGAGTATTAGTGCGACGCCTATTGGAGGAATTATACCTTTTTCTGTTATTATAGCGCTTATGTATTGTGGTGGTGTAATATCAAATGCTGGATTTCGTACATTAATTTTGTATTTATCGATAAAATCCTTATCAACAACTTCTGTGTAATCTCTTTCTTCGATCTCAATCATTTCTCCTATCATAGTATTTGGACTGAATTTGTAGGTTTCTGCTGCACTATAGAATGGAACATTCATAGTTCTCGCTAGTAGTGCTAGTTGTGAAGTACCGATTTTATTAACTAAGGCACCATGCGATGATATGGCATCAGCTCCTACTAATACTAAGTCAGCATTTCTGAGAAAATAGCCTGCTGCAGCATCTATAACAAGTGTGACGTCTATACCTTCACGGCTTAGCTCAAGCGCAGTAATATATCCTTGATATTTCGGTCGTGTTTCATTAACGTACACTTTAATATTTTTTCCCATTTTATGGGTTGTCACTAATATTGATGTAACCACAGAGCTATTACAATGAGTGTATATTGTATAACCATCCTCTATTAACCTAGACCCAAACTCACTTATCAATTTTATAGCCTCGTACGATCGTGATATAAATGTATTACCAGCCATTATAACTGCATTACGTAAGTACTCAATATCATGAGATTTTTTCATGGCATCATATAATTTTTTAAGTATAAACCTGACACTATTAGGTAACGTTACCGCAGTAGGTCTCGTACCTAAAAGTACTCTAGATACCTCATTCATGTATTTTACAAAATCGCCATGTTCTTGTGGGTTATACAACTGTGCAGCGTTAATCAATGCTTCCGCAGCATAACGTCCTATCTTCACTGCACCTCTAACCCTCATTGTTCTAATATCATCAGCCATTAGCATTACTTTCTCAGGAATCCGCATGACATGCTAATTACTAAAAAAGAAGCTAATAAAGATATACAACAGTTGCACTAGGTGTTTACCCGTGGCGTAACTCTCTCTTTATGAAAATGAATACTTGTTCTTCAGAGTAAAGAGTTTTTCTTTTTATTGTCTATTAACTTAATATTTTAGTGAGTGATATTTTAATTCATGACCGAAGTTAGATTTGATAAACTACTTAATAGAGTGGTAATAATTTCACCTAAAAGAGCTTTAAGGCCTCATGATATATCAAAAGAATCTATGCAATATTCTATCGCATCATGTCCCTTTTGTCCAGGTAATGAAAAAATGACGCCTCCAGCAATTTTCTATTACCATAAAGTTAATAATGAGTTTGTGCTTGGTTCTGATAAAAATGGTGATCGTTCATCGAATTGGCTTACTAGAGCCTTCCCAAATTTATATCCCATATTTTCCGTTGAAGGTAGTCCTATAAATTATCATTACGTTATCGTTGATACGCCCAATCATAATGATACGTTAGCTTCCATGGATGAGAAACAAATAAGTTTATTATTATTAAGCATAATCGAGCTGATGCAAAGACTTTATAAAGAACCATCAATAAAATATGTTCATATATTTAAAAATTATGGAAGAGATGCTGGAGCTTCTTTATCGCATCCCCATAGCCAAGTTATCGCACTCACGTTCGTTCCACCATTAATATCAGATGAGCTAAAACGATTCCATGAAGACTGCTTTTTGTGCAAAGTAATAGAACGTGAACGAAGGGAAGAAAGAGTGATTTATGAAAACGATTCATTTATAGTTTTTGCACCTTGGTCTAGCATACAACCATACGAATTTTGGATAGCTCCATTAAAACATGAACCAATAGTTACTAGAGATAATATCAATATGTTAGCTCACATAATTTTATTGATGTTTAGGGCGTTAAACGAGGCTGTTGGTAATGTAAGCTATAATATGTGGTTTCACATTTCACCTAAGACAAACTCTGATATTGTTAAAGACTTTCATTGGCATATCGAAGTTCAACCAAAAATTTCAACATGGGCTTCGTTAGAATTAGGCGCAAACGTATACGTGAACACATTGTCACCAGAAGATGCTACAAAAAATTTAAAAAATATTATAAGCAAATTAATTTTATAAATCAGAAATTTCATACATACTTTTAGGTGGTTCATATTAAGATATATAATCCTGAGGTAGGTTATGTTGATGTCCCTGAAAGACCTGAAAGAATAATAAGTTTCTCCGAATCAATCACTGAAACCATTTTCATGCTAGGGGCTGGCGATAGGATAGTAGGTGTAGATTCATGGTCACAAAGACCAAGAGAAGCTATGAAAAAACGCAAAGTCGGTGATTATGTACATCTCAAGCTAGACGTTATCAAAGAATTAAAACCGGATCTCATATTGACAGCAACAGGCGTACAGAGACCAATCATAGAACAATTAAAAAACACAGGATATCCAGTCTATCCCATACCAGTACCTATAAGCGTCTATGAAATCATTAACAATGTACTCATCATAGGAGGATTAATAGGAGAACAAGAAAAAGCACTCGAGCTAGCCGATAACCTCATGAATAACATCGAAAACCTAAAAAGAAGATCTCTAAAAAATCCTTTAAAAGCTTATATAGAGATTGACCTAGGAGGACCAACAATCCCAGCCTATTTCTCACACATCACAAGCGCACTAAGATTACTTAACATAATTAACGTGTATACCCATGAAAAACAATCATATTTATACGGTATGCAAATACCAGGATTTCCAGTATTCGATCTATCAGATGTGATAAGAAAAGATCCAGATCTAATTATATACGAATCAAAAAATAAATTCCCAACCAGAGATGAGCTCACAGAAATTATAAAAAAGAGAAGCTGGGAGAGTATAAAAGCGGTTAAGGAGAATAAGATGATAATAATACCAAACGACACACTAGCCCACTATGGACCCAGCTTCTTTAACGAATTAGAAAAAGTTATTCTAGAACTCAAACTACAAGCAAACATAACAATTTAGTCCTTAAAACGTGAAGATAATATTTTCTCAAGATCCATCTCAATACTACCACTCAAAGGATTCTCTATTATCCTCCCCAATTCAACCCAATTCTCATCATAGATTATTATCGTAGGTATTTTCACTAAACCAAACTTAGTGCTCAATTCATCACCCTTGTTAACCTCATGTATAGAAAGACGAATCAAACTTATATAATCAGCTATTCTCGCCAATGCAGGCACGTTTCTTCTACTATCTGGACACCATTCCGCAGCCAACACAAGAACATTAAGCGCCTTACCATTAAGAAGCCTTTCTATTCTTTTCACAACATTTCTATTAACCTTATACTCATCATACTCCGCTTTAAAAAGCAATTTATAAATCTCAGTCATACCCTCTACATACTCCTTAAAACTCTTACCCTTCACGAATATATCCCTAATAGTTTCCCTAGCGAGAGACATACCAATCTATATGATAAATTTTAGCCTAAATATTTTTATCCAATTAACATGTTTTTGGTTAAACCGTTTCATGTTCCTGAAATGTACATGCACTATCTTTATTAAGACCTTTATAACCATTTAGATTCTTCCTTAGCTCTCTGACCTCTTCCTCGCCCTGAAGGTGCGAGGGTTTCCCGAGGTCTTGAGGGTTACACCCCTTTACGGGTGCTACTGTAGAGTATAGTGCGTCTGAGTATTTAAATTTACTCCACCCTGAAGGGTGAAGTTTGTCCTTCTTTTATAAAATCTTTATTAAGTAATTTCTTAAGGTTGGTTAAGGATATATGCGGATGTTTTATGAAAATATTGAGAAAGATGAAACCATTCGTGGGCATTACAAGTTATACTGTAAATGGAGCTTCAATAGAAAGACCAAAGAGACCAACTGCATATGAATATACTTTTCAAATCGTATCAATGGATTATGTGCTAGCTGTTATTAGAGCAGGTGGTGTTCCAGTAGTTATACCTCCAACAACAGATGAAACATTACTGGAATCTTATGTCGAAAAGCTTGATGGATTTATATTCACCGGTGGTGATGACATTTCGCCTTACTTTTACGGTGAAAGCCCTGTCAGAGGATTAGGTACTGTCGATGTTGAAAGAGATATTTATGAATTAAAGCTTATCAAAATGATACTAGATAGGAAAAAACCATTATTAGCAATCTGCAGAGGTATTCAAGTATTAAACGTTGCTTTAGGAGGAACACTCTATCAGGATTTACCTACTGAACATCCGAGTAAAATCAACCATAGTTATACAGTATCATCAAAGAGCTACCCCTCACATTATGTAAGGATTGATGAGAAATCAAAGCTTGCGAAGATTACAGGTACACTTAGAATCGCTGTCAATAGTTTTCATCACCAAGCCATTAAAACCCTTGGTAAAGGATTACGAGCCGTAGCATGGTCTGATGATGATATAGTAGAAGCTGTAGAGCTTGAAGAAGAAAACTTCGTGTTAGGCGTACAATGGCACCCCGAGACTATGGCAGAAAAGGATATATATTCACAAAAAATATTTAATGCACTAATCAATGAGATCGTAATAAAAACTCTACATTAATCCACTTCATCAAGAATACTCCTAATTTTTCCAGTCCTAAACATATACTCTTCATCCTTCACTATACCATGCTTAAGATACTCAATTAACTCGGGACTAATAAAAACCTTACCATTAATGACAGGATAACCAAAAGGAAGCCTAACAATATGATTCCTAGACATTCTTATATTTATACCTCTTTTGATTTTAATATCAGATAATAACATTCCAGACGCTATTTTTAACGAAATATACACACTAACATCGATAGGTAATTGTACACGCCCCAAATTACGAGCTATAACGTTTGGTATTTTACTTGTTATCAACTTCCAAGTCCTTCTTTTAGGAGGTGAACTACCAAGAATACCCCCTACAACTAGAATAAAATTAGCAGCCTCATGCGGAGTAAGAGAGTGCTGCGCTTTAGGGTCCAAAACTATGATCTTAGAATGCAAATCATACATTTCAACAATACTCCTCCCTTCAACACATCCCAACTCACTCAATATCCTTCTTTCCTTCTCATCCTTTATATTAGAAAAAAGTAAATTACTCTTCCCCGCTATCTCAGAGGCGTGCTTGTATTCTATCCATAACCATCTGCTCAAAACAGGCTCACAATGTTCAATAATAATCTTAGGTGACGCACAGACCATAATTATGCAATATCGTTAAGAACTATAAAAATTTCTGAAACCTTGAAAGCATCAAAAACAATCAAACGTAAAGTTAATATTTAAATAGTTCTTTTTATCCAATGAATAAATGGTGCCCCGGTCGTATAGAGGGCATGGAAACCCGTAAAATCCGGACAAGTATTCCGGCCTTTCGAGCACAATGCGTGGAGAGCCGGAGATCCCGGGTTCAAATCCCGGCCGGGGCACCAAAAATATAAACTAATCTCTTAGCTTATGCTTATAAGAACAATGATAACCAAAGATATACCGATGCTTTAGTTAGAAGAATATACAAAGAAAATTTTAGGAGTAAAGGCAAACATAGAACCGAAAAAGAAAGTACTAGTATGTTCATTCTGGTTTACCTGGAACGATATGGTGGATTCTGCATCTTGCTTCGTATAGTTCTTTGCCACCGACCATGATACGTGGGCTATTATATGGCGCAGGGTTTCCATCGATGAGACGTTGAGTCCTAGTTGCTTCCTTACCACAAATGGTGCACACGGCAGTTAAATAGTATATTGAATCTGCTCTAACAAGAAAATCGGCCATGACTTCAAAAGGTTCTCCCCTGAAATCAAGGTTTAACCCTGATACTATTACCCTTTTACCCTTGCTTACAAGTTCATCACATAATTTTACAATGATTCGGGGGAAGAATTGCGCTTCATCGATCCCTATTACATCTAGATCATTAGAGATTTGACGTATAGTTTGTATACCTTCTTCGTTAGTAGGAATAACATATGCTTGATATCTTAAACCATTATGTGTTACGACTTCGCTTTCACTGTATCTTTTATCCAAAGCAGGTTTAAAGATCGCAACTCGTTTTTTGGCATATACTGCTCTTTCAACGAGACGTATCAATTCAGAGGTTTTTCCAGCAAACATAGGTCCTGTAATCACTTCAAGACTCATATCACTTAAAACTACACAACAAAAAATAAAACCTTATCCTTTAAAAATGATAAACTAGCTTTTTAATTCTCTCTCCACTACATTATCGAGGAGCCTGTTTAAAGACTGTCTTCCTCCTGCCCTGAAGGGTGAGACTTGTTATCCGTTTTGTCAACGATGCCAACTTTGAAACACTTGGCACTTACACTTTGAGAATCCCGATGCACTTTTCTTTAAGTGCGTAGAATAGTAATGGGTCTGTTATGTAATAATATATGTGCGCTCCTTCTTTGAACTTCTCAAGGTATCCGAGCTCGATTAAGGTCTTTAGGTTTTCGCTAATGCTCTTTTTATCGACATCTTGGCTAGAGAGTGCTTGGACTATTTCGCTCCAGGTTCTTGGAGCGCTGTAAAGCGTGTATAGTATGTCGACTATTATTTCGGGCTTCTTAGAGTAGCTCTCTATAAACCTGTTTATTTCATTGCACACGGCCTTGTAGCTTTCGTCGAGCACGTGCAGCCCTGTTTCAAGCAAGTGCTCATCCGTGAACCTGTTGGGTAGATTCTTCGCTAGCGATATCATGAGGCTTGGTGAACCTGAGAGCACAAAGAGTGAGAGTATTAGTATAATTCTAAATTCCGGATCTGTTATTAACTCAGCGAATCGTGATATGTTTTTCTCTGTCTCTTTAGGTAGCGTTATTGAAAATCTGTTTATGTCAAAGCCTATTTTCATAAGTAAGTTTGCTGAGTAATAGACAAGCATCGATTGAAGTAATGATAGCACTGTCATACTCATTACGTGGATTAATGTTTCTACAAGATTAATCATGTATTCAGGTGATGTTCTAGCTTCAAGGGGCTTTTTCTCGAGCTCTCGTTTTGCTTCCTTTGATGTAATTATTGCGCCTATACTTATCTGGGCTGATTTATTTGAAAAGGGTATTTGCTGCGCAAAAATAGCTGGTTTCAGTATGTCGACTGCTTTCAAAACTATACCATAGATCTCGGGGGATGGTTGAACGCCTCTTTCATTTAGGCCCTCGAAGAAAATTGTTAACAGTGCTTCTGGCTTTAATTTTCCTATATTGATTTTACGGATGTCTCTTCCGTAAAGAGGGTCTTTCGGTTTTGGGTGTAGGATTTTCTTAAATAATCCAACATAGGATCCTGAGAGTAATATATGCATGTTTGTTGCGTGATCGTGTATGTGCGCTAGCCACGCTGTCGGAATAAAGGGCTTCAGAGTTCCGAGTTCTTGTGCCTCGTCTACTGCTAAAACAGCTTTTCTATTGTGCTTAGTTAGTACGTCATTAAATTCATCAACACATCTTAATATATCAACTGGGTACTTGTATAATTGTTCTCTTTTTGTGCCGATTTTTATGATTTTTTCTATGCTGCTTTCTCTTGCGTACAACTCTTCCACCTTGTACATTCTCGTCTTGTACTTGTCTGCGAGCGTCTTGTCATGATCCTCTAGGCTCCTGAGTATTGCATTGTTTAAATGTTCGAAGAAGAGTCTCGAGGAGCGTGATGTTGCCACAATTGCCCACATGTCGACGTAAACTGGTATAAACCTTGCCGACAACCTTATGTTCTCTAGCTTCTCCTTACCCGACAGAACCACAAGAGCCGTCTTAACGAGGCTCGACTTACCTATTCTACGTGGACCGAGGACGACAGTAATCCTGTGCTCTTGAACAGATCTTACTACTTCTAGGAGCTCTTCCCTCCTACCAACTAAGAACCTAACTGACGACTTAGGTGTAGAATCTAGTATCGACATTTTCACTCACATGGAGGTGGAGTACTCCACTAGTGGAGTACTCCACTAAACCTAATAAACATTACTTGTGTGAGGGCTCAGTCGACTTCTTGTAGTTGCAATTTTAACAAAAATCGCTAGAAGGATTAGGAGAATCGTTAAGAAGCTCCTCCCTCTGACCTCCTTATATAACATATTTGTAAACACAGAACTGAGTGTTAATCATGGTTGTGAAACTTTAAATTTATCTAAATATTTCTTAGTTAGGTGTTTGTAAATGCCAAAGCGTGTATACACGTTCGAAGAGGCTGATTATGAGAATGTAAAGCTCTTTGGTGGTAAAGGTGCAGGTTTAGCTATGATGGCTCATTTAGGTTTACCAGTCCCACCAGGTATTATAATCACAACTGATGTATGCAAAGAATATTACACAAACGGAAGGCGATTACCAAATGACTTGATGAGAGAGGTAAGAGATGGTATTAAGTATATTGAGATTAAATCAGGACGAAAATTTGGAGACCCAGAAAATCCGCTTTTAGTTTCTGTACGATCAGGAGCGCCTGTTTCAATGCCGGGTATGATGGATACTGTGCTTAATCTTGGTATTAATGATAAGACTGTCAATGGTTTGGCTAAACAACTGGGTAGTGAAAGGGCTGCTTATGATGCTTACAGGCGATTCCTTCAAATGTATGGTAAGATAGTTCTGGGTATTGATGAGAAATTATTTAACGATTATTTCGAGGGCATAAAAAAGAAATATAATGCAAAGTATGATGCAGATCTAGATACTAGTGCATTGAAAGAAGTTGTGGATGGGTTTAAGAAGATTATAATGAGAGAGCGAGGTGATAAATGGACTGATGATCCGTGGAAACAATTAGAATTAGCGATAGCGGCAGTTTTTGATTCTTGGGAAAGTCCAAGGGCAGTATTCTATAGAAAAGTTAACAATATAACGCCCGATGTGGCGGATGGAAGTGCTGTTAACGTTGTGATGATGGTGTTCGGTAATGCAGGATACGATTCAGCAACAGGTGTAGTATTTAGTAGGAACCCGGCAACAGGTGAAAATGAACTTTATGGTGAATATTTACCATTAGCACAAGGAGAGGATGTCGTAGCAGGCATAAGAACACCTCGTCCCATTAAAGAGCTTAAAGAAACAATGCCTGAGGCTTACAACCAACTTTATGAAGGTGCAAAAAAGCTTGAACGATTCAAAAAAGAAATACAAGACATTGAATTCACCATCGAACATGGAAAGCTTTACTTTCTGCAAACACGCAACGGAAAAATCGGTCCAATAGCGATGGTTAAAACATCAGTAGATATGTACAAAGAAGGATTCCTCACAAAAGAAGAAGCTGTACTAAGAGTTAAACCAGAGCACATCCAACAATTATTATACCCAAGAATCGATCCCAAAGAAAAAGCAGTATCAATAGCACAAGGTTTAGCATCATCACCTGGCGCAGTATCAGGCATGGCAGTATTCGATGCAGATTCCGCCGTAGCATGGGCTGCAAAAGGTAGAAGTGTAATATTAGTCAGGGAAGAGACAAAACCAGATGATGTTCATGGAATGTATGCATCAGTAGGCATACTCACATCTAGAGGAGGAATGACAAGTCATGCGGCAGTCGTGGCCAGAGCTATCGGAAAACCATGCGTTGTGGGATGCGAAGCATTGGAGGTAGACCACGAACGAAGATTATTCAAGGTTAAGGGTACTGATATAGTTGTAAAGGAAGGTGATTGGCTAACAATAGATGGTTTCACAGGAAACGTATACCTTGGCCAAATAAAAACTGTACAACCTGAACCAATACCTGAATTCTACGAACTGCTAGGATGGGCAAATGAGCTCAAACGCTTAGGTGTATGGGCAAATGCCGATCAACCAGATGATGCAAGGATTGCTAGGAAGTTTGGTGCAGAAGGAATTGGTTTATTAAGAACCGAAAGAATGTTCAGAAAACCTGAAAGATTAGCAATATTTAGAAAAGTAATACTCAGTGACAAACCTGAAGAAAGAAAAGAAGGAATCAAAGAACTCATACCTTTAATGAAGAAAGACTTCCTAGAAATCTTTGAAATAATGGAAGGACTACCAGTTATAGTTAGACTATTTGACCCTCCAATACACGAATTCCTCCCAAGCGAGGATGAATTAGTAAATCAAATCGCAGAACTAAAAGCGAAGAGTGGTGACAGGACAAAAATCGCTGAACTAGAAAGAGAACTTAGAAAAATTAGATTATTTAAAGAAGCAAATCCAATGATGGGCCATAGGGGTGTAAGATTAGGTATTACAAACCCAGAAATTTACGAAGCGCAAGTAACGGCAATACTAAGCGCAGCAGCCGAATTAATCAAAAGCGGTAAAAACATATTGGTTGAGATCATGATACCACAAGTAGCAATAGCAACAGAACTCGCATACATAAAGGAGAAAGTAGTGGAACCAGTAGCAAAACAAATAGAAGCACAGTATGGTATTAAAGTCCCGTTCAAATATGGAACTATGATGGAGGTCGTTCGCGCATGTTTAACAGCGGATGAAATAGCAAAAGTTGCTGATTTCTTTAGCTTTGGAACAAACGACCTCACACAAGGAGTATTCAGTTTTAGTAGGGATGACGTAGAGAACAAATTCATGCCTAAATACCTCGAAGCAAAAATAATAGAAAGTGACCCATTCGAAAACATTGACGTAAACGGTGTTGGAAAATTGGTTGAATTTGCAGTAAAGCTTGCCAGAAGTGTAAAGCCAGACCTAGAAATAGGTGTCTGTGGAGAACATGGCGGTGACCCAAAAAGCATCGAATTCTTCCACAAAGCCGGACTCACATACGTAAGCGCATCACCATACAGAATACCTGTTGCGAGATTAGTAGCAGCACACGCAGCCATAAAAGAAAAAGGTATTAAATTATCAAAATACTAAACCATTTTTTACTCAGATTTTTTATAATAAACATAAAAATATATTTTTGTTAAACAATTTAATCATAGGTGAATTTCATGGTAGAAGCTGGAATAGCAAATAGAGCACTTATTCTTATTGGTGAAGGATTTGAAGAGGTTGAATTCTTCTATCCCTATTATAGGCTTATCGAAGCAGATTTTCAAGTAGACGTTGCATCAACTGAAGCAGGAAAGATTAAAGGCAAGCATGGTTTAGAATTTGAGGCAAAATGTTCTGCAAAAGTCCTTAAAGGAGTAGCATACGATATAATAGTAATACCGGGCGGTTGGGGGCCAGATCGATTAAGACGAGACTCTGAAGTACTTAGGATAGTTAAGGAAGCGTTCGAAGAATATAGAGTAATAGCTGCAATCTGTCATGGGCCCCAAGTACTAATCTCTGCAGGAATCTTAAAAAATAAAAAAGTTACCGGGGCTAGAGCAATATGGGATGATTTAAGGAATGCTGGAGCCGAAGTAGTAGATGAACCAGTAGTTGTTGACGGAAACATAGTCACATCACGTGCACCTCCAGACCTTCCTCACTTCATGAAAAAAACATTAGAATTAGTAGGTAAATATCCTAAAATCGTTGAAACCATAGAAACAGGTAAAAGGACAGCAATAATAAGAAAACGAAAAACAACAGAACAAATTAGCAAATGACATCCTCTCTCCTTCAGGTCAGTCATTTCTTGTACTATTTTTATTTTAAAAATCTTTTTAAACGCTAATGATCAGTATAAACTTTTATAACTACCAAATTACATATATTATTGTGAGTGAGCTGTTTGAAGGAAGCTGTTCTTTATAAGCCGATCGGCAATGATGTAGTCGTGTGTACAGCATGCGCTAGATATTGTAGGATACCAAAGAATAGTATAGGATTTTGCGGTGTTCGATGGAATATCGATGGAAAACTCTACTTAATGGTTTATGGAAAAATAATAACAGCTCATATAGACCCCATAGAAAAAAAGCCCTTAGTTCATTACATGCCAGGCAGTATGGTATTCTCAATAGCCACAACAGGTTGCAACTGGGCATGCATGTACTGCCAAAACTATGACATAAGCCAGAGAAGAGTTGTAGAAGGCTTTGACGCCTCACCAGAAACGATAGTCAAACTCGCAAAAGCGTACGGGGCCCATGGGCTCTCATACACCTACAACGAACCAACAATATTCGCAGAATTCGCACACGATGTAGGCATACTGGCACGTAAGGAAGGATTATTCAGCACATTCGTAACAAACGGATACCACACACCAGAAGTAGATGCCATGCTATCAGAATTTCTCGACGCAGCAACAGTAGATTTCAAAGGCAATGCAGACGTAAAATTCCTCCGACGCTACGTAACCATCCCTGACCCAGAACCAATATTCCAATCCATATTAGAAATGAAAAGATACGGAATACACATAGAAATCACAGACCTAGTAGTACCAGAAATAGGTGATGACCTTAACCAAGCTCGTAAATTAGCCAGATGGATCTATGATAATCTCGGCCCAGACGTTCCAATACACTTCCTTAGATTCCATCCAGATTACAAACTAATAAACATTCCATGGACACCAATAGAAACATTAGAAAAACATTGGAAGATAGCCAAAGAAGAAGGCCTACGATTCGTTTACATAGGAAATGTACCAGGACACCCACTAGAAAATACATACTGCCCAGAATGTGGAGCACTCCTAATCAGAAGATACGGATTCGATATATTAGAATGGAATCTCGATAATCAAAACAGATGCAAAAAATGCGGAGCAAAAATACCTATAATTGGGCATCTAAACCCAGCCTACGATCAAGAACGCTTCATATACGTCCCAATAAACAGATACGCAAAATACACACGAATAGAACAATCCAAAATAATAAAAAAGTGAAACAACACACGTAAAAGAAATCTCTGACCTCTAAGAAAATACAAATTATTCTCTTTAATAAGTAAAAAAAAGTCACCTTCTCGCTTTTCTCATTAGCAGTATTTAAATACCTAAAAATTGTAGTTCCTACTGAAAAATGAACTCATCTACAATATTACAAAAGCATAAAATCACATTATTTTCCATGCACAGCATAATTCAAGCAATCAGATCATCATAAGCACAAGAACAAAAAGCTAAATTAACAGTTAACCTGATATGGCTCTTAGACATTATCTATTATTATGAAAGCACCAAGAATCACTATAGCAGGTGTCCAAAGTGGTGTTGGCAAGACTACCATTTCGATCGGCATAATGGGAGCATTAAAACGTAAGGGATATAGAGTGCAAGGTTTCAAGATTGGCCCTGATTTTATAGACCCAAGCTATCACACTATGATTACAGGAATACCTTCACGTAATTTAGATTCATGGATGCTTAAAAAACAAAGAATCAAAGAACTATTTGCACTTGCCATGCGCAACTCAGATATAGCAGTAATAGAAGGTGTAATGGGCTTATTCGATGGTTTCAGCGGATTAGATGAAACAGGTAGCACAATTCAAATCACAAGATTACTACGAATCCCAATAATTCTTATTGTAGATGTATGGGGAATGGCAAGAAGCGCTGCAGCAATAGTTTTAGGTTATAAAAAGATGGCTGGTAATATTCCAATGGCAGTAATATTAAACCGTGTAGGTGGAAAAACACACGCACAATGGACTATAGACGCTATTAAAGAAATAACAGGAATTCAAGTAGTGGGAGTCATACCATGGAACCAAGAAATTAAACTCCCAGAAAGACATCTAGGTCTTATACCAGCAATAGAAACAAAACCAACAGAAACCTTAAACATGATAGTAGATTTCATAAGTCAACACGTAGACTTAGATAAAATAATAGAACTAGCAAAATCAGCCCCAGAAATACCTGACATACAACCATTCAAAGAAAAAGAAAAGAAAGTAAAGATAGCAATCGCATTAGATGAAGCGTTCAACTTTTATTATAAAGATGGACTCGAAACGCTCGAACGACTCGGCGCAGAAATAATACCATTCAGTCCACTACACGATAAAAAACTACCAGATAATATCAACGGCCTCTACATAGGCGGAGGATTCCCAGAAATGTTCGCAAAACAGCTAGAGGAAAATCAATCAATACAAACAGCAATCAAAAAGTATGCAGAAGATGAAATACCAATCTTAGCAGAATGTGGAGGCCTAATGTACCTAACCAAGTATATTTTTGACTTTCACAAAAGAAAATACAAAATGATAGGACTATTGGATGCTGACACAATAATGACCAAAAAACTACACCTAAACTATACACTTGCAGAAACAATACGTACAAACCCTATAACACCAAAAAATACAAAAATTAAAGGACATGAATTCCACTATTCCGAAATAATAAACATCCCCTATGATATCAAAATGATATACAGGATGAAAATAGGAGAAGGCATTGCAAACAAAATGGACGGTTGGTTAGAACACTCAACAGTAGCATCATACATGCATATACACTTAGCTTCTAACATAAAAATACCCATGAAATTTATAAACAGTAGTAAAAAATTTGTTCATTCATAAAACTAAACCCAAAAAGCAACATACTACACTAAGTGTTAAAGACATGTCTCGTATCTTAAATTCATTTGACCATAAACATTGCATGCGATTCAAGATAATTTCGCGCACAATGTTCACAACAAAACATGAGTGTCTCATCCTTAATCTTAACACTATAACCTCCCTCATAAATTTTACAACCACAATTAACACACACCTTTAATTTCTTATCAAGTGTCGCATCTAAGATAGATAGAACACGAGACGTTACATGCTGAACCAATTCATGACCACGTTGAGTTAATTCATACACTTTCTTCCTTCTCTTACCCTCCTCACGCACAATTAAATAACCATTCTTTTCAAGCTCAATAAGAAATGGATAAACATGCGCTGCACTAGGCTTCTTACCAAGCTTCTTCTCAAGCTCCTTCATCAACCTATAACCATGCATAGGTGATGACTCAAGCGTCACAAGAATGTATAATCGTACTATACCAGATATTTTGATCTCGCTTTCTGACTCTTCAGCTATCACTCCTATGCACCTCAGGAATATATTTACGCATGAGCAGACTCCAAGACATTACTGATACACTACTCATAGCCATAGCAAAACCAGCATAAACAGGATATAATAATCCCATCACAACCACCGGTATTAATATAATGTTATATAAGAATGCCCATATAAGGTTTTCTTTTATCTGCTTAAGAGTCCTCTTAGAAAATTGTATTGACGCAACAACATCCCTAAGATCATTCTTCAAAAGAACTAAATCACCAGAAACATACCTCTCAGGATCCTTCTGAAACCCCCTCAAACAATCTTCACAACAGAAATAATACACAACATCATTATACTCAGCCTTCCACTTACTCCTCTCAGAAGCCTCCATCCCAAAAACAGGATCCGCAGGCATGACATTATCATATATCTAAATACGATATGTTATATTTAAACCTGTTTACAAACAAAAAACTCAACACAAAACACAATGAAACATCCACAACACCCAACCTTAAACAAAAGACCATCCCACAAATAGCACACCTATAACCAAAGAATAAAACTCATTACCAAAATTCACCTCAAAAACCATGAAACTTAACGCTTATGCAATACAACACCATAACACGAAACATTTTTTAATGTCGACAGTTGAGCGACTTTATCATCCACAACTTTAATTCGATAAACCAATAAAAAACACGCCCCTAAAGGAGGTGATGGGGTTGAGTAAGAAAAACAAAAACATAAAATGGTCGAAAGTCGCCATAGTCGGTATAGAATCGGCAATAGTACTAATAGCCTTCGTAATAGTAGCAGCAGCACTAGCATTCGTAGTACTCAACATGGGATTCTTCACAACACAGAAAAGCAAAGAGACAATCGGCTCAGGACTCGGAGAGGCCAGCACCGCAGTAGAGATCGACGGTAGCGTTGTAGCCCATGTAAACACTACAAAGCAGAACGTCACATACATCTATGTCCCGTTGAAACTTTCAGCTGGTAAGAGTCCGGTAGATCTTACACCAGGTAAAGCGACCATTGCGTATTGGTCACCGACGGAAGGTATTTCATATGTTGATATCTATAATTCTTCATTAGCTAGTTCTACTTACAAGACTGTGGGAGATGTTATAAGTGCGGTCAAAGGAGCTGTGAATACCTATGGATATAGTAATACGGGGAAGACTTTTGCAGTTATTGCGTGGGTTACTAATATAAATAATGATAATGTGTTGGATCCTGGTGAAAAAGTAATATTGGTTGTATTCTTTAAGCCAGATGATGCTCCAAGAAGCTACGACACATTAAAAATAGAATTAAAGGTTCCCATAGGCGCAGCATTAACAATTGACAGATCAATACCACCAAGCCTAACACAAGCAATCATAGACCTCGGATAAAATATTTAAACAAAATTATTTTTTATATTTATATTATGGAGGTGATGAGTTGAATTCAGTAAATAAGGATCGTTGGGTGCAGGTGGTGTTTATGCTAGTTGTTGTGGGTATTTTTGTTAGTTACTATGTGTTTGTTGGTGATCGTGATTTTGTCTTTCAAGGTATTAATATTATTTCTCCTTGGTATGTTTTTCCGTTTATTCTTTCATCTCCTTTGTTAATTTCTTTAGTTGTTGATTTGTATCGTGAGGTGCGTGGTTTGAGGAGGAAGGAAAATAAAGACATTATCCTTGCTAATGAAAAACCTGATGTGAAAACTGATAAAGAGGATATTAAAAGTGAGGGCATAGTTAATGTTAATGAGTTATTAGTGCCGGTTAATGAGAATAATGCTAAGGAGAATAGTTCAGAAGTGTCTGATAAATTGGAAGTTGGTATAGTTGATGTTCAGAATATGAAGAGTGACGAAGAAGGGCTTAGTTCTAAGGAGCATGATGATAAGGGTGTTGTTAGCGATTCGGTTGTTGATGAGAGGATTAAGAGTATTGAGGTTCAGGTTAAGTCTCTTCAGGATGAGTTGAAAGTTTTTAAGGATTCTGTTCAGCAAAATATTCAGGATGTTAAGGATGCTATTATTAGTCTTAGAAGTTCTATTTCTGAGATTGATAATCCGTTTAATTTTATGAAGAAATATGCTGAGGTTTTCGGCATTGATGCATTGGAAAAATTGGAACAGAGTAAGGTTGTTGTTTCGTCTCAAGGTAGGCATGATTTGTCTGATAGTGAGGATGAAAGGGTGATAAGTGTTAGCGGTGATCAGAGGGTATATGGTTCTAATAGGAGTCCTGTTTATAATGATAAGATGTCAGGTGTTTCTCATGGTGTTCGTATGGAGCCTGGGAAGATTGTGAATATTGTGGTTTGGGCTAATAGGATGTTTTTGTCGTTTGGTAAGGATTATACGTTGAGGGTGCTTGATTTTTATCGTAGTGTTGGTCTTGTTGATGAGAATGTTTATGATGCTATGGTTAAGGCTTTGGAGCTTGTTGATAAGAGTAAGCATGTTAATGTGACTGTTAAGGATCATGTTGCTATGATGGTTGAGCTTATGAAGGTTTTGGGGTTGGATAAGCAATATCATGATCTTGTTAGTATTGTTGAGGCATTGTTTGGTTCTGGGGGTAGTGGCAGTGGTTAATGAAGTTATGAGTGAGGCTATATTGTTGATAGCTTCTATAACTCTTGCGAGTCTTTTGAGTGTTTTGGTCATTTCTAAGTATGGTGTGTTTGAGAGTACTTTTGGGACTATGGTTAATAATGAGAGGACTGCGCTTCTTGCGAAGATTAAGGTTGTTTATGCTCATGATAATGGTTCCTCTGTTGTTGTGTGGGTTAAGAATGTTGGCTCTGTTCCTGTTATTGAGGTTGGTAAGATGGATGTTTATTTTGGGGCTTATGGTTCTGCTTCATACATACCTTATAACATGTCTTCGTTACCAACTTGGAATTATAAAATATATAATGGGAATGTATGGGCTCCAGGATTGACGATGCTTATAACTATTAAGTTGAGTTCATCGCTTACTAGTGGTGTTTATTATGTGAAGGTGGTGACATATGAGGGTGCTAGTGATGAGTATGTATTTTCTGTATAAGGTGATGAGTTATGGGCTTGAGTATTGTTGCATCGGGAGCTATTATACTTATTGTACTTATTAGTGTGAGCTTTAGTTTGGTTTATATTAATGCGTATGCTGCTATCAATAATGAGAATACATATAGGATTTCGAGGACTGTGGATGAGTATCGTTTTGGAACGTTAATTAAGATTACTAATGTTACTTTTGTCTCGCTAGATCGTTTGAATGTTACTGTTAAGAATATTGGTAATACTAAGATTTGGAGATATCAGTTCTGTGATGTGATGGTTAGTTATACTGCTAACGTTAGTGGTACATTGTATCAGTTGAGTACTCGTCTTGTGTATTCTTCGAGTGATGGTGTTGGTACGTGGTCTGTGTTAAAGATTGTTAATGATTTTGTTGATCCTGGTATTCTTAATCCTAATGAGTCTATGATTCTTTCTGTTGTTTTGCCTTATTCTGCTGTTAGTGGTACTAGTATGGTTTTGGTTTTTGTGACTGATAATGGGGTTTGGAATAGTTATGGGGTGATTGTTCCATGATAACTGTCTTGTCTACTGGTAATGAGGAGTTGGATTTGCGGTTGGGTGGTGGATTACCTTATCCATCGCTTATTCTTCTTGAGGGTGATCATGGTACTGGAAAAAGTTTGCTTGCTACTCAGTTTATTTGGGGTGCTTTGAGGAGGGGGGATAAGAAGGTTGTTCTTATTACTACTGAGAATACTATAAGGTCGTTTTTGGAGCAGGCTAAGCGGATTAATTTTGATTTAGAGCGTGATTTTATGCTTGGTAGATTATACATTGTACCGATTCATATGGAGGGTGTTAAGTGGGCTGAGAAGACTGCACGTTATCTTCTCGAAGCGTTAGGTCGTTATATGAAGAAGATGAGGGTATTTGATGTGTTTGTTATAGATTCATTTACTACTATTGCTGTTTATTCAAATACTAGTACTGTTTTGGATTTTTTGACTAAATGTAGGATGCTTATTAATGATGGTAAATTGATTATAATAACTACTCATCCTCATGCTTTGAGTGAAAACTTACTTATAAATGCTAGAGCGCTTTCGGATGGTTATTTTAAGCTTTCGTTGGGTGAAATGGGTGGAAAGACTTTTAAGATTATGGAAATTTTAAAGTTAAAAGGTGCTAATGGTATTGTTGAAGGTATTGTTAATTTTGATATTGAACCAGCTTTTGGAATAAAGATCTTACCCCTTGCTAATGCTAATGTGTAGGTGATGAGAGATGGTCTTATCATTTGAGAGAATTAATGAGATTTTGAGGTTAAATCCGCATTTGAATGAATATCTAGAACAGTGGGTTTCGAAGGGTTTGAATCCCCCTGTTTTTGTAGAAAAGCCTACTGAAGAGATGAAAGGTGAGAGGAACATTAATATAATTTATCCAATAGGTGATCCATTGTTTGTTCATGTATATTCCCCTGATAATATCATTGGATATAAGAGGTATGTGGTTATTGAACCTCCTAGACCCGCTCCAGAACTTTATAATCTTATAGAATTAAAGTTGGCTGAGTATTTAGGAGAAAATGATGTGAGTAATGATCCCTATGAGAGGGAGAAAGTTTTACTTAATTATTTGGATAAGGTATGTGTAGTTTCTAATAATGTGAATTATTTAAAAATAAATAAGAAGATGAAGAGAATTCCTTTAAGTCGTAAGGATTATGAGCTTGTTAGATATCATTTGATAAGGGATAAGGTTGGTGTTGGTTTTATAGAACCGTTTCTTAAGGATCCGTATTTAGAGGATATAACCTGTCCTGGTGTAGGTTATATGTATGTTGTGCATAAAATTTTTGGTTCGTTGCAGACGAATATTAAATTTGATTCTGATGAGGAGCTCAGTAATTTTGCTTTAAGGCTTAGTGAGCAGATAGGAAAACCTGTTTCTCATGCTAAACCTGTTGTTGATGCTACGTTACCTGATGGTTCAAGGATTAACATAGTTTATGGAAAAGATGTTAGTAAAAAAGGTAGTAATTTTACTATAAGAAAGTTTGCGAGCACACCTATTAGTGTTACTCAATTAATTAAGTGGGGTACTTTAGATGCTAGAATAGCTGCATATCTTTGGATTATGCTTAGTGAGGGTATGAGTCTTTTTGTTTGTGGTGAGACTGCAAGTGGAAAGACTACCACGCTTAATGCCATCGCTGCTTTCATTAAGCCTATAGCTAAGGTTGTATCTATTGAGGATACACCAGAAGTTACGTTACCTCATGGTAATTGGGTTTCTGAAGTGACCCGTGAGACCCGGAGCGAAGATACTTCCATTACTATGTTTGATTTGTTAAAGGCTGCACTCAGGCAGAGGCCAAATTATATAATAGTAGGTGAGATTCGTGGTCGAGAGGGTAATATAGCGTTTCAGGCTATGCAGACTGGGCATCCTGTCATGTCTACTTTTCATGCAGGTTCTGTTGAGAAATTGATACAGCGTTTAACAAACTATCCTATTGAAGTCCCTAAGTCACACATTGATAATCTTAATATTGTTCTCATCCAAAGTGCTGTATATGATAAAAGTGGTATTCTTAAACGTAGAGTATTGAGCGTGAACGAGATAATTGGCTATGATCCTAAACGAGCAACAGTAGTTTACGTCCCAGTATTTACATGGGATTCTGTGAGTGATAAGTTTTTGTTCAGAGGATTAGGTAGTAGTTATCTTTTAGAGGAGAAGATTGCGTTGATGAGAGGTGTTGCTAGACGTAATATTAATCGTTTGTACGATGAGTTAGATTTGCGGGCTAGGTTTCTTAATTTATTGGTGGAGAAGAGGATTTTTAATTATTTTGATGTATGGGAGCTTATTACAAAGACTTATGATTTAGGTATTGAAAGTGTTATGAAAAATATTGATGGTTTTATCAAGGTTGCATCAAAGTGAGATTATGATAAGTAGGATAAAGAATTTCATTAAAAGAATTGAGCTCGGTGGAATTGATGATAAACTGATTTATACGATTCTTAAGATGTTTTCAATATCAACTTATGAACCCCCACGTGAAGAATTTTTTAACTCTATCGGCAAAGATGAATCATATGGATACTATGCTCAAGTTATGAAGCAAGTTTATGTATTAGGAAGTAAGTGGAAATATGGTCTAGCCAAGTCATGTGAACTGGTTGCAGAACGTGTAAAAAATAATATACTGAGAGACTTTTTAGTGAGATTTTCGCAGATATTATCACTCGGTGAGAATATTAATACTTTTCTCGCTTCAGAACTCCAAACAAATTTTCTTGAATATTCGTTTTTGTATGATAGAATGTTAGAAGCTCTTAAAACATTGCTGGGCATATACTCTACCGTAATGTCATCGTTCATGTTTCTACTTGTTAACATAATAGTACTATCCATGTTGTGGGGAAGTGGCGCTTCCATAATAATAGACACATTTATCGCTATAATACTATCCCAAGCCGGTCTAGTCTTTGTAATACACAAATTGGTCCCTAATGAACAATTATTAACTAGAGATAAAAGGTTCATAAAACAATACAAATCCTTTCAACTAACTTTTCTAATAGCACTAATCATATCAATCTTAATGGGGATTGTTGCATATTTTAGAACACAAAAGATAGAGTTAAGCATGTTAATATTTGGTATTCTCCTTTTATTACCAGGTTATTTAGCAAAAAAGCTTGAAAATTACATAAAGCACACAGAGTCATACTTTCCAACATTTATAAGAAGTTTTGGAAACACGTTGGCATTAGTCTCTTTACCCGTTTATGCATTACGCTCATTACTTCGTAGCGATTTTGGACCCTTAACACAACCTCTAAAGAAATTATATGCTAGATTAAGCAATGGAATCTCTGAAGAAATAGCTTGGAATTTCTTCGTACTCGAAACAGGAAGTGAAATGATTAGACGAATGATGAACATTTTTATTGAAACAGTGTTGAAAGGAGGAAAGGTTTCTATCGTTGGCAATACGATCGGAGATATATCTGAAAGATTAATAGAAATGCGCAAAAAACGAGAACAAGCAGCAAAAACGTTTGAGTCAGTAATCTATATGCTTCATTCAATCACAGTAGCCATAATAGTTTTCATAACGAACTTAGTTACCCTGCTTTCACTTTATTTAAGCAACCTTAAAACCATCATACCAATCGCTAACGTGCCCGGTGATATCATCAACATAATTTCTATATCTTCAATAATCGCGATTACCATTTTAAACGCACTTACCATAAAAATAGCACAGCGAGGATTCTGGCACACTTTCTGGTATTATTTCGCAATTCTTATGATAATAAGTAGTAGTGCTGTCTTAATAACCAATATATTAGTATCCACATTATTCTCATACTTCTCTACACAATTAAGTCCAATACTCCCTCAACCATGAATCTACTCCAAAGAACAAATCTCCAACAATAAGAAACCATCAATACAGCATATTATGAGGACATTCTTTACATTTCTCTTAGCATTATGAAGAATGCTATTATAGAGAAGTAGAGCCATACTGCTACAGCAATCCAACCATATGGTACTAGAAGGATGAAAAAGGCTATAATCGTACCTATTATATAAAATTTGATGAATCGTCTAAGAGCAGTTTCATAGTGAGGAGTTAACATGAACTTTGTTAAAAAACGCATCGTAATAGAATTTTTATACCGCGAATAGAACGGGAGTCTGTAGAATATTTTCATTCCCGTCTCACTTAACTTATAACATGTAATGGTTTTCGTTAGACGTCTAATTCTAAGAATCCTATATGATACTTTATATACTTTTTCAAACAAGTTCTTCTGAGGCGTATCTTGGGATACGAAAAGATCTAAATATGATTCCAGTCTATTTGGTGAAATGCCTATGATTGAGGCTAATTTATTCAAACTGAGAGGACGCTTAGATACTCCTAATGCAATTAATGTTTCATATATGTAAAAATAAACACCAAGATTTTCAGTTATCTCAGTCTTCGATGACACTAAGATTGTTTTAATATCCTTAATATCTACAGATAAAATATCAGATAACGTTTTAAGATACTCTATTCCATTCTCACCTATTGTGATTAAGATCTCACCATTTTTCTCTTCATAACGTACAAACCCTTTACGTAACATTTTACGTATTGCATCAGATACCTGACGCTTTCCTCGTTCAACCCTCGAAGCCAACTCATCAAGAGTGACCTCCCTGTTATCACTAAGAGCTATTAATATATCTAACTGCGTTGAAGCCTTAGAAAAATCTAATATACCATCAAGTACACGTATCTTATTAATTTTGCTCAATATCTTTTCTGATATACTGCTAGTAGACATATTCCGTACTTACAAATCAAAATAATCTCTTATAGCTTTACATATTTTAAAAATAAAATCTAAAAAATAAAACCAAATTAAACGATTATTGACATGATTTTAAATAATTGTCAGCAATACATGAGAACATTCTTGAAACGCAACATTTAGATAAAGCTACTCTGGTCCCTCATCGTTGAGAAGAAACTTGGATTTGATTATTATTTTATGTTTGGTTGTATGTGCTCTCCTACTGTTTCAAGTACTAGCATTGTTTCAGAATGTTCTATTTCTTCGAATTCTGCTAGGTGCACTATTAAGAATCTGGAAATGTCCTCCCATCTCTTTGCTCTGATTTTTAGTAATATGTCATATTGTCCTGTTATTATTTGTGCTTCTTCCACGTAGGGTAATTTATCTGAGGATTTTGTGCTTTCTAGTATTTTTTCTGCTAATACTACTTGGCTTGATCTACCTGAGATGCTTTTTTCCCTTTTGACGCGTAAAAGTACGTAGGCTATGAAATTGTATCCTAGTTTTTTGTAATCCGGTATTGCTGTGTATTTTTTTATATAGCCTTCCTCCTCAAGCTTTTCTAGACGGTGCATGATTGTTGTACGTGGAATGTTTATCTTTTTAGACATCTCACTTATCGCTATTCTTGCATCTTGCATTAACATGCTTATGATACGTTTATCAAGTTCATCAAGTTCCATTGTAACCACAGTTTATACTATGTGAACTTATTTATAACATTAATTTCATAAATTTAAGACACGCTCTACTAATCTCAGCATTATTATTTATAAAAAGCGAAAAGAATTGTTGGTACATAATGTTTCTTTTCTTCATGAAGATGCAAGGTTTTTATTTAAAATTAAAATAAGGATCATGAAAAATGTAATATGAAAAAATAAATTATTTTTCATTCACTATGTTATGTAAATTTATAGCTTTTTGCCTATGACGACTATTGTTGTTCCACAGACTGGGCATGTACCCTTAATCGCAGGTTTTCCATTCTTTAGTGTTGTGTTAGTTGGGTTCTTTATTTCACGTGTTGCTTTACATTTTACGCAAAATCCTTGGACCATAGTATTCCCCTCGCATAGTTATGTGTACGTAGATATATATAAATTATTCTATCACAACATTGAAACAATTATTACTATATCCATTAACATCACTTTCCAAAATCTCAAAGAGTAGGTTAGATATGATTCTCAATGAAAAACAATGCTTTGTTGCATAATTTGTGCGTGGTTTTGTGGAGCGTTTCACAAATTTCCTCCAATCTCATAATGCTTACCGGTAGGATTTGATGTATGTTAG
>JBMFIF010000020.1:0-28700 GCA_049976445.1 Thermoprotei archaeon | reverse complement strand
GAGGAATCGATGAGGGTGGAGTTGTGGGTTGGGGTCACCCCGAGCGGGCGGAGCCCAGTGATATGGATCCCGATGAAAAGGGGTCCTGAGGGCGATGATGCCAAGGGAGAGGGCTTGATATCAAGCTATATTAAGCCCAATGAAGCCCGAACCCCAGAGTGTTCCTGATAAGTATAATACTAAGCATTCTTGTCATAATACCGTTAATAGGCTCGATAATTATCTTTATTGCTATTACTTTAATTATAGCTGCATGGATGCTAATTTACGAAGAAAGTAATAAACAGCTTAGCGCTATAAAAAATGAAGAATACTAACACAAAAAGAAGCATCATAATTCTTCAAGATAAAGAAAAGATTAGAAACAGTTCCATAATCTAAATTAAAGTTTACCTTAATGTATTAATAACGTTAAAGTTAAGTTCATTAGAAAGTCTTCCCTCATTTTATAATGTAGTATGAGGATTTCATGGTACTACTATGAAAAACTATGGAGGAAAGAGAAGATATGCAAGATCTGCAGTAGCAAATCCATTACAATAAGTGAAGCATTAGGTGTTTGTGGAGATTGTTTCAAAAAATATCCTGAAAAAGCACTCAATATTGCTATGAAAACTCATACTTCAAGCAGAATTAAGTTTAGTCTCCCTAATGAAGTTCCAAACGATATTAATGGAGCCAAGTGTAGAATCTGTGCTAACGAATGTTTAATCCCTAACGGTGAGCTTGGCTTTTGCGGCCTAGTTAAGAATATGAATGGATTGATCAAATACAGGATTAAAATTCCAGAAGAAGGCATTCTTGAATGGTATTATGATCCTCACCCAACTAATTGCGTTGCATGGTGGTTCTGCCCAGGAAGCACCGGACTAGGCTATCCTAAATATGCTGTTCGAAATGGTGTTGAAAAAGGTTACGTAAACCTTGCCGTTTTCTATGGAGCATGCAACATGGATTGCCTCTTCTGCCAAAATTGGTTCTACCGTGAAAACATTAAAAATCTTCAACCCCGCATTACAGTCTCAGAGCTAATTAACCATATAACACATTATGTAACTTGTGTATGCTTCTTCGGCGGTGATCCATCACCCCAAATACTACACGCACTAAACGTTTGCAAAGCCATTAAAGAAAAAACCAAAAAAGAAAAAAGAATCATAAGAATATGTTGGGAAACCAACGGACTTATGAACAAAACATTCTTAGATTTAGCATTAAAATTCTCATTAGAAAGCGGTGGTATAATGAAATTTGATCTTAAAGCATGGAATCCCATTCTCTACAAAGGCTTATGCGGTGTAGACGGAAGAATCATCTATGACAACTTTAAACACGCATCCAAATTTATAAAAGATAGACCTGAAGTCCCATTACTAACAGCCAGCACTTTATTAATACCTGGCTATATTGATGAGGATGAAGTTAGAAATATTGCTAGATTTATCGCAAACATCGATCCACAAATACCATACTCACTCTTAGCATTCCACCCAGAATACATGCTAATAGACCTACCACCAACCAGCAAAAACCACGCAGAAAGATGCATAAAAGCCGCCAAAAACGAAGGACTAAAAAATATTCACCTAGGCAACCCATGGATCTTAAGCGATTACTACTAAATTTTCAATTCATTTATTCTGATACTTTTCCCAATCCTTATTTTAATTATACGACGATTCATATACAATAATTAATCTTAATAGATGATAACTTAAGGAAAGATTTATTTATAAATAAGTTCTTCTTATATTGCTATATGTCTCGTAGGTCTGAAGTAAGACTTTTAAGAAAGAGAACAAAGAGTTCTGAGCTACGTAGTCTTAAACGTGCATAGCTCTTGGGTTTCAACATCCTAGAGACACTTGCAGGTTGGAAGAGAATCTATAGTTAAGATCATAAAAATTAAAGTTTGTGCAAAACTATTATTAAGATATATAAGTGAATTTTGCGCATAAGATATTGGTGAATTTCATGGTTGAAAATGTAGTTTATAATAATGAATTTACTAATGGTATTATTGGTCCTCATACCAAGATGCTTGGTCCTGTGGCTGATGGTGGTCGCATAGTATTTACTACTACGCCGGGATGTTGGGGACCAATGATTACTCCCACTCTGCGTGGTGGACATGAAGTAAATATGCCTGTAGCAGTTGAAGACGCTGAAATTGGAGATGCTATAGTAATATACATTGGAGACATAAAAATCAGGTCTAAAGCCTCTTCTTCAGGTGTAGATAAGCCTGTTGAAGGAGCTTTTATAGGAGATCCTTACGTAGCTAAGAAATGTCCTGTTTGTAGAGAACCTTGGCCTGAGTTTACTTTTGAGAAAGGTTCTATAGGATTAGAAAACATAAAGTGCAAAAAGTGTGGTGCACCTATTTCCCCGTTTATACTCATTCATGGATATACGATGGTTTTTAACGAATCATACACTATCGGACTAACTGTTAATGAAAAACTGGCTAATGAGATAGCAACTAAAGCCTGGGAATGGGCCACACTTCCGGAAAATTCTAAGCAAGTTCCCATACTAGTAGCCGGAAAAAGAGATCTCGTAAGCGTTGTAACAAGAATTAGGCCCTTCCTCGGCCAACTAGGGGCTACTCCGGCTGTAGATATACCAGATTCACATAATGCAGGAGACTTTGGCTCTTTCCTTATCGATGCGCCTCACCCATATCGTATTACAAAAGATCAATATGAGAAAGATCTAAGCGATGGACATCTTGACGTAGATTCTGTAAGAAAAAATGCAGTCTTAATAGTACCTGTTAAAGTCAATGGTGGAGGTGTTTATGCTGGTGATGCTCACGCAATGGAAGGTGATGGCGAAGTGGCCGGCCATACAACCGATATATCTGCTGAAGCCACCATACAAGTTAAGAGACTGTCCACTTATTATGTGATAGTGATGTTGTGGTTGATAGCTTATCTGGACAGTCTCCAAGTTAAAGTAATAAAGAATTTAAAGCTTGAAGGCCCACTACTCCTACCGCCTGAAGAAGACTTACCTCTACTGGCCAAGCCATGGAGAAAAGATGAATGGGAACTTGTTATCAATTTTGCTAAGAGGCTCGATATTGAAGCCGAACCAGTTGCACCAGTACAAATCATAGGTTCCGGCTCTACTATTAACGATGCAGCTAAAAAAGGTTTTGAAAGAGCTGCAAGACTATTCAATATGAGCTATGAGGAAGTATTAAATAGAGTTACAATAACCGGTGCCGTTGAAATTGGCAGACTTCCAGGCATAGTCCAAGTCTCAATGCAAACACCACTAAGAATACTAGAAAAGTTAGGCATAGCAGACATCATAATAAAGCACTATAAGCTCCCATACTAGTCATTTAGCACAATCTTTCCCCTTAATAATTTTTACTAAATTAACTAAGCAAGTAAACAAGACTAACATGATCAGAACATACTCCACTACAAACATCCTAATAAGTATGATAAAGCAGAAGCACTATTCAAGTTTCTGAAATTTAGATTAGTTTTCGATCGAAGACTCGAAGACATACATAACAACTAACAAATTACCTGATGAAAATCGAGAAGTGCTCTCACAATTGCTTATGTGATTAAAGATATAGATATAACAGTATATAAGGAGTCAATTATTTAGGGGACTGAAAAATTTATAAGGATCAATTAAAGTTTCTCGATGAGAAAGAAAATGTTATGAATACAAAGTATATTAAAGTATATTATTGTTCCTATAAAGAATCTAGATTCGTTATAGAGTATTATTTTTTAACCTATTTATTAATTCTTCAGTTATTCCTTCATCTTCTTTTTCTCCAATTATTTTTAAAATTTCTAAGTATAGGGGTATTTGAGGTTTATAAATTATTCTATCTTTCTCGAATACTGGATAAAGGATATTGTGATCGCATAGTTTTTCTCCAATCAGATCAAATTGAGGATGAAGTAATGGGTTAATCTTCTTACCTATAAATTCTAAAACTAAATTTATCATTTTGTCTTTCATTTCTATATTTTTCCACTTTAAAAATACATCATTATAATCAACTTTAAACACTTCACTATATGTTCTTATTAAAGCCTTTGTCAATTTTATTTTTTCGTGCTCAATAAAGTTTTTAAGCTTCTCCTCATCATCAATTTCTCTAATTAATCCAGGATTCTTTCCTACTACATTTTTTATCACACCTAATCTTTGATTTATAGAATTATTCTGTTTATATTCCTCGAATAAAGCATCGAAGTGCTCATCATCTATCTCTTCTATTACCATGTAAGTAGTATTATAACCTATAATTTTACTAAATACCTCATATGAAGTTATAAATCCTTCACTAGCCGTGACTATTACTTTAAAATTTTTATACTTATGATTTTTAGCTAAAAATCCAGCCATACTAATTAAATCCTTTACTGCTTCATTCTTATCACGTGATAATAAATGAAATTCATCAAAAACAATCATAAAATTTTCTCCAGCAATCCTATTAATAAAATAATCAATAATCTCATACACCACATAATGCAACTTAATAATCCAACTGGATTCCCCTAACATGCTTGCTATTTTATTTACCACATCTGACAATTTTAAAGGTTCTTCTACCAGTGTTTTAACATTCTCCTCTCTTGCATCTATGATCACACTCGGGTAATTTTTTGTCTTCAAAAAATATCTAACAATTTCACTCTTCCCCACACCCTTAGGACCATAAATAATTACCGTACTATACCTATCTAAATATTCTTCCAATTTCTTTACTTCTCTCACCCTATCATAAAAACTAACATTAATCCCAGTTCTATAGTTTCTATCTATGAATACCACACATAATGTTAACATAGTTCTAAAATATATCCTTTACTTAACATCAATTACCTTAACAACTAATCTTAGTATGGTATAATTTATCTGCTTAATGAGCAGTAAAAAATATGCTAGAAATGATTATGCCAAATTGACTCTGCCAGATATCGTTTAGTGAGTGTTAGGAAACGATTTCTCAAAAGAAAAATGCAAATAACAAAGTAGAAAAATAAAACAGAAAAATTTAATAAAAACCAAACTTCATACTAATGCACAAGAAAAATAATCAAAAATACTAAAAATAAAAAGAAAAGAATGTTTTTGTTAAGTAATTGTTATTCTCGGTCAAGTGGCGGACGTTTTCTTATGTACTCTCATGTGATTTAATAATCCTCTCTTCGTTTTAAAGACCTTACCACAAACTCCACACTTAAATTCTTCTGCTCCCGCTGACATTTTGATCCAATAATTTTTCTGAAACAATAAATAAATATTTTACGCCAAAAACTGCTTTGTTGCATAATTCGTGCGTGGTTTTATCGAGCATTTCACACGTTCCCCCAATTTCATGATGCTTACTGATGTGGTTTGATGTATGCTAGTTAAGAGTGTTTTAAAATTGTGAGAAAATATCATCAAATTCTTAACTCATAAGAATTCTTAACATCAAAAGCACGTCAAAACTACATCAGAATTATGCAACAAAGCAGCCAAAAACTCTATACTTTAAAAATCCTTCACTATCAACTCCTCAATAACCTTTACGATCTATACCTTAATCTTATAACCTTTTTATCAAACAGAAGCCTAAAACATAACAACATAATATTCAGACTAAAAACTAATAACATGAGAAACAACAAAAAAGTAAACATTTAATTGCGCTCTTAATTTTCTATAATTTCCCCATGAAACTCCTACTCCTATCAAGCGAGAAAACTGCTCCAAGTTATTCAGAATCATCAGATGGCAGAACGGCATCCACACCAAGATACGGCTCAAAGATGGTAAAAGGGCAGCCACAACATCCTTATTTAAGAGCGTATAACACAATTGTTGGTAGTTAAATCATGTTAGGATAAATTTCATACTGTTTCAAGAAAAGATGAATGTGAGTTGATTCGTACTAACCTGATTTCACTACCCAATTGTTTATTGTCTGCAAATTATTTATTTGTTTTTGTTTGAAATGGTGAATTTAAATATGGTTGTTTAGGAAACAAATTTAAATAAATCTGTTTCCTATACATAGATATGAGTAGTGAGGGAATTTTAAGAGAAGTTTTTAGTTCGTGGTTGGCGAGAGGTTTACCAAATCTTATAGAAAGGGCGTATCCTGTAGATTTGCAGGAGAATGTTATTGCAATAATTGGTCCAAGAAGAGCTGGAAAGACTTACTTTATGTTTCAGATTGCTAAAAAACTTTTGGAGAAAGGGTTTTCAAAGTATAATATAGTTTATGTGGATTTTGAGGATGTGCGTCTTAAAGTATTAAAGCCTGAAAATTATGGTGTTTTTGTAAAAGTTTTGCATGAAATGTTTAGGGAGAAAGATGGAAAAATTGTATTACTGCTTGATGAGATTCAAAATTTAGAAGACTGGGAATCGTGGGTGAGAAGTCTGCATACTACTCAGAATTATTATATATTTTTATCAGGATCGTCTTCGAAGCTTTCTTCTAAAGAAATATCGACAAAGTTAAGAGGTAGATATATATCTAGATTAATAATGCCATTTTCTTTTAGAGAGTTTCTCAATCTTAAAGGATTTAATTTAGATTATATTGACGCTCCAGAGGTTAAGGGAAGGTTATTGCAGAATCTAAGTGAATACTTAAATTTTGGAGGTTTTCCAGATGTGGTAAAGAGAGAGACCGAAGAAGAAAAAATAGAATTGCTAAGAACTTATAAAGAGACGATTTTTTATAGGGATGTGGTCGAAAGGTTTAAAGTAAGAGATGTAGCATCGTTAGATACTTTTTTAAACATAGTAATGGAGAATTTTGGTAAGTATCTATCAATCTCCAAAGTTGAAAAATATTTCAGAGGTATCGGGCTAAATAAAAGCAAGAAGACTTTATCAAACTATCTGAAATATTTTGAAACAGCTTTTTTCCTTTTCTTGATAGAAAAATTTGGATATAAAAGTAGGGAGCGAGTATTACAACCAAGAAAAGTTTATCCTATAGACCTAGGTTTTTATAAATTGGTACCTAGGTTTTCTAGGGATTATGGAGTGTTAATGGAAAGTATAGTGGCTATTGAGCTTTTTAAACAAACATTTCAAAGAGGAATAGAAGTGTTTTATTGGAAAGATTATTCTGGGAGGGAGATAGATTTTGTCATTAAAAAAGGTTTAGAGATTAAAGAGTTAATCCAAGTGACGTACGCATCATCTATGAATGATATTAATGAGCGTGAAATAAGTAATATAATTAGGGCTAGCGCACAATTAAATTGTAAAGAACTGTTAGTGATAACCTGGGATTATGAAGGAATTTTAGATGTTAATAATTTGCATATCAAAATTATACCATTATGGAAGTGGTTATTAAGTGAAAAATATTAGACAAGTGACGTTCTTTTACGAGGCTTGATTATGGCAATTATTTTGTAGCACTTTTTGTTGATAGTCTCAGCTTTTCATGATAAAATTTTCTTACACAACCATTTACAGGGTAGAGCGCTTAAACTTTAACATGACATGCAAAAACTACCTTTTTGTTTATGCCCAGCTGTTTCCTCGAAATTTTTGTATACACGTTCTCGTTCGGAGCGTTGGTGACTTCTTTAGTTCAGCCTGCTCTCCAACCGTCAGGCACAGTTGGAGCATACAGGTATAAAACACCAGTTTCTAAATCCACTACACCATAAATGCTTAAAAAAGTAGCCCAGAACGGGAGGAGCCCGGTAATATGGATCCCGATGAAAAGTGATCCTGAGGGTGATAATGCCAAGGATTAGGGCTTGATATTGTTTGATATCAAGCCCAATGAAACCCGAACCCCAAAACAATTGATACAATAACTAAACCCCAATTATGATACCATCCCGTTTGATTAAATAGATTATTAAACATCACACTAGCCTCTAATATATCTAAATCTAACATATCATATTTAAACTTACGCTACTAGAAGAATTCTTAACCAATCATCCCTAACATGAAGAAATAAAAATTTGAAACTAATAACGCAGGTCATATTTTTTCTGTGCTCATCATTTTTGCTAAATCGTATATCAATGGAGGTTTCCAATACTCCATAGATAAAGATTTAATTATACCAAAAATCCATACAATCACTATTGCTAACAAATAAAGTCCGTCTATAGTAGCACTGAGAACCCCACCAGCAAATGGAATAAATCCTAAAATTAAACTTATTATTCTCACAACAATCTGACCGATTATTATCACTATAAAAAATGATATAGAGAGATAAGCCCAATACCTGACATACTTGGAATTTGGTTTAAGAACCAAAGACACAATAGCACCAACTATAGAAATTATCCAAGCAATTAATCCCCAGACTTTCTCTTCATCAGAAACTTGAGACACGACAATGCACCGAGATAATATTAATTTAGATAAATATAAACATTTAGCAATATGATAAAGAATAACTTAATTATTTTAATTAATTAACATTTTTATTCAAAAATTTCAATTAAAATATGTAAACATTTATATAGATATTAAACAATATTAATATAGAAGAGTTTCACATGAATATGAAATTCCTAGATGAAAACAAAAAATTATTAACTGAAGGATTTTCATTACTCAGAAATGCAGCTTTCTATAATATAATCATATTCATCTTAAGAGTAATATTATCATACATATTCATAATATTCATGATAGTAACTTTTAGTTCCTTTAAACCATCCCCTTCCACAGGTCCTTCTCAAGGTGTATCGATCAATACATCAGCACTGACAAGTTTCTTGCCAATCATTATAAATAATTGCTAGTTTTATATTAACTCTTAATATAATCGCTATATTCTTTAAACTTATACCATCAGTTGACAGATTCTATAAATGGGATGCAGATTTCTTAATCATCAGAACGTTAATGAAAATAGGATATCATGGAGAATTTTATTAGGCGAACAAACCATTGAAAACTATATGATCATAATTTACTAATTTATCTGTGTGATCTTGGTTCTTGGATCAATAGCTTTATTAGTTACTTAGGTAATTAGTTACTTAGGTAACTATGCTCTTTGATTTGCATCCTAAGGAAAGTAGGAAAGAGTTATTTGGTAGGGATGAAGAGTATCGTGTGTTAGAAAAATTGTTAGAAAGTGAGTGGGTTGTTGTTTTGGGTGGTAGGATGGTTGGTAAGACGAGTTTGGTGAAGACTTTTGCTAAAGAGCATGATGGTATTTATGTGAATCTAAGTGGTGTGAGAAGTTTTAAGGATTTTGTTTTTTCTTTGGCTTCGCAGGTTGGTTATTTTCTTAAGGATGTTGGTTTGAATCTGAAGTTTGTTGAGTTTAGGTGGAGTAGGTTGGCTGATGATGTTTTTTTGCGTTTGGAGTCTCGTAAGTTTATTGTGTTGGATGAGGTTCAGTATGTTTCTTCTGTATATTTTTTGAGGTTGTTGAAGCGAATTTGGGATACTTATCCTGATATTAGGATGATTTTTACTGGTTCTATGGTTGGTGTGATTAATAAGCTTTTAAATCCGTCATCTTCTTCGCCTTTGTATGGGAGGAGGCCTGCTGTATTGGTTCTTAAGCCTTTTTCACGGGAGTTATCTAAGAAATTTCTTTATAGAGGGTTTTCGGAGTTTGGTATGAGAATAAGTGATGATGAAGTTGATACGGTTACGAATAAGTTAGATGGTTATCCTGGTTGGTTGGCTTACTATGGAAATTTTAGGTGTGTAAGGGGTTTTGGCATGATTGATGCTTTAAATTCGGTTCTTGAGGAGGGTAGTAAAATTTTTAAAGACGAGCTTGAACATTTCCTTACTGGCAAGAATCGGGATATTTATGTAAGGATTTTAAGAATCTTGGCTGATGGTGGAGCTAGATGGAGTGAGTTAAAAGATACGTTTGCGTTGAATAGTAAGGTTTTAAATGATGTGTTAAAGAATTTGGTTGATGCTATGTTTGTTTCTAAAGAAAATGGTTATTATTATATAGCCGATCCCATACTCAAAAATAGTATTAAAAGTATAAAATTCTAACTTATATGTTTAAAGGTTCTCTAGAGAATAGCAATGATGTCTTTGTTTAGTTATGATTAAGTTAAATTCTGACAAAAGGTATTATGTTAAGTACTTTACAGATAATGATATGAGGAGATTTTGTCATGACAAAGGAAGACCAAACCTCGTCCTTCATGGTAGATCAAAAAAGGATTTATTTGATTAATAATGCAAAAGTCAAATACCAAGAACAAGTATTGATCTACTATAAAACTGTAGACTTTCCTATCAAGCTTTCTGTAAAACTGTGTTGTTATTTTTTCTTAAATAATTTAAAAACGTCTGCATAATTTTCTACCAAATATTTTTAATCTTTTAAAGATGATAAATGTTGAGGCTAAGGTGTTTGTAATGAATGTAAGAAAGCTTGTATCTTTGACATTGGCTATTACACTTAGTGGAGCTCTGAGCCCTGGGCCTCTCTCAGCTTCAGCAGTAGTTATTGGAGCTTCTATGGGATTATTTGGAGGCTTGCTGATAGCTTTAGGTCATATGATAGTGGAATTTTCTTACATAACTGTGCTTTATAAACTTATTAATCAATTTAAAAGAATTCTAACAAAAATTAAGCTGGCACTCAATATTGTAATTGTATCGTTCTTGCTATACTTTTCTTATCTTTTGATTAATGATTCTATGAAAATTTTCCAAAATAAAGTAATGTCATTATCCGCATCAAATTTAACAATAATGGATCCTTTAGGAGTTATAAGTATAGGAATAGTACTCACAGGATTTAATGCATATTTTTTGGCATGGTGGCTCACAGTAGGCTATCCTTTAATAGAAGAATCCTCAAGATATGGAGTGAAAGGATTGGGTACAATGTATGTAAGTCATGTGTGGATGGATTATGCTTGGCTAGCAATATTGGCTAGTAGTGGAAATGCAGTTAAATTGCTGGGATCAATACCATATGCAACATTACTCTTAATAATAGGATTAATACTTATAATATTTACAATAAAAATAGCATTAGATACTATTAAAATAATTGCTTTTTATATTTAAGCGCTTGGTGTTTTTATGATAGGCTTTATGAGTACTGAGATGATTCTGTTTGAAGTTTTCTAAGATTCTATGTGTATTATAACGTATATGCGTTCTTTTCCTAATGCGTTTTCAAGCTTACTAACAAGTTCGTAGACTTCTGCCGTTGTGTATTCTGGAAGTATTTCTATTATGAGATCTCCTTGTACTATGTCATATATTTCCCTTAATTTTATGTTTTTGATTTTGATGTTACACTTCTATTATTCCTTCGAACATTTCTATACATGAGAACAATCGTTGCAGATACATCCTTTTTGTTGCATCTTTCTATGGAACTATCCTTAATAAACACCAATATTCTTTTTAGAATTATTCACAAGGTTCTTAAACTTATTCTGTAAAACTGCGAGGCTGTCCAGATAAGCTGTTAGTTGTGTGGATGTTAGTTTATGAAGAAAGTCATAAATAAATTAACAACATACAAAATGAAATATTCATAAAACCAGGGCAACTTCCTCCACCAATATGACTTGAAAAACTCCATTTTATAGTAAAACTTCATTCCTATGTATAATAGTTGTATTGTAGAGACTGTCCAGATAAGCTATCAACTATTGCATAACTTCTACATGTTAAGTAGGCAGTTTTGAGATTGTCCAGATAAGCTTTATGTGAGTTTGTGGTAATACTTGTGGTGAAGTGTCGTGAACATTTTTGAACACTTCAAACAACTCCGCACAAAAGAGACAAAGTACTGTTCAAACTAAAAGTACTAGCCATGCATTCGGACCCAGCACAAGAAAAACAGCAAAACTACCCACACTCACAAAACAAAAAACCTCAAAAACAAGCACACACAAGTAAGAAAAGCATCACAAGTGCTTTGTTGCATAATTCGTGTGTAGTTTTGTGGAGTGTTTTCACATGTTCCCCCCAATCTCATAATACTTACTGATGTGTTTTGATGTATGCTAGTTAGGAGTGTTCATTAAAACTGTGAGAAAACATCATCAAACTCTCAACACACAAGAATTCTCAACATGAAAAGCACATCAAAAACACATCAGAATTATGCAACAAAGCAACAACTACGTAACAATTATATAATAAAGCACTATTTAGTTATTAGGCAGAAATTATGTAATTACTGACCTGCATATGGGTCAGTTTTATGAAATTTTTGACCCATATATGGGTCATCTTTAAATTGGACTTGTTTTATAATTAATTTATGGATAGGGAGGAGATAATCAAAATCTTAACTGATTGGAATTTTTGGACTAAAGAGCAGTATACTGGAATTAAAAGAGCATATTATGTCAATAAAATAATACATACTATGAATAATGGATTCATAGTTGATGTAATAGGTGTGCGGAGAAGTGGTAAGTCTACGATCATGAGACAAGTAATAAAAGAGTTGATTAATAGTGGGTTAGATCCTAGGGATACGTTTTTCGTAAATTTTGAGGATCCAAGATTAGGTAGTGTATCTTCAATAGAGTTAATGAAAATATACGAAGTTTATTTAGAGTCCGTTAAAAAGAGTAAGAATAGACCGTACATCTTTTTAGATGAGGTTCAAAGAGTTAAAAATTGGGAAAATTTTGTTAGAAGCTTGCATGAAAGGAGAGAAGCTTATATTGCGGTGTCAGGTTCGACGTCACGATTATCTAAAGGTGAAGTATCTCTTACGTTAACCGGAAGACATATAACTACAAATGTGAATCCCTTGAGTTTTAGCGAGTTCATTAGCTTTAAAAATATTAAATTTTCTGACATAGTGGAGCTCATATCTAAAGAGACGGAAATAAAAAAAGCTTTCTTAGAATATTTACAATTCGGGGGGTTTCCAGAAGTTGTTCTTAACGAAAATAAAGAAGAAATATTACTGAACCTTTATAATGACATATTAACAAGAGATATAATTGAAAGGTATAATGTAAGAGAGACAACAAAATTAAGAACGATAGCTAAGTATTATCTCTCTAACATAGGAAAGCTAATAACATTAAGAAGTGTTTCAAGAGGGTTGAATATTGCACTAAATACTGTAGAACGATTGACTAACTACATTAAAGAATCAATGATAATAACATTTATAGACAAAATAGCACCATCATTAAAAATAATAGAAAGATCCCCCAGAAAAGTCTATGCAATAGACAATGGACTATCAAACATTATAGGTTTCAGGCTTAAAGAAGAGTTAGGTTCATTACTTGAAAATGCAGTACTCATTAACCTAAAAGGAAAAAATAGTGGGCAAGAAATATATTATTATAGCGGAAAAAGAGAAACAGATTTCATTGTAGTTAAAGGAAACAATGTAATTGATGCAATACAAGTTTCTTGGAGTCTAGCTGATCCGTTAACAGCAAAAAGAGAAATAAATGGACTATTAGAAGCCATGAACATATTTAACTTAAACGAAGGAAAAATAATAACGTACGATGAAGAAGGAAGCAAAACATTTAACAATCGTAAAATAAAAATACTAAAAGCATGGAAATGGATGCTAGAGCTTTACGATTAATATTAATTTGAAACACTCATCATCAAGGTACAAAGTATTTTAATAAGTCTTTACAAGTGAGACTGTTCAGATAAGCCATTAACACAACATCACTATTACATACTAAGTGGACAGTTTCCAAGATTCAACTACCAAACGCTTCTTTACTTGTTCCATGTTTCTTTATGTCAAAAGTAAGAAGGTAAGCAATGATGAGTTTTCGTTAATTCTTAGCTCTATTACAAAGTTCTGAGTTCTTGAATCTGCTAACATCATAATTGTTTTTGATAACGACCAATAGGAAGCTATTTCTGCTCTTGACCCCCCATACATATTTCTGACATACCTTAGAATAGTGATTAGTAAGTTGCGCGCTTTTACGTGAAATACTTAAAACTTCATTAAACTAATATGAGGATAACATAAAGTTAATATTGATGTCTACCTCTTCAGAAGGTGTAGCCATAATGAGCAAACTGGGAATACCATCTGTCGAAGAGATATTGAAGGAAGCTGTTCAGGATTTATTAAAAAAGTACAATAAGAAGAGCCCAAAAGAGTTATTTGAACTGAAGTCGTTCTCGGACATGGTTAACGAAATTGAAGAAAGAGCTGAAAGACTATACAGAGTCTATGAAAAAGAGGCCATAAAGAGATACCTTCAGAATAAAGGGCTAATTGCTAAGGACGTGGTCGAGGCAATCAATAAAATAATTGACAATAGCCTTCTTACAAGCATAGCAAATACTCGAAGAGCCAGAGCTGGATTATCTTCACAGCATATATTAGCTTGGTTCCTCAAAGAATTAGGCATACCTTGCCAGATATCGCAGATAAAACTTGAAGGTTACAGACCCGACATTACAATCCCCTCTGATGCAGATATCCAGATGAATATGAAGAAGGGTATTGCATTAGCTGTCAAGAGAACCTTAAGAGAAAGGTGGTCTGAGGACATTCACGTATTCAAATTTCCCAACGCTGCTTTCGTCTTAATCAAGCCCGACCCAGACTTCACAATAGCCAAGGCTGAGGACATGGCTAATCGCGGCATGAAGAAGGTTTACATTCCTGATACTCTATATGAGAAGTACAAAGATGAGTTAGAACAAAGATTTAAAGGGATTTTTAGGAAGCTTTCAGATTTACCAAAGGACGTCAAGAAGTTTTTAAAAGCAAGGTAAACAAAAACCTTTTTAACCTGGTAAGCACCTGGTAATTAATGATGAGGAAAATAGCTTCAAGTAAAGTCATGAAGAAGTACGTGATCAATTTACCAAAAGCTGTAAGAGAAGCCTTAATGATTGAAACGGGCGATTACGTAGACTGGTTCATCGATAGAGACAGAATATTTATCGAAAAGAGAAAGGAGGAGAAAGAGCAATGAAGAAGCTTACTGATTTTCTCGGCATACCCGAACGTGAAGAAGAAAATGAAGACTGGACATTTGCTGGTGAGGACACCAAATACCTCACACACGGCTTTCATCCATACCCGGCCAGAATGATGCCTCTTATAGCGAAAAAGGTCATAGAGAGATTTACTACGAATGACGATGTTATTCTTGATCCATTCTGTGGGTCAGGCACAGTGCTTGTAGAAGCGATAGTCCATAATAGGAACGCTATAGGGTTCGACATTAACCCTCTCGCCACTCTAATCGCTAAAGTGAAGACAACCCCTCTAGAACCCAACTTGCTAGAGAAAAAAATAAAAGAGGTTTTGGAGAGAATATCTTGCGATAAATCACAGTATCCCGAGCCCAAAGGCATCCAAAATTTGCACTACTGGTTTAAGCCGAAGGTCATAGAGGAGCTCTCTAAGATACTGCACCACATCCAAGATATAGAAAACGAGGAAGTGCGTAACTTCTTTGCTGTAGCTTTCTCTTATTGCGTATGGAAAGTGAGCAACATCAAAAAAGGGGAGTACAAACTGTACCGAATGTCAGAAAAGGAGCTAGCCAAATGGAACCCTGATGTCTTACTGGTTTTTAGCAGAATACTTTACGACAACTTAGAGAGCATGAGAAAATTCTATGGAGTTATGCAAGGTAAAAATGCCAAAGCTAACGTTTACTTGATGGATGTTAGAGAGAGCACATTAGAGAGAGAAGCAACACTTATCCTGACATCTCCACCATATGGAGACAGCAGGACTACAGTTGCCTACGGGCAGTTTTCGAGGTATCCCGCCCTTTGGCTAGGCATCAAAGACGTCGTAAACGTCGATGAGAAGTCATTGGGTGGAATAAGAAAGAAGGGTAATGTTTCGAAGCTCGGCTCAAAGACCCTAGAGGAAGTCTTCAACAGGATATACGAAAAAGACCCAGAGAGAGCGTGGGATTTATACAGCTTCTTCTACGACATGGATATAGCCCTCTTAAAGCTCTCTAAAGCTCTAAAAGAAGGAAGGAGTCACATGACATTCGTGATAGGAAATAGGATAATGAGGAGGATCAGGATACCAACCGATAAAATATTAATCGAAATGGCTGAAAAGCACGGGTTTAAGCACGAAAGAACATTTTATAGAAGAATCCCAACCAAAAGAATTCCTTGGAAAAATGCACCTGAAAACATCCCCGGAGCAAAATCAGAGACCATCAGCTCTGAAGCAATCATAATATGGAAATACTAGACAAAAGCACGAGACTGTCCACTTATTATGTAGAAATGATACTGTTGTTGATGACTTATCTGGACAGTCTCTCTCCTTTTAGTGTGAGAATAGGGGGAGGAGTTGTGTTCAGGGTTCTCCGTGTATAAGATAAGTTTTTTGTTTTAGTGTGGAAGGTTTATATTGTTGGGGGGAGATAGTAGGTATTGAGGGGAGATAGTTATGTTGTTTGATGTTGTTCCTAAGGAAAAGGTGGAGGATTTTTATGATAGGGATGTTGAGATTAATGAGATTCTTGAATCTTTAAGGTTTGGTGAAAGGTTGATTGTGATTTATGGTGTTCGTAGGATAGGTAAATCGAGTTTGGTTAGGGTAGCTTTGGGGGAATCGAACATGCCTTATGTTATTGTTGATGTGAGGGAGTTATATTATAGTGAGAATGTTGTTACAATGTTTCATCTTGTAAGGTATTTGATAGATGGTTTTAAGAGGTACATGAGGTGGTATGAGAGGTTGGGGTTTGATTTGAGGGAGGTGTTGAGGAGGGTGAAGAAGATTCATGTGAAGGGTTATGAGATTGAAGTAGAGCCTACTGGGGGTGTTTCTTTTTCGGCATTGCTTTCTGAGATAAATTCATGGTGTGGTAAGCATGGTATGAGGTTTGTTTTTGTATTTGATGAGGCGCAGTATCTTAGGTTTTCTAATGTAAGGTATGATGGACTGTTTGCATGGGCTGTGGATAATCTTAGTAATATAACGTTTGTACTTACAGGGAGTGAGGTTGGGGTTTTGAAAGAGTTTCTTAGGGTGGATGAGGTGGGGGCGCCATTATTTGGTAGGTATAGAAGGGAGTTATATGTTGATAGGTTTACTAGGGAGGAGAGTTTGGATTTTTTAAGGCGGGGTTTTAATGAACTTGGTTTAGAACCGGATATGAATGAATTGGAGGATGCTGTGGGGGTATTTGATGGGATAGTGGGTTTGTTAACGTATTATGGGTATTATCGTGCAATAAGAAAGTTGTTGCATAAGGAAGCTATGGCTGAGGTGTTTGAGGAGGGTTCTAAGCTGGTTCTTGATGAGCTGGAGAAGTCTATAGCCCCGTCGAGAAAACGTTATATTGCTATATTGAAAGCTGTTGCTCAGAATGCAACATCGTGGAGTGATATAAGGGCGTATACAATAGCGAGAACAGGATTTATTACGGATAAGAGATTTACGGAGCTTCTTAAAAACTTGGTAAGGTACGGCTACTTAATGAAGGAGAATAATAAGTATAAGATACCAGATCCTATTGTGAGATATTTAGTTGCAGAGAAGCTTCGTCTTTAGTTATTGGATTTTCATAATGTTTAATATTGGCTTAAGAAAAGTTGAAGAGGTTATGGAAAACTTGATTAAGAGGATTTCTTGACTATTTTTCCTAATTATTGAAATATCACTTTGTCATATAATTTCTTAGAACGTAAATGTAAGTATGATGCTCTTCAAAATATTTTGGGATTTTTTATTTTGTGTCTATTTAAGGATTTCTGAGTGAATGCTTTGTTGTATAATTTGTGCGTGGTTTTATGAAGTGTTTAATGTGTTTCCTTCCATTTGATGATACTTTATGATGTGACTTGATGTGAACGTTAAAAATGCTCATCAAAATTGTGAGAAAACATCATTAAACTCTCAACACACAAGAATCCTATACATAAAAAACACATCAAAAACACATCAGAATTATGCAACAAAGTATGAGTGAATTTTTTCTATTATGAATTCTTTTTCTTTGTTAGAAAATGTTAGTAAGTATTTTGAAAGGATGTAGGGTGAATGTTTATTGATGATTTCTTTTAACTTCTCATCATTCTTTATTAAATGGACTAGTTCTTTTATGATTTCGTGAATATAGGTTCTATCTTCAATTCTTACTTGGCTCATGGTTCTTTCAATTTTACTAATGTCTATGACTCTTGTATTTTTAATCCCAGCTCCTCGTTGGGTCCAGAATTCATCTCTCATCGTGTACCATCTTTCTGAGAGTGGTTGGATTTTTTCATCTAAGTAAGCTTCATCGAATTTCTTTTCTATTTCTGCTAATTCTTGTTTTCTTTTAGCAATCTCTAGTGCTTGAATGAGAGGTGGGAATTCAACCTCCATTCTTTTATCGTACTCTTCGAGAAGGGTTTCATCAAACGGCTCGAATTTTGGACATAAGCATATATTCCAATCTTCTGGAAAGATTGTTTTCATCGCCATTTCGAGCTGACTCATGTTTAACAAACACTTTGCAGCAATCGGTTCGAAAATAGAAAAATCTAACTCTTTCTCAAACTTCTCCTCAATATCGGCTTCAGGATATACGCAGAATTCTTCATCATTAAAATATTGATAATACTTACAATCATAGCATGACATAAAATCCTTCTCAACAGTACTGGTTTCTTCTATTTTTTCTTCCCGGTATGGTAGGAGTACTTTCTGTGTCTTGTTTCCCAGAATTTCCCTCAACTGCTTTTCACGCAAATCTTTCACCATCCTCACAACTTCTTTAATCTCATTACTGACCTCAACGTGTGGTTCAATAATGTAAACCCTGTTGCCAATAACGTTTTTAAAATGCACACCATCAAAGAAAACATCAGGATAAAAGTTTTCCTTAATATACTCCAGATCTATAATATCTAGAATTTCCTTGGGTATGTATTTCCCCACAAGATCCCAAACAAGTATTGGGATTTTCTTACCTTTTTTACCCACTTCAAAAGTACTTGGACAAACAATCTTCGACCCACACTCACATTCAATGATTGTCTTTTCCTGAAGGTCTGTTAGATCATATTCACGATTACAAATGCATTTAAATTTTCGTCCTGTTTGAGTTTCTTCAATAATATCCTTTACTGCATCGATGATTTCCTGGTAGGACCCTTCCATAATTGTCTTACCCCATGGATAAATGCCGATCTTTATTCCAAAATAATCCTCTCCAAAAGCAACTATCTCATCGATTTCATATTCAAGCCCTGCCTCCTCAATCAATTTCACAATTTCTGCTTTAAGTTTTTCCTCAAGAGCTCTTAAAAATTTTCTTTTAGCCATACCACTAAAAAATATGCATCTACCTATTTAAGCAAACTGCCCTCACAGAGGACGTGGTAACTTAATGCATAAAACTTTATGAAATATTTAAAAATACCACCTTAAGTTGCAGTATCTAATAGGTCTATGATAATGTTTATGTTAAAGTAAAAAGTAATACTATTTTGAATAGGTATGCTTATTGCAGATTTAGCCAGTTTGTGGGGTAAAGCAATGATGGAATTCCTTAAATCACTAAGAGATATTCTTGGAGATACTTTACTAATGTTTATCTCACTCCCGGAAGAGTACCCATTTATTTATGAGAGTAATGTTTTGGTTGTTGTTGAGCATGATGATGTGAATGTGATTAAGAGTGTGCTGGATGTTAAGAGGGATGTTGAGCGGAGGTTCGAGGATAAAGTTTCAATAAATCCTCTAATAGTTACAAAGAGAGAGGAGAGAATAATCAATGCATTCAGAAGTATGACACCTGAACAGTTACCCAGCAAAGAACTTTGGGATAAAGCAATAAATGAATTCACAGAAAAATTATATATGCTAGGTTTGGCTGTTCAAGTTTTGGCTCTTAATCCGAATGAACAACTTTATGAGAGTAATGTTTTGGTTGTTGTTGAGCATGATGATGTGAATGTGATTAAGAGTGTGCTGGATGTTAAGAGGGATGTTGAGCGGAGGTTCGAGGATAAAGTTTCAATAAATCCTCTAATAGTTACAAAGAGAGAGGAGAGAATAATCAATGCATTCAAAAATAGAAACACTGTTGATTGAAGCAAATGAGGATTTCAAGTTTAAATTTTATAATAAATGTGTATCAGCGGCATATTTTGCATCAAGAATGGCGGTTGAACGTTATCTTAGATCTTTAAGAATATTTATTCCAAGGCGTGATGACAAATTGGCAAATGCTATAGAAAATTTAGGTTTTAAAAATGAGGCTAGTTTGCTTAGAATACTTTATGAGTTAAGGAAAAAGGCAGATTATACCGATGAAAATATTACTGAAAATGAAGCTACACAAGCATTAAAAATGGCTAACCTAATAATAGAAAGATTCAGAATTAATAATCGCCTCTCTTAAGTAGGAAAGATTATATCACTGTTAAAACCAGCATAATCCAGTATATATGGATACTCTATAAGAGTAACTACAGTTATAGACTCATTTATAACCTTCCTTCTTCTAATCTTATCAATAACAATATTTGCGTCAAGATTAGTACACTCTCTTATGTCTATATTCGAGAATCCTCTTCTCAAGACCTTCTGGAATCTCAATATCGAGCCTAACAGTCTCAACACCTAATTTCCTTCTCACTTCATCTGCTGAAATCCTATAAGAACCCCAGAAATTCCAATCCACTAAAACCTCTAATGTCCTCCCCTCACTCAGCATAATTTAAGATACATCGGTCTTTAACTTTAGCCTAATGTACATCCTCTTCTTAATCTCTCTAAAACTGCTAAACTTACTGCTTTTGAGGTTTAAAGTATTCCCTTTAGGTGGTTGTAGTTAGTCATAAAAATTACTCTGTATGCAGAGACGATAGCTTTATGTGTTAAATGAAGTAAAAAATTAAGAACTTTAAGTTATTTGGATTCTATTTTTAACCCTAAGTTATTGATAATTTCTTTGATTTTGGTTTCGGTTTCTGGGGGTTCCGTGGTGAGTGGGGGTCTGACGAAGGGTTTGATAGGTGCTCCCATTACTTTTAGGGCGGTTTTTACTGCTGTGGGAAATGATGTTGCAAGGTCATATATTCTTGAAAGTTCAACAATTTTTTGAAAATATTCTTTTGCTTTAGCATAATCTTCATTAATTATAGCGTTGTACAATGAGACGTGAATTTGAGGAGCAAAGTTTGCAAGGGCCATTATTCCTCCGTCACCTCCCATCATTAAAGTATTTAGGAAATGATCATCAAGTCCTGTGAGGACGCAGAATTCCTTTCTTATCGATTTAACCTCAAAGATTAGTCTTCTTATATAGGTAATACTGTCATAGGTAATTTTGGCTCCTACGATGTTGTCGTATTCTAATGTAAGCTCTTTATAGAGCTCTACTGGTATGTTAACTCCAGTAGTCATTGGAATGTTGTAGATGATTATTGGAAGGTCTACTTTTTCGGCTATTGTGCTAAAATGTAGTTTCAATTTTTTATAATCTAGCTTGAAGAAGAATGGAGGAGTAACTATAACTCCATCAGCACCAAGATCCTTCATCGTTTTTCCTAATTCGATTGATTCGATTGTGCTGTTAGAGCTTATTCCAGGAATAATCTTAACTTTGTTACTAACACTTTCCATAATGGCTTTAACAAGCACAATTCCTTCATCTTTAGTTAGATGTACAAATTCTCCTGTTGTTGAGTACGGAAAAATTCCATCTACTTCCCTTTCTTCCTGATATTTAGCAAGCCACTTAGCTGCCTCCAAATCTAAGCTGTAATCTTCTTTAAAAGGAGTAATAAAAGGAACAATAACTCCACGAAAAAGTGCAATACTCATCTTTATCTACCAATAAAAGATTTGTCCAAACTTTATTATATTTTTGACCGTTATGATCGGAATTCTTTTTAGTAGGAATTATTAATTTATTATTTCAATGTTCTCAAAACTGCTTTTAATATTCATCAAAATTTTACTTTAATCATATCTTCAACGAATTTTTTATTAATAATTATGGAAAGATAATGATGATTTGCGGTCTAGAATAAAGACTTTTTAGAGGGTAGTTTTTGCATGTCATGTTAAAGTTTACGTATTACTTTAATAAATATTGGTGTAAGGAGATTTTATCATGACAAGCTGAGACTACCTTTTAGAGATGCTAAAGAATGAAGAGGGCAAGATTTTGTATTTTTAGGTTCTAAGGTAAATGTTAGTTTAGCTAGCATATGACCTACTTCCTGCCCTGAAGGATGAGACTTTCATCTTTTGTAAGAGTAGCAAACAAGTTGCTTAAACTAAGTATAAAATATTGTTAGGGAAGAAGTGTTCAGTTTAAGGGAATGTATTAATATTTTTTCTGATCTAATTAATATTGTGAAGTGGATGGTGATTGTTTGATGAAGGATGTTGTTGAAATATATGGTATTAGATTACCTATTGTTGAAGGTAGGTGTGATCTTGCAAAGCTCATAGTTGATGCTTTGGGGAAACAGGGTTTGGAGTTGATGGATGGTGATATCCTTGTTATTACTTGTAAAATTGTTTCTAAGTGTTTAGGATTGGTTGTTGATATAAGTAAGATGACTCCTTCTCGTAGGGCGATGGATATTGTTAAGAAGGCTGGTGGTGACCCAAGGTTCATTGAATTGCTTTTGAACGAGAGTGATGAGATATTGTTTGCAATACCAGTTAAGAAACTTGTTGATGAGGGATTGGTTAACTTATATGCTTTTTCTAAGAATCCTGAGCTCACTAGGAAGGTCCTGGAGGAGTACCCTACAGTATTTGTTGTTTTAAGGGATAATACTTATTGGACTGATGCTGGTTTAGATTCTTCAAATCATCCTGTTGGTATTTTCTCGGTACCGCCTAGAAATATCGATAAGGTGGCAAAGGATCTTAGGGATAGAATAAAGGTGTTGACGGGTAAGGATGTTGGTGTTGTAATCTGTGATACGGAGGTTTTCTTAGCAGGATCTATTGATGTTGCGCGTGGATCATATGGTATAGAACCTATCGATAAAGGCTTTGGTGATTTAGACTTATATGGCAAACCTAAATACGGGGGTGTAGACGCAATAGTTCATGAAATATGTAGTGCAGCAGCATTAGTAATGAGGCAGACAAGTCAAGGAGTTCCCGTCGTACTGTTAAGAGGCTTGAAGTATGAAAAATGTGAATGTAGTTATAGTGATAGGGTCAAAAGAGATCCAAAAGGAAATGTTAAAATATTGAAATATATAGTGTGTCACACGATAAGAGTTTTAGGATTAAAACGTGCACTAAAAATATTTCTATCGATAATCTTATCTTAACTTCTCATCGATTATTGTGCAATGTCAATAAATGATTTATTAATAATATTTTAAGTTAATGGTCTCATAAAAAATAAGACTAAAAGTAAGAAGTTTAGAAGGGAGTGGTTGGGTATTATGTATGATTTTTCTTTGTCTTAAAGGAGAGTAAGGTTTGTGTTTTTATTGAGTGAAATGTTTGTTGCTTGCGGAGTAGTTTATTGTTTTTTATGTGCTTCGATGTAATCTCTGAAGAGTAACCAGAATGCGAAGATGCCAAGGATTAGTCCTAAGCCTATTGATATGCCTAAGCTGATGGCGTATTTTATTTCTGGGCTGAATGCTGTTAGGTCGATTAGTACGATGATTAGTAGTAGTAATGTGATTAGTACGAGTATGTTTTCGAATTTTCTTTCTATTTGTATGTGTTTCATGAATGCGTCTAGCCCGACTGTAAATATTAGCATTAGTATGATTATGCTGATTATTCTGGATGTGTATAGGATTATGTTTGAGTATAGTTCGGGTTGGTTGACGATGAGTAGTCTGCCTATTGTTGCTATTCCGGCTAGTAGTAGTCCTAGGTCGGCAAATATTATTATTAGTGTGGTTAGTGATATGCGTAGGTTTCCGGGAAATATGTCTTTAATGAGGTTTTCTAGGTTGGAGATTCGGGTTATCCATCTGATTAGCCCGTTTATGAGTTTGATTAGTAAGAATACTATTATGAGTATGATGATTGATAGTGTTATTCTGGGAAAGTATGTTATGAGTTCTGAGAATATTGGATCAATGATGGATTTTAATTCTTCTAGTGCTGATGACATTTTTAACCACCTAGTCCTATGATAATGGCTACACGATATATAAAGTAGAGTAGGGTTATTAATATTGCTAATGCTAGTGATTGGATGAAGAGTTTGATTGTTCGTTTGGAGGTTTCCATGGTGAATGTATATCCCATAACTCCTATGGAATATATAAGTCTGCTATAGCCGTAGGCTGTTTCGACTGGGACTATGGCTGATTCTGGTATTGCCAGTAGGGATATTATGAGTGCTGATAGTTTAAATATTGATGCGAGTAGGAATAAGAAAAGTAGGTTACTTATGTATAGGCCTGTAATTGATGCCATTAAGAGTCCGACTGAGTTTGATGCTGTGAGTAGGACTGATGCCTCGACTATGCCTAATGAACGAATGTATTTAGAATAAATTGATAATGCAATGAAGTTGAATCCTACGAAGGTCATCGATAAGATTGCTGAATAACCTAAGTGTACTAAGGGCCATGGTGTAAAGAATAGTAGTAATGTGAATAGAGTGTTAAGGATCATAGCGTAAGTGTAACTTTTGAGACCTTTCCATAGGTAAGGGCCTATGATACCTCCCAGACTGCCAGCTAGGCTTAATGCGGTGACTAAGTATAATGGGGCATTCATGCCTTTTAATAGGGGAGACCAGCCTAGACCAATTAAGTTTGCACCTGCTAGGGCTAAGGTGAGCAGTATGAAAATATTGACTCTTCTGACTTCAATCTCTTCAGTTTTCTTCTTGAATTGTTGTTGTGAATCGGAGTGTAGCATGTTGGATGGATAAAAAAGTAAGGAGATTGATGCTATTAAACCTGTTAGTGAACCGTATATGTAAGCTATATAATAACTTTCTGGAGGTTTAACTGTGGCGGTAGTATAAATAATGAATAGACTGCCTAATATTGAGGATGCAGATCCAATTGATGATCTTACTACGTTAACATCTATGAGCTCGTCATCTTTGAAGCTTAAAAACAAGGCTAAATTTAAGAGTATGCCAACTGGAATCGTGATGGCCTGTGCTAATGCATACATTATTGAGAGAATTTCAGGAGAACTTATCATAAACGGAAGGGACATCCAGAAGAATCGTTCAGTAGCATGCACTATTAATAACTTAGTCTTAACGTTACCAGTAAATACGTTGGGTTTAGCATAGATCAAGTATGAGATAAGGATACTGAGAAGAGCTGCTATTAGACTGACGTAAGATAAAAGGTTTACAGGATAATTCTGGTATGTGAGCATTGGTATGAATAAGCCTCTGGTAACAGCTACATAAAAGCCACCAAAGAGTGCTTCTATATACATCAGTAGTTTTGCACTGTTCTGCCTTTTCATTGACTCAGAATAAAATAACTTCTATTTAAGAATAAAATTATTTATCTTCGTAATTTTAACTCTTTTAAAGAAGATTAATTGGATATATGGTATTTCTTGAAGCGGTGAGGGCTTTGATACAGCGTTTGAATAGTAAAGGATTGGTAGTGAAATCAGGTTAGTATGAACCAATTCATACATGTTCATTCTCAAGAAAGTATGAAATTTATCCTAAAATGATTCAACTACCAAAGGATTAAGGTTATGAGATTAATGGGTGATCAGGCTTAGTGTAAGTATGGTAAGGACTATTAATGTGATTATGACATATTTATAATTATGAGTAAATATGAAATAAAGCACTGATGCTACGACTCTAAGATATGGTGTTAGCATAAGGATCGCTAGCCCGAATGCCATGATGTTAATATAATCGAATTTGTGAAATGTTGATTGCGTTATATTTGATAAATATATGAAGAAATCTTGAAATTTGATGTGCATGTTTTCATCATTTAAATCTATTTGTGTGGTTCCTTTATCTATTATATACATTGTAAGGCCCAATGATTCTATTACTAATGATGTTATTACTCCGATTGCAAGTATATAACCTATAATAATCTCTAAGTCGGGTTTTTTCATAGTGATATCACACCTTTGTAAAGCATTTGAATAATAAGGTATACGAGAATTATTAGGAAGAGTGTTCTAATTGTCTTATCTCTCATTTTTGGAAGTATCCGTGATCCTATTAATGATCCTATTGTTGTTCCTATTGCTATTGGAGCAGCTAAGGTTACTGTGATCAATCCGGATGCTATGAATACGCTGGAACCTGCTAGTGCTGTCATACCTATGATAAAATTGCTTGTAGAACTTGATACTTTAGATGGCATTTTAAGTATTAGCTCATGTATTGCTACTTTGAAAGCGCCAGCCCCTATTCCGAGCATACCTGCAGCTAATCCTGCAATCATCATGGCAGGTCCACCTAAATGTGCTCTAATAATTTTATAATCGACTTTTTTCTTTAAACTCTCATCGTAATATGACCCTTCAAGTTCGAGCCATTTAGAAAATTTATCCTGAGGTATGTTTTCATGAGTGTTGACCTGTATCTTTTTTCTAATACCGTAGAATGATGTGAGGAGAAAAGCAGCAAAGAAGAAATAAAGATATTTACTGGATATTAGGAGTGTTATGGTTGCACCCACGATTGCACCAATTACAGTAAATATTTCTAAGTACATTGCAACCTTAATGTTAGCTAGTTTTTCTCTTACATATGCTGATGCAGAACCGCTTGAGGTTGATATAATAGTTATCATGCTGTTCGCTATAGCATACTTAAGAGGAACGTCCAAGAACGTGAGAACAGGAATTACTATCGTACCACCACCTAATCCAGTTAAAGCACCTAAAAAACCTGCAAACAGAGATACCAACATGACAGTTATTATATCTAGACTCATAAGACTAAGACCACATAGTAGTAAATAAATATTTCATTCCTGAATCGCGTACAAAACTAAATGATCTTCCGTTTTTAATTTAAAATTTATGTTAATGAAGATAAAAAAATAAGATTTTTTGGTTAGGTTATTCAGCCCCATCTTACTAGCCAGTATCTGAAGAGCATGTCTGGTCCTAAGATAATACCAGAAATACCTTTCTTTGCCACTACAGTAAGTTGTCCTTGAACTAATGGTATAAATGGTACATCAGTGCCGAGCATTCTTTGAACTTTTTGATAAATTTGTGTTCGTTGTGAGATATCCGTTAAGCTTTGTGCTTGTGTAAGTAGTTGATTTACTGTAGCGTTACTATAATGGGACCCGGTCCATGTATTAGCTTCACTGTGTAAGAATGGTGTTAAATAATCATCTGGGTCTAAATAATCTGGATACCAGCCGAAGAGGCTTATCATCATCGTTCCGTTTGATGCTTGCTTTACATAAGTACTCCATTCAGCACTTTTTATGTTGACTGAAATCATACCAGTACTCTCCCATTGCTCTTTTAATACTTGTGCTAAGCTTGCTTCAGTAGACCCGTAGTGTGTTGGAGTGTACCATAAATCTATGCTTAATTTATTGTAGGTTGAGTATCCAGCTTGTGAGAGTAGTTGTTTTGCGTATGTTAAGTTAGCATCTCCGTAGTATTGCTTGAATACTGGAGTATAGCTCCACATACCTATTGGAACTAAGCTATAAAGTGGTGTAACAGTACCTGTATAAACCCTTTGTGCTATATCTGTTCTATTGATTATTGCAGCTAATGCTTGTCTAACTAATACATTATTAACAGGGGATGTCTGTGTGTTGAATATTATGTATCTGATGAAAGCACCTGGGACTTGGATCACATTAACGTTAGGGTTGGATTTTAAGTTCATTATATCTATTGGATTTAATGTTCTCCATGCAATATCAACTTCACCACTTTCTAAGGCAGCCCTTAAGGAGGTTGCATCCTTATAGAACCTAATTATCACTTTACTGATGTATGGTGTACCGTTGTAGAAGTAGGGATTAGCTTCAAGATCTAGTTCTTGATCTCTAACCCACTTTGTAATTCTGTAGGCTCCTGCTCCACCAGCGGTTTGATCAGAATCAACAGCGTTTGGGTTATATTTTGGACTTACTGCAAAATATGGGGGTGTGGCTAGCAATGCTAAGAAATAAGAAACCGGTTGTTTAAGGTTAAAGACAACAGTCTTACTATCAGGTGCAGTAACGTTATTTACAAAACTAGTAATGAGCCATCCAGGACCTTCAGGTGCATTGATTTTTACAACCCTATTTATTGATCTAACAAAATCTTGTGCCGTAAGAGGTGATCCATCGGAGAATTTTAAGTTGTCGCGAAGTGTGAATACATAAGTTAAGCCATTATTCTTTATTGTATAGCTTGATGCTAACGCTAATTGAATATCGGCTGTTCCGGGCTTGTAAGTTACAAGACCAGCCATTATATTATTTAATACTTCCCATGTATAAAAGTCATAAGCACTTGCTGGATCAATATCAGTTACCTTATCAGTAACACCTATTACTAAAGGCTTTGGAGGTGTTGTAGTAGTAGTCGCAGTTGTTGTCACCATAGTAGTTGTTGTGGTCGTAGTTGTTGAAGTAGCACCTCCAGGAGCATAAAGTAACATGTATGCAGCTCCTATGATAATAATGATAATTACGATGACTATTCCTATTATTGCGCTTCTAGAAATTGCTTTTTTCCATGACATGTTTCCTCAAAGCTTTTAGTATAAGCCAAATCTTATAAACTTTTTTAAATAATATATGTTGCATAATTCTCACATGTGAGGATCTGTGCATAAGAGACTTACCCCTACCACTAC
>JBMFIF010000019.1:0-28795 GCA_049976445.1 Thermoprotei archaeon | reverse complement strand
GTAACAATAGTTTTATTGTTCATCAAGATAAAAATATTATAAAAATTAGGCCCAAAACATATATTAGTTTAGATCCTACTATTTACTATTACTTTTACGTAACGGATCATGGATATGGTTATGCTGTTCATAATGAATGTGATCATTCCTGGTATTCATCTTCTACAGTTCAATCTAATACTTTTTACATTACATGGGATGGCCCAGAGTATGCGGCAATATCAATATTATGTTTTTGTTAGCCTGCATATTATTTGCCTTCCGGTAGTGAAGTAAAAGTATGGGATTCATCAGGATTTGTTTATTATGTAGAACCAAGTGCTAACAATATAATGTATTCTAGTGGATCTGCCACATTTGATTATAATAATCAATACGTTGGTGTTAATGTAAAAGTAGCTTGGACATATTGTCCTATATTTGCGGTATGCTAGTGATAAAAATGTTCTCAAAAATAAAAGAATGGTTGTGGAAGAATAGAAAGCAAGTAACTATATTTGTTTCTCTTTACTTTTTATTCTTTTATTGTTATAGCTTGATAGGTAGTTTAATGGGTATTGATATTAGATTGGATAAAGTTAATTTAATTTTAGCTTATTTCTTTGGTATACTTGCAATGATTCTTTTTCTTATGATCTACACATTATTAATTATACATATGAACGAGATAAAAAATAGAATAGAGCAAGAACAAAAATAAATGTCCTATTAACATCTTAATTTCTTTCAATCGTGTTTTCAATTAGGAAAAGTTGATCCAAATCAAGCTCTTTAAGAGAGAATGTATGATTCAACAGAGGAGAAGTTATTAGTGTTCTTTAAGAATATTACTTTAATCTCTGCTCTTAATGACAAACTGCTTTTCTTTAACTGTTAGTAAAATTATTAAATCATGTAAGAAGAATTTAAGGAATATTTAAGGTTACTATTTTTTGATTTGGTTATTCATGTTATGTTGTTACAAGGGTTCCAATGTCTTCTCCTTTAGCAGCTCTTATAATGTTTTCTGGTTGTGTGCCGTTTATTACTCGAACTGTCAGTTTACTTCTTTTTATGATTTTGAGTGATGGTGGATCGAAAAGTTTGTATGTTCCCGCTTCAGCTCTTTCTTCTTCCATGATATGTATTAGGTCATCTATTGTTATTGATTTTAATAATTTTGCATCGCTGTGTTTTTTTGGATCTTTTGTATAAATTCCATCAACATCTGTTGCATAAATAAGTAATCTTGATTTTGTAAGTTCTGCAAGGAGTGTAGCTACAGCAGTAGTTGATTGACCGGGCATTAAGCCACCAGCGATTATTATCTTGTTTTCATTAATAGCATCGATCATCTCTGAAAAAGTTTTTGTCAATTTTGAGTAAATATTTTTCATTGAAAGGGCATATTGAAACAGTAAAGCGTTTAGCCATGTGACTTCGATGGCTAATTGATCGAGGTGCGCTTCCGTTAAACCTAATCTCCGCCCTTCTTGAATATATAATCTGGCTATGGGTCCTCCACCTATAACAAGGTGTGTAGGTTCATTCTGAATCAGGTTATAAAAAATATCAACATATTCTTGTACACGTAATGTATTATCTTTATTTAAAAGGTGTCCACCTAATTTAACAACAAGAACCATTATTTCTCACCTCAAAATTGCAACGATTCCTCCGAAAGCATTTCTTAACATTACAGCCTCATCTAAACCTCCAGATATCATGTGTATTGTTGCTCCTTGATTTTTAGCACTAAGTATAATATCATCGGTCACATCACTCTCCATAATATTAATGTTTGGCGAACCACAAGATTCACATTTAAGATTAAGCTTAAAAAGATAAGCATCATTAGCTTCAATGATAGAGGATCCTGAATAACCACAATTGTTACATGTATAAGAAACCTTAATAAAAATGGACTCTTTAGACATTATAAGCTCTTTTACATTACCGTTTTCAAGATTTTTCATGACCTCCTTTATACCTATTGCGACTTTTTCGGGATTGTTTGACGCAAGATCTAACACAGTTTTAACGATCTCTCGCTCTTTAACAAGCTCAGATTCTTTAATATACTCCTTACCTTTCTCGATGAGTTCTCTAATACCACTTTCATCAGTATATCCTACATCAACAACACCTAAGATTTTGTTTTTTAACTCGTATGGCATGTAGTCACCATCTAAGAAATCATTTTTTGTAGGCCCAGGCCCACCAACTAATACACCTTCCACCTGATTTTCATCAACAAAATATCTTTTCATACGTTCCCCAACTCTATGGAAAAATTCATTAGTAAGAACCTCAATTACACGCTCAAATCTTCGAGCAGATTGTCCACCAGACCTATGCTTACCTGGAACACCAGACGTAATGGACTCTAATATTTCAATGTCACCACCTCTTACAATTGCAAAAGTAGCCTCTTCCTTATCCATAGTAACTAATCCATATACGTGTCCTTTCTCTATCATTTTTTCTAATATTTCAGTATGAAACTTAGAATCACATCTGTATAAGTACTGACTTAATGGTTTTGGTGGTTCTAACAAATGGACTTCTAAAACCTCATCACCAGGCTTATCGCCTGCAACATACCCACAAAAGACAATAAGACCATTAGGAGGAGTAACCCTAAAAAGCTTTAAACGTTGCATTATAGTAGTAAGAGCTTCAAGAACATGATGCCTCGTAGTTCTGTCCTTAATATTTGACGCGGTCGAATATTCCTCCCTAAGCAACGTCGCAATATCAGAAATCTGCCTACCAGCAGGTATATAAAGCGATACAAGTTCAGTACCTCGCCCACTTTTCTTCTTCAGTTCCTTTACTAACCTTTCTAGCTTATATTCATCTAGTTTCTCAGCTACATCCTCCACTATTCTAACCCCTTCCTAAACAAAAACAATCTTTTTATAAATAAACATATTTGCGCTACCAATCAGAACTAATGTTATAAAAGATAACATTATAACATATCATAAAAATAATTCTTCATCTTGAAGTGCTTGACAATAATTTATAAGAAATGGAAGCTTCGTCCTTCAAGACAGGAAAAAAAGTCATCTTAAATTATACTTTAAGACCGCACCCTCACTTGCATCACTAACTAACATAGAATATCTCTTCAGCACCCCTTTGACATCTTTCTTAGGAGGCACCCAGTTATCTATTCTGTGTTTTAATTCTTTTTCATCAACTTTTAATATTATTTTTTTAGATTCAACATCTATGTAAATTCTATCATCATATTCTACGACAGCAATAGGGCCACCAACAGCGGCTTCAGGAGATACATGTCCAACCATGATACCTCTCGTTGCACCGCTAAACCTACCATCTGTAATTAACGCCACACTCTCTCCTAAACCTAAACCAACGATCGCAGAAGTTACTTGAAGCATTTCAGGCATACCTGGTGCACCAGCAGGACCTACATACCTAATAATTATTACATCACCAGGCTTTATATCACCTTTTTCGATATACTTGAGAGCCTCCTCCTCACTATTAAAGGGTCTAGCATTTCCTTCAAATTTCTTAATTGAAACTCCCGCGATTTTTATAACAGCACCATTTGGTGCAAGATTTCCTTTCAACACTACCAATGCACTGCGAGATGATAAAGCCTTCTCTGCAGATCTTATAATTACATTATCTGGATTAGGAGCATTTGCTATAATTTCTTTCCAAGTAATACCTAATATTGTTAATACATTAGGATTAACAGCACCAATTTTTGATAACTCTTTTATCAACGTTGGTACACCACCTACTGCATGAAAATTGATCACATAATATTTTCCTCCAGGAGCTAGGTCAGCTATGTAAGGTACTTTAGAACTCATATTATCAAAATCATCGAGTGTTAAGTTTACACCGGCTTCCCTTGCAATAGCAAGTAAATGCAATACTGCGTTCGTTGATCCACCCATAGCTAAGTCTACTGCTATAGCATTAAGTAGTGATTCGCGTGTTATTAAATTGCGAGGTAAAAGATTCTTCCTTACCAACTCTACTATTAATTTACCAGCATCCCTAGCCACCCTGACTCTATGTGCACTCACCGCAGGTATTGTTGACGTGCCAGGTACTGATAAACCCAAAACCTCAGACAATATTGACATTGTATTAGCTGTATACAATCCAGCACAACTTCCTGGTCCAGGACATGCATTTCTCTCTATCTCATAAAGCTCCTCGATAGTTATCTTACCCTTTAAATATGAACCTACAGCTTCAAACACATTACCTAATGCGATTGAATTCCCTCTATAATAACCTGGTTCCATTGGTCCACCGTTAAGGAAGATTGATGGAATATTCAACCGAGCAGCCGCCATTATCATACCAGGCACGATTTTATCACAACTTGCCATCAAAACTAATCCATCAACCTGATGAGCTTGAGCCATTATTTCAACACTATCTGCAATTATTTCTCTACTTACTAGTGAATATTTCATCCCCTCATGGCCCATAGCAATGCCATCATCAACAGCTATAGTGTTAAACTCTATCGGTACACCACCAGCCTCCCTAATTCCTTCTTTAACAGCATCTACGAGTTTTCTTAGATTCAAATGACCAGGAACAAACTCACTATAAGAATTTGCAATACCGATGATCGGTTTATTGAAATCATTATCAGTAAGCCCAATAGCTCTTAGTAAAGCCCTATGCGGAGCTCTCTCTATACCTTGAGTTATCTTAGAACTGCGCAAATCTTTAACTTTTGTTGTATCATCGCTCATGATTAATCACCTCTCATTAATAATATTATCTTTATTCATCATTTTAATACTTCCTACTTGCGAGTGATCTAAGATATTTACCTGTTATTTCTGCTTGATGTTTTTCGAGTTCCTTAATAAGTTGGTTAAGTGTGGGCATTCCCTCTCTGAACTCTTTAATCCACGATTGTGCAAACTCGTTATTTCTAACTTTTTCTGCAGCTTTTTTCATATTTTCTTTAACGTGATTATCAATAACCTGAGGCCCAACAGTTAAGCCTCCAAACCTAGCTGTCTCGGAAACATTCATTAACATTCCTGTGAATCCTTTTTCCCAGATCAAATCCATTATTAACTTTGCCTCGTTTATAGCTTCAAAATAGGCCACTTCAGGCTGATAACCTAATTCCACTAAAACTTCAAACCCTTTCTTTAAAAGCTCGATGAGACCGCCCACAAGTACTGTCTGTTCACCTATCAGATCTGTTTCAGTTTCTTCAGCAAACGTAGTTTCTAAAACACCCATTCGCGTAGCACCTATTCCTTTAGTGATTGCTAAAGCATACTCCATTGCAACTCCACTATAATTCTGATGCACTGCTACAAGTGCAGGAACACCACGTCCTTTAACATATTCATCTCTAACTAATTTTCCAGGTCCTTTAGGAGCAACCATCACCACATCTACAAAGTTTGGTGGTTTAATTAAGCCAAATCTCACATTAAATCCATGAGCAAAATCTACTACTGTTCCAGGTTTTATATGTGTGGAAATGTTTTCATTCCATACACTTGGCTGAACCATATCAGGTATTAATATTAAGAGCACATCAGACCTTTTAACAGCCTCATTGATCTCGTATACACTAAAACCATCCTTAGTAGCTTCATCCCATGATTTTCCCTTCCTTAAACCGATTATAACATTAAGACCACTATCTCTTAAGTTAAGTGCCTGTGCCCTTCCTTGACTACCATAACCTACAACACCAATAGTCTTATTCTTGAGAATATCTAATGAAACATCCTCATCAGTATAAACCTTAGGCACCTTCAATCACCTCCATCTCATCAACATCCACAAGCTTAAATAATTTCTTAGATAGCCAATCAATCTCATTCTCCGAACCATCCAGTTTAATATGCATCACAACACGATCATCTATAAATTTCGTTGTAACCTCTTGTAAATTCACCTTACCTCTTCGTACAACATTAATAATTCTACCAACAGAATCAATACCTATGGTAGCCCTCAAAACTATTATTTTCTCCACTATTATCCCCTCCATGTTAGATCAACTTTCATCCCATCAGGAGGTATAGCACTAGTAAGCCAATCACCAGGTTTAACCCACGGAAGTACAATGTCCTTCTCTCTATCAATAGGAACATCTATTAAAACCGGTTCATTATTTCTTAGTGCCCATTTCACAATCCTTTCTATATCGTTATAGCTATCAGGTCTGTAACCTTCAATATCATATGCGTTAACTAATTTAATGAAATCCGGTCGTTGAGAAAATTCAGTTTCAACTATTCTCTTAGAATACATGTATATTTGCCATTGCTTCACTAGCATTAAAGCCCTATTATCAAAAATTACTATTACAATCGGTAAATTATAATCTCTAATTAATGATAGATTATTCATCGTCATTTGAAATGAACCATCACCATCAACCAGTAACACAGGATTATCTTTCACGGCTATTTTCGCACCTAAAGCTGCAGGCAATCCAAACCCCATCGTACCAAGCCCCGCACTAGTTATGAAAGTTCCTGGAACATACACATCCCAGTGAAGCTCACACCACATTTGATGACTCCCTACACCAGTTACAGTTACACTATCCGCTGGCATAGAATTCCTAATAGTTTTAAGAACTTTCCATGGTGCAAACTTCATTCCATTACTTAATAATTCTAAAGTATTTTCATAAGATTTCCTTATCGAGAATAGCCAGTTTAAGAATCTCTCATTCTTCTTCACAACATTCGGAAAGATTTTCAACATTTCATTTAAAACTACTTTTACATCAGAAACTACACCAATCGTTGATTTAACATTCTTATTGATTTCGCTAGAATCAATGTCAATATGTATGATTTTCTTCTCGTTCATCTCATTAAACCTACCCACAGTCCTATCACTAAATCGAGTGCCAAGCGCCAAAATCACATCAGCATTAGCAAGAGCTGCATCAGCTTCAAGCCTTCCATGCATGCCAGCAGGACCCACATAAAGTGCATGTCCATTAGGTACACTATTTTTACCAGGAAAAGTAGATACAATAGGCGCCATAAGAATCTCAGCAATCTTAATCACCTCATTCCATGCACCACTCCAATACACACCACCACCAACAAGTATAACAGGCCTTTCGGCGCCTAAAAGAATTTCAACAGCTTTCTTAACATCAAGCGAACGTGGTCTTGGTAAAACAAACTTATCCAATCTTACCTTTACGCTAACATCCTCATCCGCAGTATAAGTGGCAGCCTGAACATCTTTAGGAACATCAATTAAAACTGGACCTGGCCTACCACTCATAGCAACTTTATGAGCAACACGAAAAGCTGAAGGTAATTCATTAGGATGTTTTACCATGTAATTAAACTTCGTTATAGGGAACGTAACACCCATAATATCAGTCTCTTGAAAGCCATCCCTACCAAGTATCGCAGTAGATACTTGACCAGTAATTGCAATCACAGGAGAACTATCCATGTATGCATTAGCTAATCCAGTCACTAAGTTAGTTGCGCCAGGACCACTAGTGACCATTACAACACCAGGTCTTTTTAATACTCTTGCATAAGCATCTGCAGCATGAATCGCACCTTGTTCATGTTTAAAAGTAAATAGCTTTACATCATCAACGTTATAGAAGGCATCATATATTGTCATTATGCTTCCGCCTTGAATCCCGAAAACATGCTTAACGTTTAATTCACGAATTGTTTTAACTAGGGCATCAGCCCCACGTAAAACGGTGGCAGTTAATTGATTTCCATGGAGGTCACCAATTCCATAAGACCACCGACCCATATATATTTATTATGTCCTTTTAAACATTACGTGCTCATAGCCAGATTAATACTTATAAGCAAAGTTAATAAGAAATGTGGTGAGGGAAATAAAATGGAATTGGTTCACGTAGAATAAGAATCTTTGACACTACACTACGAGACGGCGAACAAACGCCAGGAATCGCATTAAAACCTTTTGACAAATTAAAAATTGCACAAGCATTAGATGAATTAGGTGTTGATATCATAGAAGCCGGATTCCCCTCATCATCAAAAAGTGAGGCAGAAGCTGTTAAATTAATAAAAAAGAATACCAACACGGCTAGAATAGCAGCGCTCACAAGAGCATTAAAAAGCGATATAGACATTGCACTATCAACAGATGCCGACATAATACACGTATTCATAGCAACATCAGAAATTCATATGAAATATAAACTCAAAATGAGCAAAGAAGAAGTAGTCAACAGTGCGATTACATCAGTAGAATACATCAAAGAGCACGGAGCAGCTGTTATGTTCAGCGCAGAAGATGCTACACGAAGTGACCCAAACTTCCTCATAACAATTTATAAAGAAGTTCTAGAAGCCGGAGCCGATATACTAAACGTGCCAGATACTGTAGGAGTTATGACACCAGAAAAAATGGCAAATCTAATACAATACATAAGAAAACACATTGGCTATACTATACCAATAGACGTACACTGTCATAACGACTTTGGACTAGCAGTTGCAAATACGATAGCCGCAATACAAGCGGGCGCAGACGGAGCACAAGTAGTAGCAAACGGATACGGAGAAAGAGCAGGAAACGCAGCACTAGAAGAAGTAGTCGCCATACTACACTTCCTAATAGGATACAAAACAAACATAAAAACAAACCTGCTAAAACCAACCAGCAGACTAATTTCAAGCATATTTGGCATACCAATACCCCCCAATAAACCTATCATAGGTGACAACGCATTCTCACATGAAAGCGGAATACACGTACACGGTGTTCTAAACAACCCATTAACTTATGAACCCATAACCCCAGAAATCGTAGGATCAGCAAGAAAAATAGTCCTAGGTAAGAAAAGCGGAAAAAGATCAGTAGAATATGCGCTTAAAAATATGGGCATAGAACCAGACGAAAAACTTGTAAACTTTACATTAGAAAAAATCAAAGAACTAAGCATCGAAGGAATCAAAATAAACAATAATGCGCTCAAAAATATAATAAACGAATTTTATAAAAATAACATAACCTAAAAAAATAATCATAATTTTTTATTAAAAAACCTTAATAATATCCAAAAGCTTACTAGTAAACTCCTTAGTACCCAAATCTCCACCCAAATCCACAGTCCTATATCCTAACTCAAATGCCCTCTCTACACACTTTTCCACTAAAATACCAGCATCAACAGCTCTTCGATCACTCCACTTTTCACCAAGCCACTTTAACATCCAACCAGCACTCCTAATCATAGCTACAGGATTAGCCAAATTCTTACCAGCAATATCAAAAGCTGCACCATGAACAGGCTCAAACATAGCCTTATCAACACCAAGATTTGCGCTACATGCCAACCCAAGACCACCACCAACATATGCTGCCACATCACTCAAAATATCACCATACAAATTCGTAGATAATATAACATCAAAATGCTCAGGTCTCCTAACAATATCCATCACAGCTGTATCAACATAGAGCTCTTCAACACTCACGCTCGGATACTCTTTACCAACACTCCTAGCAACATCCCTAAAGAGACCATCACTAACTTGTAAAACATTCGCCTTATGAACAATAGTAACAAGCTTCCTCCTTCTTATAGCATAATCAAAAGCAACCCTAGCAATCCTCTCACTAGCCTTTGATGAAATAATCCTAAGTGCAACAGCTAAATCATGAAACTTATACTCAGCCCTAACATACACATCCTCAGTATTCTCTCTTACAATAACCATATCAACATTCCGCCCCAAACTCGGAACATTAGGCAAAACCTTCACAGGCCTTATATTAGCAAAAAGATCCAATCCTCTTCTAATCTTAGTAACAACCTCACCAGCACTCTCACCAACAGGCCCTTTCAATATAGCATGACTCATAAATAACATGTTAAAATCATCTAAAGACAGAGGAGAGCCGTACTTTTTTATAGCAGAATCCCCAGCCTCAACATTCACATACTCAAAATCCAAATTAAACCTCTCAGAAATAACATTAAGAATAGCAAGAGCAGAATCAGTAACTTCTGGGCCTATACCATCACCCTTTATAACGGCCACAACATACCGCATAAAAAAACTCCCCCACAATTAAAACAACAGAAGAATATAAGATTTCACCCTTATCTTGTGAATAGATCATATAGAAGAAGCGCTTACTAAGATCATTCATAAAAGAGATAAGCAATCATTCATGCAAGACAAGAGCAATTTTTATAAAATTAATTAATTCATAAATTTTTAGTTTTTCTACTTTATATCTTAATTTTTATATAACTTTTTAGAAAAAGAGACTGTCCACATAAGACATCACCTCCAATTCACATACCAATAAGCGAAGAGGTTCACGAAAAGCTCAACACTTTTCAAACCAAGAACCCCAGAATTCACATTGTTAAAGAAAGCATGAAACCTATGCAAAAACTAAAGAAATGCTCAACAGAACCCCTCAAACCAAAACCCTCGCATGAACAAAACCAACACTCACAACAGCATCAACATAACAAGGACCACCATAATAAGAACAACACGCTCATTCACACAAAGCCTCTTCACCCTCACAAGAAACCTGAGAGCCTCATAAAAATTCCTCGTAAAACTCACATGGAAGAGTATGAGCTCTTGAGTCTCCGCATCAGTTAAGACCACACGTACGCGTTCTCACTGTTGAGCTTTATCACAGTCTCGTCTACTGATATGATCTTGTGTACTTGGTAGTCTCAGCTTGTCATGATAAAATCTCCTTGCACCAATATTTATTAAAGTAACACTTAAACTTTAACATGACCTGTAAAGACTACCTGTGTACTTTTGGTTCTGGTTTGAGTTTGAGTATTTGTGATGCTTTTCTTACGTAGTTGTGTATGCTTGTTTTTGAAATTTTTTGTTTTGTGAGTGCGAGTAATCTTGCTGTTTTTCTTGTGCTGAATCTGAATGCATATAATGCTTTTGGTTCGAACAGTATTTTGTTTCTTTTGTGTTGAGTTGTTTGAAGTGTTCAAAAAGATTCATGGCACTTCACCACAAGTAGTGACTACAAACTCACATAAAGCTTACGTGGACAGCCTCAGAGGAAGTTTTCGTATGCTAATAGGTGGGTGGAGAAGTTTGTTAAGGCAAAAAGTTAATCGAAGAACTATAATTGTGATTTTGCAAAAACGTCTCTGATAAAAATGTTCGGTTCTCTCCTCTTTTTTTCTATTTTCATTATCGTGAATAAGAATTCTTTTTTCATCTTTTGAATAGATGACGCTGGGTCAACGTTTACTGGACACACTTTACTGCATGCTCCAGCATAGTGGCAGTTCCATATTGCGCTTTCTTTGTCTTTATTTATTGAATTCAAGATCTCAATCCAAGAATCCAATCTTATGTCAGAATAATATCTATAAAGTGCATTAAGAGTATGAGGTCCAAGGAATTCTTTATTAAGCGCTATTGTTGGACATGCTGAATAGCATAATCCACAGTTTATACATGCGGCATAGGAAATGAATTCATTCTGCTCTTTTTGTGTTAAAATAAATTCACCTTTTATATTTAATAATTCATTCATTTTTGGTAGAATGAAGGGTTTAACGCTATTGTATTTTTTAAACATAAGTTCTTGATCAACAACTAGATCTTTTATTACTGGTAAATTATAAAGAGGTTCTATTTCAATTGTATCAGCTTTGAGTTCTGAAATTAATGTTTTGCATGCAAGAACTGGTTTAGAATTCACTACTACTCCACATGATCCACAAGAACCCATTTCACATTGATACCTAAATGCTAATGTATGGTCAACATTCTTCTTTATGTATTTAAGAACATCAAGCACTGTTGTCCATTTTTCTACTGGAACTTCTACCTCTAGCCATGATAATTTTTGCTTTCTATACACCTTAACTAATATTCTCTTACCGTCGGTTGCCATTTTGTTATCACCACTGGTATATAAGTTATAATAGGCCCTTCTGTCGAATATTTTATAATCGTATGTTTTAGCCATTCCTTGTCATTCCTTTTTGGATAATCAATACGATAATGAGAACCACGACTCTCTTTTCTTAAAATTGCACTTAGTGTTATCAATTCTGAAATTTCTAGCATGTTTTCCAATTGCAAATAATCTATTAATTCAGTATTAAAAGTATTTTCCCTATCACTTATACGGACATTTTTAAGTTCATTCTTAAGCTCTCTTATTTTTTTAAGAGCATTATTCATTTTTTCCTCAACTCTAAAGATGCCAACATTTTCCTCCATTACTGCTTGTAAGTTTTCCATGATATTATAAAGATTGTCATTTCCATATTCGTTACCTAAAATTTCATCAAAAATCTTTTTTTCAATTTTATCGAAATGTGCCTGATCAAAGTAGTGAGAATTTGATGATTTTACAGTGTATTCTGCAGCATATTGTCCTGTTAATGATCCATAAACTAAGCATTCACCTAATGCATTTGTTCCTAATCGATTTGCACCATGTATACTAACACATGCAACTTCTCCAGCAGCCCATATACCAGGAACTCCAGTAAATCCATATCTATCAGTATGTATTCCTCCCATCATGTAATGAAGTGATGGTCTTACTGGTATTAATTCTTTCGTAGGGTCTATACCTAAAGTTCTTTTTACTAAATCTCTGATAAACGGTAATCGTTCATTTATTTTCTCTTCACCAAGATGTCTTAGATCAAGCATTACATGTTTAATTCCATTGGTTTCAAAACCATTCCCAGCCTCTATCTCCCACATTATACTTCTTGAAACGATATCTCTTGGAGCTAACTCCATTCGGGTTGGTGCATACTTCTTCATGAACCGTTCACCTTTATTATTTATAAGATATCCTCCTTCGCCTCTTGCAGCCTCTGAGATCAAAACTCCTCTAGGCACAAGCCCAGTAGGGTGAAATTGAGTAAACTCCATATCTTTTAACTGTAAACCAGCTTTATAGGCTAAAGCCATACCATCTCCTGTTACTCCTACAGCATTAGTTGTAGTACGATAAATTCTCCCTAATCCTCCAGTTGCTATTATTAATGATTTAGATGAAAAATAAACTAAAGAACCATTTTTAATATTTAAAGCCGTTAATCCTTTAAATAAACCTTCTGAAACATTTATTGATGTTACAAAATATTCATTGTAAAATGTTATGTTATCCATTGAGATTAACATGTCATATAAAGTCTGCATTATGTAATGACCTGTTTTGTCACTACCAAATACTCCCCGCGGAAAACTGTGTGCTCCCATTCTTTGGCTTTGAAGAAGAGTTCCATCATCACTTCGCATCCATGGCATACCTATATGTTCTAAGAATATAACCTCTCTTGGTATTAGTTTAACAAAAAGTTCAACAGCATCTTGATCATTTAAAAAATCGCCACCTTTTATTGTATCCCATGCATGCAGATCAAAACTATCTCCACTACTTAATGTCAATACGGCACCAAGTCCTCCTTCCGCTGAAACAGAATGCGACCTCAAAGGATGAACTTTTGATATCAATGCTATATCAATATTTTTTCCTGCCTTCTTAGCTGTAAATAAAGCTTCTATAGCTGCTCTTAAACCTGTTATTCCCCCACCTATTATAATCAAATCATGATAGAATTTCTCTACCATCCAACGAAAACCCTCCATAATAAAGCAGAGCCAAACCATGCTAATACAATCCAAATAATTAAGAGAAACACATTCAGTTGAAATCGTTGATTAAGCCCAAATCCTAATTCAGCCAATATCACTTTAAGACCATTTAATCCATGATACAGACCTGATAATAGCACTATATCGTAAAATATGTATGCATTAATCCCTGATATAGGTTCTTCACCTAATACAAACATAACATAATTAAAATAAAAAACATGAATAAAAATAGTTATGACCAAAATCACTGCAGTAATTCTGTGCAAAAACCAACCTAAAAATCCGCTTTTTATAGCTCTCATAAAAATTTTCATAATATTTCTATTTGAAATTTTCATTCTTTATTCCTCCATGGATTCATAATATTAATTAATAATGCCGAGGACAAAAAGTCTAATGCCATAAGAAAAATTGATGATAAAATAAATACTAATATCGTTAGAATAATAATTAATAATGAAAGGAAAAGTTTAAACATACTCTTATTTTTAACATTCGGTATTCTAAAGAATTTAACATTGGGTTTAATAAATTTTATAGTTCTCATAATAATAACGGCAAAGAATCCAACACCTAAGATTACAATAGTACCTTCTAGTAGGCTAATACTCTGACCTAACGTAATGCTGCCCCAAAAACTCAAAAAAAGTACTTCAGAAAATATAATTGCACCAGCATATTCTCCAACACTTCGTTCATACCCTGGCTTAATTACAAAAGGCAATAAAAATAATGATAATAATAAAATAAATAAAAAAATTAAGAAAATGTAAAACCCCTCCCGTTGAACCCATTCTATTTTAATAATCTGATAAAGCCATAAAAAGTACCATTCTGGACTAGGCAAATATTGTGATGCAGTCTCAGGAGCATATTTAGGAGGAAAATCAGCCGGGATCAATGATGATAATAATAAAAGGAAAGCCATATAATAAAAGGATAACATAGTAAGGTAACTAAATGCCTCTGGAAACCAATTAACCTTCTTACTATCAGTCGTGACATATGGTCCATGAGCTTCAAATAACCACATCTTCAGCATAAATAACATAGTAAGCATAGCAGGCAGTAAAAGCACATGAATTATAAAAAAGAACTGCATAAGAAACGCATCAGAAGAGTATATAACAGTAGAAATAATATAATTAATTCCAGGTATCTCTGAAAGAATACCAAGTCCTACATCAGTTGCCATTTTTGATATAACACTCCACGGAAGCAAATAACCAGTAAACCCTGATGATAACACAATAATACCCATTAACATTCCAACAATCCATGTTATCTCTCTAGGTTTTCTGTAAGAACCAATTACGAGATTTCTCAACATGTGAATAAACGCTAAAAAGATCATAGAATAAGCTCCATATCTATGCAAGCTCAGTAATAATTGACCATAAGCTACATAATCTTTAATAAATTGAACAGATTCGTATGCTTTATCAGGCGATGGTACATAATGAAAAGCAATTAAAATACCAGTAATACCTTGTACTAGAAAGGATATAAACGCTAATGCACCTAACCAATCCCAAAAATGTAATGTTGACAATGGAACTGGCTTTAGAAATCCCTCTCGTAACCTAAATCTTTCCTCTAACCAATCTTTAACCAACTAAATCACCACCATAAAGATCTCTTTCAATATCAGTTGAACCAAGAGGACCTTTTCCATATATTACAGGTGGTGCCATTCCATATGCAATAATTGCATCATTACCATTAATATTTTCAATCCTCAGTAAGACTCTTGGAAGAGGAAACTTTGGTGGACCAGCTACAGGAACACCCCCATCAACTACACTATACATCCCAGCATGACATGGACAATAAAATAAAGGCTTACCTCTCAAATCATATTTAATAGATGCATTCCCAATTGTTTCTGATGAAGATAAATACTTAACCATACAACCTAAATGCTGACAAAGCAAATTATATGCAACTATATCATTCTCAGGGCCAATACCAAATTTAACAGGTTCACCAACTTTAACTAATATATTTGGAGTATTCTTTAACGGATACATAAAGATTTTATAACCTTTCTCTTTCAACTCATCTAAGCTACATATAACAATTACTGGCCACATTCTTTTAGCTTCCATCGGCTTATAACTTAATGATGAAAACCAAGGAATAATAGTTAATACAGGTAAACCAATAGATAGTTTAATAAGATATTGAATAAATTCTCTCCTATCCATTACCATCATCCGATGATAATTTATGTCTTCTTATAATATAATACAAGAAAATAATTATAACTATCAATAGTCCTATAATATTTGTATAATATGAAAGATCAGGATATAAAAGTAATGTAGCTATTATTGCATATAATATTCTCTGTATAAAATTCAATGGCAGGAACAGATAACCAAACATTGCTCCTGATAGTACTACGAATCCTAATGTAACAAAAAAGAATCTGATTAAAGTGTTTACTGGACTGCCAATAAGCAAAAGAGATTGATCATAAACAAAGATAAATGGAACAACAAAACCTACTACAGCAAATATCGTTCCCCATAGTCCGCTTTTCCAATAATCAGATTTAGCAATACTGCTTGCAGCATACGTTGCTAATGCTACGGGGGGAGTTATAGGACCCATAATAGCAAAATAGAACAAAAACATATGCGCTACTAAGGGATTTAACCCTAATAATGTTAATGTAGGAGAAAATGTTACAGCTGAAAATATATATGCTGGTGTAGCAGGAACAATCATTCCAAGCAATAAAGCTCCTATCATTGCAATTATGAGAGCCAATAATAAATTCTCACCAACAATTCTAGTCATAAACTGTGTCACAAGATTTGCTAAACCTGTCAAAGCCATTATAGAAGATATTATGTCGGCACCTATGATTATCACGGCAATTGAAACAAAGCTTTTAATAGTATCAACAATACTCTTATGTAAAACATCAAGCTTTATACGTGTTGACTTTTTAATATTAGGTATTGTAACTGATGCAACAATGCTCCAAAATGCTGCCCACATTATAGATGGCAATATTAAAATAGCTATTATGAGAATAATTAACGGAATAACTAATGGCCATCCATTTTTTATGACCTCTTTAAACTTAGGAAGCTCCGTCCTTTCTAACCCTCTTAGATTTTTCTTTTTTGCATAAAAATGTATAGAAGCAAATTTAGTTACAAAATATAAAATGGCCGGAATAAAAGCAGCTTCAGCAATTCTAATATAAGGTATATCTATCATCTCAGACATTATGAAAGCTCCGGCCCCCATGACAGGAGGCATAAGCTCTCCACCACATCCAGCTGCAGCTTCTATCGCGGCCGCTATATGAGGTTCAAAGCCCACACTTAACATTGCAGGTATCGTAAGACTACCTATAACCATTACTTCAGCTACAGGACTCCCTGTTATAGTACCGAACAAAGCACTAGCCCATATTGATACTTTAGCTGGACCACCACTCATCCAACCAACTAGAGATTGAAGAGTGTCTATTATGAATTTACCTAATCCTGTTGCCGACATTATACCTCCAAAAATTAAAAAACCTGAAATCACCGTTATAACCAATGACGTAAGATTACCAAATAATCCTTCTGAAGCCCCATAATAAAGATTGCCTAAATAAAAAAATGAAAAGAAGTACGATACATTCAGAGATTTAGGAAACCAAGCAATAGGCAAATAATCTCCAAAGAAACCAAATATTAAAAATAAAATTATTATAGACATTAAAGCAATACCACCAGTCCTCCTTACAAGCTCCAAAAGAAGAATCATAGCTATAATGCCTAAAATAACTTCATGAAGCGGAAGTATCAAAATTAGCCTAGGAAGACCTTCTGTAAATATGCGATATGCAGGAACAATAGCATACAAGGCAACAGATGCACCAAGTATCCCTAGAAACCAATCAACAATAAAGTTTCTAAACTTTTCATGAGAACCAATCGGAAAGAAAAGGAAACCTAAAAAATATACAAGAGCCAGAGCGACAGGTAAAACATACTCCTTTGGTAATACAATAAAAGCTGCACCAGAAATTATAAATAGTATATATAATACAAATAATATAGCTACAACTTCCACTATTTTTCTTTCAACATCTAATACGTATTTCAATATATTCACCTCATGAGAAAAATAAAAAATTAAGATTTGTATTCAGGTGGTATTAGTTCAGGAGGCACAGTCACATTAATTTCCTTATAATATTTAATTACACCGGCATGTAAAGGGATAGGCTTAGATAAGAATAATATAGATGGCTTAAAATCTTTATGTTGCAAAAATAAAGACTCTGCAGTCTTTTTATTTGTCCAATACGTTTTAACAATCATATATACAATGTCTTCAGATAATTTAGACGTCGTATAATGAAAAGCCCAATCAGCAATAGTATCAAATTTTATATCAATACCCGAATAAACCTTACCCCCACTGGCATCAATGGTATATGGCTGGTAATACGGCAATTTCTGTGTTATTATCTTAAGTTCATCAGTCGTAGGAGGAACAAGCTTTAGTTTATACTTTATAGCATATTCTTGAACAGTTGGATTAGGAAATCCAGTAAAGAAGTATGCATCAATTATACCACTAACTAACTGATCCATAGAATCTGTATGACCCAATTCTTTTATAACAGATGGTTTAATATTTAAAACCTGCATAACATTCTTAAACATCTTATTCGCAATAAATGTAGGAGACCCTATACTAATAGCCTTTCCATTCACATCACTCCACGATTTAATATCACTATCAGCCCTTACTACTAATTGTCCAGCAAAAGCAGCAACAGGAAGTATTACTCTAAGACTGGCAAAATTCTTATATAATTCCTGAGCATCCAAAAGTGATCCAACACCAATATCAGTCATACCCTCCTTCAAGAGAAGAATACCAGTCGTGCCACCTGATCCAGCTTGATGTATAAATACTAAACTATCAGGATTACCTATAGCAGCCAAAGCAGCAGCAGTACTTAAATAAAATGCACCACCAGTACTCCCAGACGTCCATGTAATTTTTACAATCTGTGACGGAGAAGTTGTAAAAGAAGTTGTCGTTGACATAGTAGGTGTAGTAGAAGTGGCTGGCGCACCACTATAATAAACAGAATATATAGTAGCACTTATTGCAACTATTATTACAACGATAATAACTATAGCAAAAATTCTAGAAATCCCCCTTTTGTTAAACATTTTGTTCATACCACATCACTATACTTTTTGCTTGAAATATATATAAACTTAACTATAGGAGACTAGAGACTGTCCGCATAAGCTTTATGTGAGTTTGTGGTAATACTTGTGGTGAGGTGCCGTGAGCATTTTTGAACGCTTCAAACAACTCAACATATTCAAAAGAAACAAAGTACCATTTAAACTATAAAGTACTGAGCATACTCATGCATTCGGACTCGGCACAAGAAAGTGTGGTCTTGATTGATGTGGAGACTCAATTATACTCTTCCATGTGAGTTTTACAAGGAATTTTTAGGCTCTTAGGTTCCTTGTGAGGGTGAGGAGGCTTTGTGTGAATGAGCGTGTTGTTCTTTTTATGGTGGTCCTTGATATGTTGATGCTGTTGTGAGGGCTGGTTTTGTTCATAAGGGGTTTTGGTTTGAGGAGTTCTGTTGAGCGTTTCTTTAGTTTTTGAAGTACAGGTCTTGTGCTTTCTTTAACAATGTGAATTCTAGTATTCTTGGTTTGAGAAGTATTGAGCTTTTCATGAACCTCTTCACTTATTGTGAGGATGATGTCCTATGTGAACACCATTAGCTGAAATCTTTATATAATAGTAAAAAATAAAAAAATCTATGTTAAAGGCTATTCCTTGCGTGATAATGAGAGGAGGTACAAGTAAAGGAATACTTTTTAAGAAGAACGATCTACCAGAAGATGAAACTAAAAGAGATGAAATAATCTTAAAAATCTTTGGAAGTGGGGATCCATCACAAATAGATGGTCTAGGAGGAGCACAAATTCATACAAGCAAAACCATGATAGTTTGGAAGAGTGCAAAACCTAATGTGGATATTGAATATTTATTCGGACAAGTAGGTATAGAAAGAAGATTCATCGAATGGGTGGGAAATTGCGGAAATCTTACTGCTGCTGTAGGACCCTTTTCTATAGATGAAGGATTAATCAAAGGAAAAGAACCTTCAACCAGAGTCAGAATGTATAATGTAAACACTAATAAAAGAATAGATGCTATAGTTCCTGTTGAGAACGAGAAAACAAAATATGATGGTAACTATCAAATAGATGGTGTACCTAATCCAGGTTCTAGAATAGATTTAGTATGGTACGATCCAAAAGGTTCCCTCACAAACAAGCTCTTGCCCACAGGAAATCCAATAGACAAAATAACAATAGAAAATACCATAATAGAAGCTTCGTTAGTAGATGCCGGAAATCCAGCAGTCTTCATAAGAGCTAAGGATATTGGTCTTCAAGGATCCGAATTACCTTGGGAAATACCTTCAACTATTTTAGAAAAACTAGAGAAAATTAGGTCTAAAGCGGCAGAATTAATGGGATTAGTGGAAAAAGCTGAAGAAGCAATCATAAAGAGCCCACACTTTCCGCATATTGTTATTATCGGTGAAAAGAAGGATTATAAAACATCCAATGGTAAACTTATTAAAAAGGATGAATATACAGTATTAGCAAGACTCTTCTCACTCCAAAGAATGCACCATGCATACCCAGTAACAGGTTCCATCAGCACCGCAGCAGCATCTAAAATCCCTGGAAGCATAGTTAATCAATTATCTGAAGATCGTGGAGAAGATGTTATAATAGCACATCCGAAAGGTATCATCGACGTAAAAGTAAAAACAAGACCATTAGGAGACTTAATAGACATAGAAAGCATAACAGTCGGAAGAACAGCAAGACGCCTCATGGCAGGACTAGCATATTACATAGAAAAATAACCAAACAACACCAAAACAGCATTAAAACTACATCCTGCTTTGTTGTATAATTTGTGTGTGGTTTTGTGGAGCGTTTGCAATGAAGGGCAACGGTTTCTTCACAGAAGTTACCACAATCCCCACTCTCTTTAATATATTCAAAGCACCATTCAAATCGTTGCGCATTAATTTTTTAAACGTATTTTTTAGTATAAATTTGGTATGAGGAATGAGAAGTTGCTTGTTGTGCTTCTCGTTGTTGGGATGATAATAATAATGAATAGGCTATCCGTAATAATAAGCTCATACCAAACATACACACAACTACAATCACAAGCGATCGAACAAATAAAAAACTACAAAAGCACAGACTGGTATAAAGAATATTGGAGCAAATTCCCAGACGCAATACAAGCACTAAAAGAAGCAGGATACGATCCATACGACCCAATCAACAAACTAACACTAATGAAACTAGAACCAGACGAAAACCTAGCACTCACACCACAATTCCTCAACGACCTACACCTCTCAGACGACTCCTACGTAACACTCATAAAAATTGACCAACACTACCTACCAACAGAAATACACGCCCACATCTACACAGACGGCAAAACATACACGATAAGAAGCCTTAAAGCGTTCGTGAACATAGACCTCACATTCACACACAACGAATTCCCCGTAAAAAACAACTGGATCATACTCAAATTCGTATACCCACTCAACACATTCATAACAATCGACCAGAACGTAAAAACAATCATATACCAGCAAGGAATCTTCATTGACGATGAAAGACTAGAAAGGACAACGTTCGATGTGAGAGTCTACCTAAAAGTATCCGATAGGGATGAAAACGCTGATAACGCTGGAATATTAGTATATGAAACGACTGGCCGATTCCTCTACACCCCAACAATGATGTTCCTGAAATACAATAGAGAATTCATAGCAAGCCTCACGCCGAGAGCATGGTCAGGATTGGTTGTGACGGGGAAAGATTTCATGAAGAAGCTCACACCAAAATATGTAACAATACAAGAATACTTCACGAAAGAAAGAATAATAGAAATACTAAGAGAAATGCAGACAACACCGAGAATAGAATACATGACAATACAACCAGGAACAATAAAGATAAACACACCATTCTACAAAACAATCACACAAATAAGAATAAGACAAGGAGCAATATACTACCTCATCAACGAGACAACACTCCTCATATACACATCCCTCAACGGAGAAAACCTCATAATCTACAAGACCAAGAACAACATCATAAAACTCCCAACACCATCACACAACACAACAATCACCACAAACCTCACCCTACACGCACTAAACGAAATAGAACTATACTCAAAGGACGAAATACTACGGGAACACAACACCAGACATCATAGTAACCAACGAGAGAAAACTCAATGCACAGGTAGTCTCAGCTTGTCATGATAAAAATCCTTTCACATCATTTATACAGAGTACTTAAACTTTAACATGACATGCAAAGACTACCAATTTTCTTATCAGCAACAAATATTTCCTAACAAGACGACACTACCAAAAGCCTACCCTAGTCATTATATTCTCAGATTTGCACAGTGGAGATTTACTTAAGAGCGTTATTTCTTAATGCGTTGTAGAAGTAGTTTTTGAGGTTTTGATTTTGTATTGTGGACCTTGCCATCTTTCATAAAGGTTATGTTCTAATTTTAATTGGTCTAATATTTTTCCTACGATAAAATCTATCATGTCTTGTAATGTTTTGGGATTGTGATAAAATCCTGGCATTGCAGGAAGTATTATTCCTCCAGCTTTTGCTACTGTTAACATATTCCTTATATGAATTACTGTGAGTGGTGTTTCGCGTAGAACAAGTATTAATGGTCTTCTCTCCTTTAGTGTGACGTCAGCTGCTCTGAGTAATAGATTAGATGTATAACCTGTTGCAATTCCGGCTAACGTTTTCATACTGCATGGTACTATTATCATTCCATCAAATTTGAAAGACCCACTAGACATTGGTGCAGCAATGTCATTGATGTTATAACTCTTTGTGGCTAAAGATTCAACTTCACTAATTTGATAGTCAGTTTCTAGTCTTATTGTTTCTTTAGCAGCATTGGTCATAATAAGATGTGTTTCTACGTTTAAATCTCTTAGAACTTGCAAAAGTCTGATACCATAAATAACACCACTAGCTCCTGATATTCCAATTACTAATCTCACACCATACCATCCTCATAAGTTAATTGCGATGCGGGAATAGAGGATGTATAGGGATATTTATCGATTACATCTATTAATTGGCCTTTTAAATAGTGTGGGTAGGCTTCTGTAATATGAACTAAAATAAAATCTCCAATTAAATGTTCATTATTGTCATCTAAGATGATTACACGATAGTCGTCAGCTCTGGCTTCTAATCCACCTTTATCTCCTTTTCCTATTATTAATGCTCTGAGATCTTTGCCAATAAATTTCATGTTTCTTTCAAGACTTATTTTGTTTACTATCTCAGTAAGATAGCTAGTTCGTCTCTTTTTTATGTTATCAGATAATTGTTTCATAATAGCAGCTTCAGTGTGAGGCCGTATGCTATATTTGGCTATGTGTACTTTGTCAAATTTCAATTTCTCGACAAGCTTTACAGTATTTTCGAATGCTTCTTCTGTTTCACCAGGAAATCCTACTATGATATCTGTGGCTATAAACATATCTGGAACATATTTTCTAATTAGTTTTATCATATTTTCGTATTCACTCACAGTGTAATATCTTTTCATTAATTGAAGAACATTATCATCACCGCTCTGAACTGGTATGTGAATAAATTTGTAAACTCTCTGATCTAGTCTGTATACATTTAATAGATCTTTTAAAATACTTCGAGCTGTCATAGGATTAAACATGCCAACTCTAACTCGATACACACCATTAATTTGTAATAATGTTTTAAGTAATTCTGGTAATCGGAATCCATGTTCGACACCATATGCGGCGGTATCCTGGCCAGTTAAGTATATTTCTCTGGCGCCATTTTCGATAGCTCGTTTCATTGCATTGAAAAGAGAGCCTGGTCTATAACTAAAGACATTTCCACGTGCAAATTTTGTTACACAAAATGTGCAAGACCATGTACAACCGGATTCGATAGGTAGTATGTAAGTTACGCCTCCTTTGTACTCTGGAATTATTTCGCTACTTCGTGTGCTATTTCCAATTAAAATTTTTGATGAATTATTCTCCACAATGTTAACTATCTGATCGATATTTGATGGTCCGATTATTATAGCTTCAGGACTCGTTAGCGATATTATCGATGGTGAGGTTTTTGCTAAACATCCAGTAATAACAAATTTCTGATTATCATGTAATATTGTTCTTAATGCTCTTATTCTTGATATCATGTTTCGTTCAGTCTCTTCTCTAACTGAACATGTGTTTACTATTATTATGTCAGCATTTTTTGCTTCATTAGTGACAGTCCATCCCTTAGATATAAAACTTTGTTTAATATATTCACCATCAGCTACATTAAATGCGCATCCGTAGTTCTCTATGTAGATTTTACCAGCCATGAAATTCTATGAATAAAATAAAACAGAGACATATATAGATGTCACTCACAAAAAAATTTACAGATTAATAGTTGAAGTAAGTTTTTATGACCTTATTAATAATTGAAATTGTCATAAACCTCTTGTGCGGCCTTTATACTTGCTCCAAAATCGATATGGTAACCAAGTTTTTTCAAGCTTCTTTCTAATGCTGAAAGGGTTGATATTATATCATTAGCGTTTACAGAACCCATATGTCCTATTCTGAAGATTTTTCCGGAGAGTTCTCCCAAACCTCCAGCTATTATTATATTACGGTTTATCATTTCTTTGCTTAAATCTGAGAATTTCACATTATCAGGAAGCCAGATTGCTGTTACGGTATCTGATCTGTATTCTTTTTCAGCTACTATTTTGAGCCCCAAACTTTCAATACCTTGTCTTAGGGCTTCAGCCATTATTTGGTGCCTTTTATAACGTTGTTCGAGACCCTCATCCATTATTCTTTTTAAAGATTCATTAAGTCCATATATCATATTAACTGGTAACGTGGAGTAATAATTTCTAACATCTCGCATTGTAGCTAACCATTTACGACCATTAAAGTAAAATAATTCGTCCGAACTTTTCTCTATAATTTCAACAGCTTTTTTGCTTAAACCAATTATTGCTAATCCTGGTGGTACGGCTAAAGCTTTTTGTGATGCAGAAAAACATACATCAATATTCCAATTCCTCATGTCAATATTCATCCCACCAAGTGATGCTACTGCATCAACTATGAAGAGAGTATCAGTTCCTCTAAGGCTTTCACCAATAGTTTTAATATGATTAGCCACGCCAGTTGATGTTTCAACATGTTGAACTGTTACGAATTTTATTTTCTCTCTTTCAACAATATCTCTTATGTCATTACCAGAGAATCCTTGTCCAATTTTAGATTTAATCTGTATTGAAGTGCCGCCCCTGTAAATTGTGGCTTTGACAAAGTACTCTCCAAAATATCCAGATATCAAGTTTAATACTTTGTCTCCAGGTTTTACAAAGTTTGCTATCGAAAATTCCATTGCCGCTGTGCCTCCTCCAGCTATTACGACGACTTCTCCATCAGTGTTCAATAGCTTTTTTAGATTATTCAGAGTATCGTTCATCAGTTCTCCAAATTCTTTTGATACATGAGAAATTGTTGGTTTTGCTAAGCTTAAAAGTGTACTGGTATTTGAGAACGTTGGTCCAGGTATCATAAGAAGAAAACGTTCATCCATATTATGCACCAACTAAGTATAAAAGTATAGCTTAAAATACTTTTAGAGGTAATTCCATGGTAGGTGATAAGGATGAACTTTAATACAGTGCTTATAGGTTTTGGTAATGTTGGTAGAGAATTGGCAAAAGTTTTACTTGAGAGAAAGAATTTTAATAATAACATAAAAGTAAAGGGTATTATTACTTCAAAAGGTTCAGTAATTCTTGACGATAATTGGGATAATAAACTTCAAGATATTATTAATAAATATTCAATGGGAATCTCTACTGATTTCTCGAGTAATATCAGTATTGATGATGTGATAGAACGTGTTTCACCAGATTTAGCATTCATTACAATACCACCATCGTATTTTACAGGCGAACCTAATTTAAGTATTTATAGAAAACTTTTGGATCATAATGTAAGCTTCATAACTGCTGATAAAACTGGTCTTGCATTAAATTATTCTGATCTTCTTAGAAAAGCTAAGAAGAAAGGACTTTTTATAGGATACAGAGCAACAGTAATGGCTGGTACACCGGCGATAGATGTTATGAGGGGTCTTAGGGGTAGAAATGTAAAAAGTATTAGATCAGTGTTAAACGCAACAACAAATTATATACTAACATTAGTAGAAAGTGGTTTCAGTTATGAAGCTGCAATTAAAAAAGCTATTGAGGAAAAACTTGCTGAACCTGATCCCAGGATAGACATAGATGGTTATGATGCGAGCGCAAAGCTTGTAATATTAGTTAATACTCTTGGATATGATTTTAATATTAATAATGTGATGCGAAAATCGTTGATTACCATAAGTGAGGATATTGTAAAATCAGGTAGAAAGAAAGGTACTCCTGTTAAGCACGTAGCTTCAGCAGATTTAGAAAAAGGTATATTATACGTGAGACCCGAGATTCTAGACCCTAATGATCCGTTAGGTAATGTTTCTGGTAATTATAACTCATTAGTTATTAACGTAGATAACGGGCAAATTATATTAAAAGGTTTTGCTGGACCTGCATGGGTGACTGCTAGAACAATGCTTACTGATTTTCTTGAGTATTTAGAAAATGTTCTGACCCAAAATTAATAAATTACTTTGAACATTATAGTTGTATGGAATTAAAAATTCAAAAAATTTATGAAACATTTTATAAAAATAATCCAGTACTAGATGTTGGTGTTGGTTTTGGGAAAAATTTGAATATGTTATTATCAAGGTTTAAATGGTCCGATGTTGTTGGTGTTGATCCAAATTTTGAGACACTATCTTCAGTATTAAGTTTAGCAAGAGATTGGAGAGTACATTTAATCGTGGCTGTAGCAGAAGCTCTTCCGTTTCGTGAATCAGTATTTGCTTTAGTATCTTCATGGGCAACCATGCATCATATAACCCACAAGTATAATGCAATAATTGACATGCGCAGAGTGCTTAGTAATGAAGGTATAATAGTCATTGCAGATTGGAATGAAGGAGGACGGCATTTTACACCCCATTCTGGTGAAGAATTAAGAACCTCTATGAGGGAAACAATTAAAAATGTTGAAAATATTTTGAGTATAATTAATGAAAGTGTTGATGAAAAATACTTTATTATAGTTGCAAAAAAATCTGCTAATTAACGCAAATATTTAATAATTTATTGATCTATCTCTGTCTTGAATGGAAGGTTTTCAGTTGTAAATTTAGGAAGTTCGTTAACTTTGTTGTATTTACCAAGAATTTTCACATTACTTTCTATAACTAAATTATTAGTAAAAAACATGTCTCCTGTTATTATACATTTTTCTTCGAGTCTGATGTCTCTTGCATAAATATTTCGAGCTTTACTTTCTCTTCCTAATTCAACGTATCCACCATAAATATCTTGTAATTCACACTTTTCACCAATTATTACTTCATCACCAATAATGAGACCTATTATTTTACATAATTTATTGAGTTTAATAACGCTCGCTTTCATGATTTTCTTTACAATAATTACACCGCTTGCATTAATTTTTTCATTAGCTATAACTGATTCAGCTTTAATCCCATTATTAACATTAATGAAATTACTAATGATTTTTCCATTTACTTCTACATGACCATTAACATTAAGCATTCCAGAAATTTTTAAATTACCTTTCACGTTGAAAGAATCACTAATGTTAATATTTCCTCCTTCGCAATCACCATTTATTATACATGCTCCTTTAATATCCATTGAATCAAACGTTAAATTATTATTAACTATGAGTTTATTACCTATGTTAATAATACCACCTGTAGCAGAACCTAATATTGCTATTTGATTAACATCTAGTTTATCAAAAATTAATTTGTTAATGACTTCAAGGTTTCCTTTAATTGCAAGTTCCTTAATGATACCGTCTCGTATTTTTACATTCTTTTCAGCATTAACAGTACCTATATTTACATTTCCTAAAAACTCTACAGAATCATGAGTAATAATTATCTTTGCTTCAGTCGATCCAAAGATTGTAATCTTACCATTAATATTGGCCTCAATTACTTTCATATCACCATCCACGTTTAAAGAACCATTAATATTAACGCTAAAAGCTGAGAAGTTCTTTTTAACTGTTAAAGAACCATTAACATCTATTATGTTAGTAGTAAGTGAGCCATTCACTTTAAGATTACCTCTTTTAATAACTATTGAGTCATTAACATGAAGATAACCTGAGATCTCAATGTCTCCACTTTCAGAAATTAGTTTTTCAGTTTTTAAGTTGCATTCAAAAAATGCTCCATTTTTTATTCTTATTTCACCTGATACAAAAACAGTGTCGCCATCTTTAGCCTTTATTATCGTGTATTCTTCAATAATGAGATTACCTGATACAGTACTTAAGAAAATAGTAGAGTACTGAGATGAACGAAAATATTTATCTTCGTTCACGTTTATACAATTATCAACACTATTATTAAAAGATAGTGTTTCCTTAATTAAATTGTTTAATAGACAAACTGTACATCATGCTTAAATATTTACTTCAAAATATCACATCAGGTGACGATTAACTGTGATGAAAAATAATGCTATAATTCATATGTTTACAAAACTTGTTCAAGTATTATTAAGCAATATATATAGAAGTGTTATCTAATCTTCAGAGGTGGTATGATGTGTCGAACAATGTTTCTTTATTTAAAAGATCTATTGTATTAATAATTTTGTTAATTTTAATTGGAGGAATAAGTGTCAGTCTAATTACAATATACTCAGCATCGCAAGAAATTAGTAAATTGCAGCAACAGGTTTCAATGTTACAAAGCCAAATAAATAATATTCATCAGAATTTTGTTAATCAAAATGTTACTTATATCCTAGGAAAGAACTATTCACTTTCGCAGTTGTACGATAAAATTAAAGATTCTGTTGTTGTGGTTAGTGGTACTGTATTATCTAATCAATTTATATTT
>JBMFIF010000018.1:10102-29367 GCA_049976445.1 Thermoprotei archaeon | reverse complement strand
GATTTGAACGGTGCTTTGAATATATTGAGGAGAGGAGCAGGGATTGTGGTAACTTCTGTGAAGAAGCCGTTGTCCTTCATCGTGGATCATAATCGAGTAGCACCCGTAAAGGGGTGTAACCCTTGAGACCTCAGGGAACACTCGCTTTAAAGGGCGGGGAGGAGGTCAGATAAAATGATTTTAAAAGGTAGAGTGATAAATCCCGGTAATACTGAGGGTGTTGCGTTAGTTTCTCAGAAACCTATTTCATTCTTAGGTGATGTTAATAAGGAAAAGGGAATTGTTATTAATAAGGAAAGTGATATTTATGGTGAAATGTTAAAAGATAGAGTTTTGATTGTTCCGCTAGGACGAGGTTCTACGGTTGGAGCATGGGTTATTTATGCATTAAAGAAAAGGGGATTAGCGCCAAGTGCAATATTGATGGAGAAGTCGGATTTGATAATTGCGTCAGGATGTATAATATCAGATATTCCATTATTCGATGGTTTTGATAAACCAATACATAAAATTATTAAAACTGGAGATAAATTGCGAATATTGGATAATGGAACTGTTATTGTGAATCCTTAAACAGATATTCTACCTGATACTGTTGGTGATCCGAATAATTTCGAACATGCCTGATATACTGCTTCTCTATTTTCCTTATCAGTATATACTCTTAAAATGTTTAGATATCCCTTTAACACATCTATTACGCGAGAAACTTCAGAAACATGATATATGCGTAGTTCACCGTCAGTTTTTACGATAGGAATTTCGGTTGGATCAGATTCGAAACTACCATGATAAGGTACTGATGGAAGTGAAGGAGCATCAATATAGATAGATTCTGGGTCTACGTTCGCCATACTCGATATTTCTTCTATAGTTTTGCGCATGATATTTTCGTTGGATAGTATTTTTACTATGAATTCATCTCCTATTATGTATTTCTTTTCATATGCCATTTTTATTAAATCTCTAGATTCAATTCTTTTTAACATCTGATTTCCTTTCGTGCTTTTTGAAATTACAGACCATAGTGTGTAATCGTCTAATTTAAGATATTCTTCTGGAGTGTCAAATTTTAAAAGTCCGTTTTCTTCTACAGCCATTTCTAGTGCCCGTATGAACATTAGCTGAGCACCTCTGATAGTCTTATGATAATAGACGGATTCGAACGATTTCACTCTTGAGATTATGACCATTTCAAGTACTGAAAGAGCTGTCATATTTACAGCCAATTTATCATCAATTATCTCCATAGTATAAATGAGACGCTCAACATCTATGTTGCCATAACCTGCACCTGTATGATAGTTGTCTCTCCTTATAAAATCAAGTTTATCAGCATCTACGGCGCTTCTTATGATCTGTTTCATGTAAGCTGGTTTGTTGCTTTTGCCTCTTAGCGCCAATCCTACAACTTCTTTCGGATCGTATCCTAGTTTTGATATTATATCTGCTAATTCCGACTTTAATATAATCCATTCACCAACATCTTCATGATCTTTTTTTAAGTATTTTTCTAAGTAATGTTCAAAAAGATGAGAAAATGGCCCATGTCCAATATCATGTAAAAGAGCAGAATGTCTTATTAAGGAAATATCATCCTTGGATATTTCAATAGGTAGGTTTTTAGCAATTTCAGTAGCTACATGCATGACTCCTAAAGAATGCTCGAACCGTGTATGAACAGCCCCAGGGTATACTATGTCTGCTAACGAAAGCTGTTTTAATCTTCTTAACCTTTGAACTGGAAAACTGTCGATGAGAAGTTTATCCGCATTAGTAATTTTAATATATCCCCATATTGGATCTTTTATGTAACTCCAATAATCCCTAACCAACTCTGATCAAAATCTTAATATTTTTAGTTACAAATAAATTTATTTTAAAACATAACCTCTTTGTTCTAAAAGAAGTTTGACTAAGTTAACTATTTTTTCATGTGATTTCTCCACACTATCACCTGTATACACAACAGGATATCCTTTCTCTATAGCCCTTTCCAATAATTTTTTACGTACCTTCTCAAGGAAATCTTTCTTTTCATAACGATCTGTTAAGGTAGGTTTTCTTGCGAGCGAAATTTCTGGTTCGACATCAAGAATTATAGTTAAGTCAGGTTCTATAGCATATTTATTTAAAACATGAATCCATTTTTGACTTAATCCCTGGGCAGATTGATAAGCCATACTTGATTCTTTGTATCTATCCGAAACAACAAAGATTCCATTATTAAGAGCAGGCATTATTTTACTGTAAACATGCTCAACACGATCAGCAGCAAATAGTAATGCATCAACTGCAGGATGAGAAACCATAGGGGATTTAAGTTTTTTCTTTATAAGAACTCCTATCTCACCTATTGTTGGTTCTTTAGTTAGTAATACACGAAATCCTTGCCTCTCAAGCCATTGCACCAAAAGATTAGATTGAGTTGTATTACCAGCCCCATCAATACCTTCGAACACGATAAATAATCCTTTTCGAGACATGAATTAATCCCATTACAAAGTATTTTATAATGCTTTTAAATTCTTCTTTGAGAATAGCGAAATTAGTTAAGTTAGCATTCTTCCTATCTTTTAAGGCAAGAATATTCAATGTTATATAGTTTCTTACACATATTATTAGTGGTGTGAAAACACTGCAAAGTATTTACGATTCTAAGCTATTGAGGTCTGAACTTATCGAGCGTAGATTATATCAAGAAAATATAGCACGAGAGTGTGTTAATCATGATACTTTAGTTATATTACCTACTGGGTTAGGAAAAACATTGATAGCAGTCTTAGTCGCCGCAAAGATTCTTGAGGAAAATCCTGAATCACAGATCTTAATTATGGCTCCAACTAAACCTTTAGCTGAACAACATGCACGGGTCTTCAATGATTTGTTACGAATTGATTGGAAAAAGATAGTTGTAATGACGGGTGAAATTCTTCCAGAGAAACGTTCTAAAATGTGGCGAAATGCTGTGATAATTTCAGCAACACCTCAAGTAGTTCAAAATGATATAATCGCTAATAGGTGTGATGTAAGACGTTGGTCTTTAGTGGTTTTTGATGAAGCGCATAGAGCGCTTGGAGACTATCCTTATGTTTTTATCGCTAAGTATGTTCGTTCAAGAAATCCTAAAGCACGTTTAATTGGTTTAACAGCATCACCAGGATCTACAAAAGAACAAATATTAGAGGTTATGAACAACCTTACTATAGATCGAATAGAAGCGCGGAGTGAACGTGACTTTGACGTTTTACCTTACGTTAAACCTGTAAATATCGAGTGGTTGACATGCGAAATGACACCAATAATGCAAAAAGCTAGAACATTAATTTTAAGCATGATGAATGAATTGCGGGAGAATCTTATATCATTGGGTATAACACTTCCACCAGTTTCTGAACTAAAAAAGCGTGAATTGTTAGAATTAAAAACTAAGCTGGCAGAGCATGAGCGCGAATTAGGAGAAAACGTAAGATTAGTTTATGCAATCATTAATAATTTAATTAGACTTGAACATATGTTAGAGTTATTAGAAATACAAGGCATTAAACCTCTTAAAGAGTTTATAGTAAACATGGAAATACTAGCTTCTAGAAGTGGTGCAACTGGAGCTATAAAAATGTTAGTCAAAAATAAGAATTGGATAGAACTCTCTGATCTAGTTAGATTATCTGGTAATGAGGAACACCCAAAAGTTAATTTACTGAAAAATCTGCTCAAAGAAATATATACATCAAACTCAAATGTACGGGGTATTGTATTTACTACAATCAGAAGTGGTGTTAAAATGATTTTAGATGCTATTTCAGATATTTCTAGTATTAGGGCTGAACGATTTGTAGGGCAGGCTGACAGATTAGATAAGGGAATGAGCCAAAAAGAACAAATAAGAGTGTTAGAAGAGTTTAGGGATGGAAAAATAAATCTACTCATAGCAACAAACGTGGGTGAAGAAGGATTAGACGTATCTGAATGCAATTTTGTCATCTTCTATGATAATCCTCCAAGTGCGATAAGAATAGTTCAACGTATGGGACGTACAGGAAGAAAACTTCCAGGCAAAGTTTATGTGCTCCTAACTAAAGGTACACGTGATGAACGTTATTATTGGGCTGGATTTCAAAGAAAGCGTGCTATGAGAAATCTTATAAGAGAGCTTAGTAATAATAAAAATGTAATTATGAAAAAAGTTGAAGAGACAAACATTAAAACTACGGATCAAGAGCTTACTCATTTCATACAATCTCATGCTATAGCGCAACCTAAAGCTTCTCCACAAACTCAGTCACAAGAGGAACAGCTTACTATATATGTGGATAATAGAGAGTTGCAATCGGATATAGTTAAAGAATTGATATTACGTGGTGTTGACGTAAAACCTGTAAACCTTGAAATAGGTGATTATGTATTATCAGATGAGGTTGTAGTTGAAAGAAAAACAGCTGATGATTTCGCAAAATCAATAATAGATAAAAGAATTTTTAGTCAAATAATTAACATGCGCGACGTATATTCAAAACCAGTATTATTAATTGAAGGATCAACACTATATGCTCCAATAATAAGTGCTGATGCTGTACGAGGAGCTATTGCAAGTATAATCGTTGATTTTGGAATACCAGTTATAAATGTAAAGGACGCTGATGAGGCTGCATCACTACTCATCTCAATAGCTAAACGTGAACAAATAGAAAGACGTAGACAACCAACAATCAAAAGTGGAAAAAGGCCAATCACATTAAAAGAACAACAAGAAGCAGTAGTTGCTAGCCTACCTAACATAGATCTAACATTAGCGAAGCGACTTTTAAAAAGATTTAAGTCTGTAATAAATATTTTTAATGCTTCAAAAGAAGAGCTTATGAAAGTTGAAGGAATAGGTGAGAAGATCTCTAGTAAGATCAGAGAGGTCTTAGATTCAGAGTATAAAGACGAAGATCAACAATAAAAAAATTGTCAACATTCTAATAAGAACTCATGTCAGTTTGTTTTTGATGATAATTTTTCTAATTTTTCTAAAACTTCTAATAGTGCGAGAAGAAGTTTAGTTTCTTCATAAAGTTGATTAATATCTTGTTCCATAGATATTGATACATTCAATTGAGATAATTTAGATGTTATTGTTTTTCTAAGGTTCTCTAGAGTTATCATTGTTTCTACTACATATTCCTCGCCTTCTTTTACATAGAAGGCCCGTCTATTACAAGAGGGACATATTATTTGACCATCTCTTAATTTAAACAATGGTACATGACAGTCTGGACAGTAATCGTTAAGCATTATAGCCCCAGCTTTTAGTAGCTCCGCCATACGTTTACTCAGGGCATCTGAACTTTTTTTCATACTCATGTTTCTCACCCTAGATACTTCTATATATGAGATATTAGATGTATCAAAAATAGTTAGCGGGGTGCAAAAGATGGTAGTGGCTACAAACGAAGAAAAAATAAAGCTTGCTATAACATATTTAACCCAAGTTGCAAATGATACAGGTGTTCCTAGAAATATTAGAGAAGCTTGCAAAAGGGCTATTAACTCATTAAATGATAAGAAAATTCCATCATTAGCAGCGAGAGCTGCGAACGCTATAAACACTCTTGATGAACTAATGCAAGAACCAACAATGCCCATTTTTGCTCGTACCACAATATGGAAAGCAATATCACTACTAGAACAGATTAGAGATTAAGGGGAATAATAGTGTACAACGTCTGCAAAAGTATAAGAAAAAAGGTGAACTAGTCTAAAGTAGGTGAGATAGAAAATGAAAGTATTGATAAGGGGCATCTATTCCACAGCTCTCTCTAAATTTTTACTCGATAATGGATTTATTCTCACGCAACCATCCAAAAGAATTATAGAACGTCTCAAGGTCGAAGCAATAAAAGAACCATGGGATGTAGCCGTTGAGGCACGACCATGGATCTATGGTATTACAATATATGGTATAAAGGAAGGAGTAGAAAGAATCATAGAATCATTTCAAAAATTAGGTAAAATAACAATAAATCCTTCCATAATCCCAGTGGGATCAATATATTCTGGAGAGGTTGTTGAAGCCAGCAATAATACCTCAATAGTTAATGTAGGTTCACATAAAGTATTTTTGAGAGGAAAGAAAAATGTTGGAGAGCGCGTAATCGTTTCTATCATAAAGCCAGTTTATTCTGGTATGCCAGAAGCGATAGAAGGTATTGCTATAGCCGGAAAAACTATGATTATTTCAAAAAATTTAACAACAGACATATGGGGTTATGTAGAACCTCACACTAAAGAGAATCTACTAAACTTTGTAAAAAACATAACAAAAAGTGGTTGGGGAATACTTCTGTTAGATCTGGCACAATACGTAGAACCAGTTTCTTTACTCGAAGAATATAATTCATTAGTACGTGAAGGTAATATGCTCCTCGAAAAAAGTCTCTCACTAACCCAAAAAATTGGACAAATAAGAGATGGAATACACATTGTAAGAGTCAATTTCTCCTATGATACAAAACAAGCATTGGATAAAATACGAAGTTCAATACTCCCAACAGTTTTAGGTCACCATTACATGAGATCATTAGGCAAAGATACCCAACTACTTGTAGACTTTGCAGAAAACTTAGTTACTAACGGTTATAATCCGGAGGATGTTGGTGTTCACATGATAAGATCATTTATGATGAATCGATTTTCAGTAGGTAGTTTAGTAAAAATTAGACATTATAAACCGAATGGTGAAAGAATAGAACTCACACCTGGAAAAGTAATAAGCATAGATACAAAAAACTTTGAGATAACTATTAGGCGACAATTTTTAGAAAGCGAAGGTATATATGACGGAATTGGAGCACCGAAAGAAAAGGGAGACTACGCAATATCAACATATAAAATGGGTAGTATGATCTCTAAACATACTTATTACAATCGCAATGGCATAATGAAAGGTATATACGTTAATATTTCAACACCTATAGAATTCACATGGGATGGAATACAGTACATAGATCTATTAGTGGATGTCGTAAGAAATTATGCAGACCAAGTAGAAATAATCGATGTTGAAGAACTTAAAAAATATGTTGAAAACGGTAATATAAGTAAATCGTTAGCAGAAGAAGTTCTTAAGATAGCAAAAGAACAAGCCGAATTACTAAAGATAAAATAAATATATTTGATTTAAAGACATTTATAAAAAACCTCATATTAAATCAATAAATATATTGACCTTGTATTACACGATGTAATTATTAATTTTGTATAATTTAGAAAAGTATATATATAGAAGATATACATATTGAGGTAAAATGACTGGAAAACTTTCAATAATAGTTTTCTCTGGAACTGTAGATAAATTATTACCAGTAGGAGTTTTAACAACAGCCGCTGCAGCATCAGGATATGAAGTAAACCTATTCTTTACATTCTGGGGTTTAAACGCTATAAGAAAAGATATGATAAAAGCTCCACCAAGAATAAGTAAAGATTTTGAAGATATGGGCCCAATGATGATGAAAATGATGACAGAAAAGAAAGTCCCCTCATGGTATGAAATGGTACTGCAAGCACGCGAAATAGGTAATGTTAAGATTTATGCATGCTCACAAACAATGGATATAATGAATCTAAAAAAGGAAGATTTGATAGATACTGTCGATGATGTAGTAGGTGCAGTAACATTTCTAGAAATGGCTCAGGGCGGAATTACGCTCTTCATTTAGGTGAGAAACATGAGCCAAGTAAAAGCTGATAGAGTTGTTGATGCAAGAGGCACCGCATGCCCAGGACCTTTAATGGAAGCAGTTCGCATAATTAAAAAAATGAACATAGGAGAAGTTGTAGAAATCCTCTCTACGGATCCAGGTTCAAAAAATGATATACCAGCATGGGCTAAAAAAGCAGGATAAGAAATAGTAGCAATCATAGAAGAACAGGGTTATTGGAGGATTTTCTTAAAGAAAGTAAAGTAATACATTCCAACTAAATTAATTTTTTCCATAATATTACTGCAGTAGGATCCATTTTTCTAATTTCTTCGACGATATCTGGTCCTTTCACTTCGACAATATCTGTTGGTATATGTTCAATCTGCTCAGGTATGATCTCAATAGGATAAAGTTTTTCCTTAGGTATTTTCTTCCAAACGTATATCCTAATGCATTTAATTTCTGGATAAACTTTACCATCCTTAATTTTAGGCTGAAGCACACGACTCCAACCTATTACATATGGTTGTCTATCTACAGCAGCTTTAAGTATAAGCCATGTCGGATCAATATCACTACTGCTCACGATCATCACCATAAATCCTATAAAAATATGAAAAAATAAAGTTATTGTTATGAAAGCAAAAGAAAACCTGAATTCGAACTTTTATAACTATGTTGTCCTGCAAGAAAAAGATTATCCATAATACCAATTCAACTACTAGCAAGCATATAAACTCACTTAATAATTTCAGATTAAGTTAATGTATCTTATTTATTAGTTTTTCTGCATTGCGTTTGAGTATTTTATCTTTTACTTCTTGACTTAAATTTATCCTAGAAAACTCTTCGATCCATCTTTCTGGCTTTATTAAGGGAAAGTCTGAGCCAAACAAAAGTTTGTCACTAAGTCTTTTTGCATAATCCCAAATTACAGCTGGTATGTATCTTGGAGCCCATCCCGAAAGATCAAGATATACATTAGGTTTATGCAATGCTATGGCTATTGCTTCTTCAGTCCATGGCCAACCAAAATGGGCTAGTACGATCTTCATATCTTGGAACCTTAAAGCATTTTCATCAAAATAAATAGGTCTACCATAATCTAATCTAATTGAAGATTTTACTCTTGCACCTATTCCGGATGTCCCAGTATGGAATACTACTATTAATCCATTATAAGTCATCAAACACAACATCATTATTACACACTAAGTGGACAGTCTCATTCATCCCACGGTTAAGACTGTAGGTTTTCTTGTCGATTTCTCGTAAGGTTTTAATCAAGTACTTCTATTGATATGGCGTTTTCTGGGAATCGCTGGAATATTTCTTTTATTAGTTTGTATATGTCGATTTTTCTTAATGGTATTTGGTGTGGTGTTAGTTTTATTGTGAATGTTATTAAATCTTTACTAATATTTTTTAGCATTATTGATTGTTCGTCTATTCTAAATGGTGAGGTTGATAGTGTGTGAGAAAGTAATTGTTGTACTATATAATAAACATCATAGGAGTATAGCGTTGTATTTGTTGAAAGATCTTTCATTGATTTAAATATTTCGTTACTATTCAGGATCTCTTTTGGTATTATGGTTATTTTTAGTTGTATATTGGGTCTATACTCTCGTATTAATGAGTGAAGTAGGATAGAGTTGGCAATGCTCATTTTATTTCCGTAAATGTCCTCTATTATCGATGAGAAAGGTTGTATTTCAACTATTCTACCTCTTATTACATTATTCGAATTTGGTGGATAGACTTCTATCCATGTTTTTAATACGCGTCTTTCGAGTTGTACTGCTATGAATGCAGTAAATTCTCTGATTTCGTAATAGAATAAAATAAAGACAAAAAGTCCTACGACTAAAACTATGATGTACTGGGTGAATGCTGTTGTTATTATTTGGACTGTTACTATTGCTATAGATATGATAATAACTATGTCTAGGATTCTTGTAATTAATACCCTTGTTGTGATTGTTATGATGTTACGTTTTTCAAGCGTGTTTAAAAATCTGACGAAAAGGTATCTTATGACTATAGCTATTAGTATTACGATTGTAACAAGTATAACAGTTTGTATGTTTATTTGTAATAATGAAGCAAATATATCGGATTGAGTTATTGGTTCGTAGTTCATAACTCTCCCTCTTTCATATTAATTGAATAATTATATAGTTTATAAAGTTCACAGTCTCTCTTAAATGGTAATGTATTCATAAATAAATCCCATTCATAGATTATTTTTATCATGTTAATGTAATCAAAACATCTTAATAAAGCTTATTAAATCTGAGATTGTCCGGATAAGTCATCAACCACAACATCATTTCTACATGTTAAGTGGACAGTCTCTTAAATCTTAAGCACTATTATTAAAACTAGTGAATTTTTTGTTATTTTTAAATGTTGTTAACCTTTTAGTATTTTTGTTATTTCTTCTGCATCAGTATGTTCTGATAAGATTAATATCTGATATCCATTGTTTAATATGTCACTAGGTGATGGTGCTCTTATAGTATTCCCATCGAATATGAGTAAAATTTTTACGTCATCTGGTAATCCTAGCTCATCAATTCGTTTACCTATGGCTCTGTCGATACCTATTAGTGTTAACCAGTATAATTTCATATTATTAAATGATGCTATAAGGTTTGTTTCTTTTAGTGATTCAATGAAATATTTTATCATGCTACTAAACATTAAAGAGAACGTGAAGGGGATGCCTAAATCAAGTTTAGTTATTAGTTCCGCTATGCTAGTATTCTTAACTCTTGCTAATCTAAAGGGGATATTATACGACTTTGCAATAGTTAAAGCAAGCATATTTACTTCATCTTTATCTGTTAATGCAAGGACGGCATCTAACATTGTCATATCTATATCTTTTGTATAGACAGTTACATCCGTTGCATCCTTATTTATGACTAATACATCATATTTTTCACTTATCTCAGAACATTTGCTTTGGTCTTTTTCAACTATTATGATCTCATGTTGTCTAAGATCTATGATATTTAACAATTCTTTAGTAACACTACCACCACCAATTATTAAGATTTTCAAATTGTTCACCTCCTTTATTTAAAGTGTTAATGTTAGTACATTTTTTAAATTTAGATGTATTTTATTAAACAATACAATTATATCGATGTTGTTTTTATTTATGTGACTGTTCATAAAGATCTCCTAACTAAATTTTAGTAATAATTCTATTTAACGTTTGTTATATTCGAATTAGTAATGCCAATTATCTTAAAGTATTGTTATATTCAACATATTCTTAAACTTTTGTCTAACATGTTTTGATACGAAATTGATCGTTAGATGAGAGGTTGTTCTCTCTATTTCCAGTCTCTTTTAGCAATCCTCAATCCTACCTTATTTTCACTAATCAAATAAATGACACACCCAAGAGGACTTAACTTAACATGCGTTATAAATCTTGAATGGTGTAAATCTTAGGTTAAATTTATAAACTTTTAACAATAAGAAAAAATTACGGTGAATTAAATGAAACAATTAAAATTACTTGAAATCACAACTACTATAGTAATGATTATCATATTAGTATCACAATATTACTCAACGCCAGTATATGCCTTTTCTAATAGTAGTAATATTATTAATACTTCGTTAAAAAATGTTGAAAAATTAGCAGGAAGTTTTGTAGGAGAGAATCCTAATCCGCGATTTCAAGGAAAATACTATGCTATAGTAATCGTTGATGCTAATGGATTAAAATATGTCATTGATAAAGTTAATGCATACTCAAGTCCACACTATATTGGTGATAATCTTTATAATCTTAAAGTGCTAGCATCTAAGGATGTATTAGAGGGGCTATCAACATATGCTCTAGTTAAAAGTGTTTCTGTGCGACCGTTCATAGATTTACCAAAGGATAGAAATCTTGAATTGCAAAGAGAGATAGGCGTTGATATGTTTAGAGTCAGAGAACTATTAGGAGTAAACAAAGTGCTTAGTGAATATGGTGTAACTGGTAAAGGTATTAAGGTTGCAGTTGTTGATACTGGAATAGATTATGCGCATCCTGATATAAAAGATTCGCTTACTTATGTCACTTTACCAGATGGTGGAAGAGAACCTCTAGTGTATGACCCTGATGAAAGCCAAGTATTAATAATGAAATCTTATAATGCTACATCGATTTTACCTACTGCTGATAAGAACTTCACAGTTCTTGAACCAGTATCGGTTAATATAACTGCAAAATATAATTATGTAATCAATTCAGGATGGTCAAAGAGTGGTATAGTAAAATTTGGCATGACTGACTTATTTATGTTAGGTGATATAATTAATATTGGAATATTAATGGTTGATCCAGTAACACCAGGTCAATACACTAGAGTTTATGTAGATTTCAACAATAATGGTAATTTTACTGATGATCCGTATTATGATTATAATGGCGATAGAGTGACCATTTATGATGATTATCCTTATACAATAGGTACTCTTGGAGGTTTCTTCTTCGATTTCTGGCATTACTTCTCATATCCAGGTAAGGTTATGCCAGGATGGAATTTAAAAGGAGAGTATTTATCAATATTCTATGATTTCTATGGTCACGGTACTAGCGTTGCAGGCGTATTGGCATCAAGGGGTAAAGTAGCATATTATATACCAGGTTATGGTTATCAAACGTTACCGGGCATAGCACCTAATGCTACAATAATAGGCATTAAAGGATTATGGACAGGTGATGTAGAAATCGGAATGTTATGGGCTGCAGGTTTTGATCTAAAAATTGGACCAAAAGTTGAAAAGGCACCAGGAATTTATGACTACAATGTAACATTTACATATACTGGACAAAAAAGAGCTGATATAATAAGTAATAGCTGGGGGATCTCGGCTCAATGGTATGATCGATTTGGTTTTGGATTTGATATGGAGAGTATGTTAGAGAATGGTTTAACACTTCCAGGATTTCTAAACTCAACATATCCAGGTATAATCATAACTCATGCAGCTGGTAATGGAGGACCCGGCTATGGTACAATAACATCACCGGGCGCTGCTTCATTTGTAATAACAGTAGGAGCCTCAACACTTACCCATATATATGCACTTTTTGGCTGGAATCCATCTGGAAGCTATGATGAAGTAATTTCATGGAGCGCAAGAGCTCCATCTCCAGTGGGTGAAATAAAACCAGATGTAGTAAACGTTGGTGCATATGGTTGGGCTGATGCGCCTCTAATAGCTGGTGGTTATAATATATTTGGTGGTACAAGCATGGCAACTCCTGTCACAGCAGGTGTAATAGCACTAATGTTAGAGGCTTCAAATAAAACGCTCTCACCACCAGATGTTAAGACAATATTACAAAGCACTGCAAAAGATTTAGGTATTGAACCTTTTGTACAAGCATCAGGTCGTGTTGATGCATACATGGCTGTAAAAGCATCTAGACGTATGATACATCCAGAGACAGGACAATCAATAGCGATTATAAGTTCTACTGTAACAGCTCAAAACTTGCAAACTAGATTGCATGATGCATGGTCAGAACAGTGGAGTAACGATTTAGATTGGTGGTTTATAGGAATACCTGCAGTACTAGAGTTTGAGACAGGAGGAAGAGTATACTTACCATCATATGTACCATCATTTACATCCATGCAATCTTCTAGCATGTTTTTAGGAACCGTTGATCCAGGAACACAAACTGAATTCTCTTTCACGATTAAGAACTTAGGCAACACAAACCTACAAATAACAAATGCGACAGCATTGACTTATACTGCATTTAGCAAAAACATCATTTCAGGTGTTCTTAATACAGCATTCAGACCGGTAGCATATATTCCACTGTCCCCATCTTGGTTCTTTAACGTTGACATGGCACGCTTCATTTTATCATATAGTTTTTCAAAGTTTGATCCAAAATATAGTTATAACTGGAATTATAGAATGAGTCTCTTTGTATTCGAATGGTATGATGCGAATCATGATGGTAGAATACAACCCAGTGAACTTTATCTGCTTAATGCTAATTTTGTAAGCGGAACATCAGTTGAGGTCACGCTTAGTAACGTATTAAACAAATTGCACAGCCCCACCTCATTAATATTACTTAGACCTGCAATATCAAAGAATGTTCCATCGTTACCTGATATTTCAGCTGTTTTTACTCTTACGTTAATAAAGTATAAAAAGGTACAAGATACGTGGATTACAATATCATCACACCCAGCTAGTATTGCTCCATATTCTAATGCAACAGTTATGGGTGTTCTTACTGTTCCGGTAATTGCTTCTTCAGGCGTTAGAGAGGGATTAGTATTAGTTACATTAAATACAACTTATGGTACATTCCAACGCATTGTTCCGTATTCATATCTAGTTGTAGGCGAACCTGGCGTGGTTTCAGGTCTGCCTACGCTTGGCGCTACGCCTTATGATCTTGGAGCAACGTATGGTGACTTTGATTGGAGCTGGAGAGCAGAATCAGGTGATTGGAGGGTTTTTGCGATAAAGGTTAAAGATCCCAATGCTTTTGCATTAAAAGTAACACTTGAATGGTCTCAGTACAATTCATCATACAATGTTTACGTACTGGGTCCAAACGGTGAATTTGCAGGTAAGTATGGAGGAGATGGTATAGGATACCCGTTATACATTAATGCTGGCAAATATTTTATGTATAATACGTTCAATCTTACTTCAAATGAGCCTCCTCTCACAAGAAGAGTTATAACCTACCCGTCTTTCAGGTATGAGTGGTATGTTCCTAAGATTCCAGCAGTATTTACGATATACATACATCAAACATTACATGGTGGTCTTATACCGATTGAACCATTCTTATTAAAAGTAAGCGTACTAACTGCGTCACAACGATTACCATCATCTATTACTGTGCCTGTAGAAAATTGGACATCTTTGAATACTTCAGTAAATCTGCCATTCCATGCAAATGTGTCATTAATTGCCGGAGGTTTCTATGCCAGTAATACGACATTGCGCTTTAAGACATCAACTACGCAGGAAAATAAAACAACTATGCTGCCACTAGGTTTATTATCACCAGGGGAGATATTTACATCATCATATGGTTTGCAAGTTAAAGCGACACAGCCAATAAGTGAAAAAGCAATAGTATACATTTATGGAACAACACCAGATAATGCAATAGTATTACGACTTATGTCAACATACTATGTAGTTGATGGATTCTTTGTGTTTCAAGACTGGACAACAATAAATGGACATTAATTACCATTTTTTACAAATTATTAACAGCTTTTTTATATAATGATAATTTTAATTTCAGAAGTAATAATTTTCATTTTAGGACAAGAGATGAGCAATTTGAGACTGTCCACGTAAGCTTTATGTGAGTTTGCGGTACTACTTGTGGTGAGGTGTCGGTGAATATCTTTGAATACTTCAAACAACCCAACATATTCAAAAGAAACAAAGTACCCTTCGAACTAAAAGTACTGAGCATACTCATGTACGCATTCGGACTCAGCACAAGAAAAACAGCAAAACTAGAAGTTGCCCAGATAAGCCATCAATCACAACATCATTATTAAATACTAAGTGTACAGTCTCATCTTATCATCTCTTAACATAAAATTACACATCCTTTCTTATTCATCAACTTTCTAGCCTTAAAAAATTATTATATTTGAAATATAATTAAGTATACATGAGATTTTAATTTTTCTAATTATTATCATAGTTTTTTATATATTTTTAGAAAAAAAAGATTAGGTTTAAATATAAGCTAAGAGAAAAATAACTTAGCGAGAAAAAATGAATAAAATATATTTATTGCTTGGAAGCATAATAATCATAGTAATTATTTTTAGCATAACAATACCTTTTATAAGAGTTTCATTAACAAGCAATCAATATCAATCATTTCAAATAGGAGATATTAAAGCATTAACAAGTCAATCCATCACGATATGCGTACCACGAGTCGATGAAAAGCTAGTTTCTGTTTTAACACCTTTAAATGTAACAGTTGTTGATTCATTACAAAATTGTAACATAATAGTTGCAAGTAATGGGACATTACAAAAACCTCTAGACCTTTATAATACACTTTCAAATCGAATTTCTCAGGGAAAAGGTTTTGTCTTCATAATATTTATGGCAAAGAACAATTATAGGCTTAATTTTATCGGCGCATGGCTGAAAGCTTTAACAAAAAATAATTATAGAATGCCTCTTATGTTAGGAAATGCATCAGTTAATAAGAAAACTTTTCAACTAAACACAAAACTATATACCTCTGATTTAATAGCATTCTCATTTAAACCATTTGGAATTTCTATAGTAGAGAAAATTATTAATCCCGCTTCTGATGTGGCATGGACAATAAATAACTTCCTTAATTCGCAAACTAGTGGACAATTAGCAAGTTATCAAATTAATCAACAGGATGGTATAACAACAAATGGCTTTACATTTATAGGTTACATTGGTTGGAAAACTGCCAATGCAATAGATAATAATGGTAAGGTAGTAGGTGTGGAATCCATAAAAGTTGATTACTATTATACTAATACAACAACAGCAAACGGTAAATATGAATTCTTCTTAGCTCATGTATGGCACTCTGCGTATGGTAATTTATGCTGGTCTACATGGTATGGTGCAACTTATTGTTATGCTCCAAAGAATTGGGTTAGTGTTACTAACTGGCAAACAACGACATGGCCTGGGCAAGTACTTGATGATTGGGGACCGAAAAATACAGGATCTAATACTATAATAACATACAGCATATCAGCTAGTGCTAGTGTTGGATCAAATGGCCCCTCAGTATCGGCTAGTGCTACAGTAAGTTATAGTGTGCCTGGAGGTTTAGTTATTAATTGGCAAGATTACACACAGCCGCAAAATGGTTACGTTCAAACTAATCAACAAATTCCTAACTCTGATGGTGGACAGCCTGGTCCAACATATACTGTTGAGCCAGCTTCAATAGGATTTTTAGATCCTACAAAGATAGGAGGGATTGAACCGATGATTGTATATCATGAATTTCAGGCAACATTTCAGGATGGTGCTGGAGATTCGTGGAGCGCAAGTTTAAACTTTACAGCAGATCTTTATTCTACTTATGTTATTGAGGGATAGATTGGTTTATAGGAATAAATATATAATTCTTATTTTTAGGGATACAAATAGAGATGTAGAGTTTCAGACAGGTCTTCTATAAAGTTAAATCTTATGTGTAAGTTAGTTATTTGGTGTTAGGGATGGAATCTCGTAAGCCTAACATGAGTGAGCTTATTGATGAGTTAAGGAGGATGAGAGAGCAAGCTAAGCTTGGTGGTGGTATTGAACGTATTAAAAGGCAGCATGAGGCTGGTAAGCTTACTGCTAGAGAGCGTATTGATTTATTGGTTGATCCAGGGACTTTTGTAGAAACTGATATGTTTGTGATTCATAGGTCAACATATTTTGATATGCCTCAAAAACGTTATTTGGGTGATGGTGTTGTAACGGGTCTTGGAAAGATTGATGGACGATTGGCTGCAATATTTTCACAGGATTTTACGGTTTTTGGTGGGTCATTGGGTGAGATGTATTCCAAGAAGATAGTAAAGCTGATGGATTTGGCTGCTAAGTTAGGTATTCCTATTATTGGTCTTAATGATTCTGGTGGTGCGAGGATTCAAGAGGGTGTTGTTAGTCTTGAGGCTTACGGTGAAATTTTTAAGAGAAACACGTGGCTTTCTGGTGTTATTCCTCAGATTGCTGTGATTATGGGTCCTTGTGCTGGTGGTGCTGTTTATTCTCCAGCTTTGATGGATTTTGTTATTATGGTTCGTAAAACATCTTACATGTTCATAACTGGACCTGATGTAGTGAAGACAGCAACTGGTGAAGATGTTACTTTTGAGAGTCTTGGTGGCGCTGATGTTCATGCCGAGAAAAGTGGCATAGCACATTTTGTCGCTGAGAATGATGAAGAAGCTCTTAATTTAGTTAAGAGACTTTTAAGTTATATTCCATCTAATAATATGGAGGATCCGCCTAGAGTTGAGAGTGATGATTCCATCGATAGGATTGATGCTGAGCTTGAGAGTATTGTTCCGTCTGATCCTATGAAACCTTTTGATGTTAGGGAAGTTATTAGGCGTGTGGTTGATAATGGTGAATTTTTTGAGATTCATGAGAAGTGGGCACCTAATATAGTAGTTGGTTTTGCAAGGATTGGTGGTCGTAGTGTTGGTATTGTTGCAAATCAACCTCTTTATATGGCCGGTGTTCTGGATATCGATGCATCCGATAAAGCCTCACGATTTATTAGATTTCTTGATGCTTTCAATATACCAATAGTTACTTTTGTTGATGTACCTGGTTATATGCCTGGTACTGCACAAGAGCATGGAGGCATTATTAGGCATGGCTCTAAAATGCTTTATGCGTATGCTGAAGCAACAGTTCCAAAGATTACTGTGATTTTACGTAAAGCCTATGGTGGTTCATATCTAGCAATGTGTGCAAAAAGTATGGGTGCAGATATGGTTTATGCATGGCCTTCTGCTGAAATTGCCGTGCTCGGGCCTGAAGCTGCAATAAAAATACTTTACAGAAAAGAAATACAATCTGCTAAGAATCCAGAAAAGTTTATAGAAGAAAAAATCGAAGAATATAGAAAACTTTTTGCAAATCCCTACAAAGCAGCTGAAATGGGATTTGTTGACGATGTAATTGAACCAAGAATGACCCGCCCCATGATAGCTAAAGCTCTCGAAATATTAGAGACAAAACGTGAAGACAGATTACCTAAAAAACATGGAATAATACCATCATGAACTAAACCTTATCAACGGAGATCCTTTGTTTACTGTACTACCCAATGGTATTAAAATCTCTTTTATTATACCATCTCTATCTGATGATATGATATTTTCCATCTTCATCGACTCTATGACTAAAAGAGGTTGCCCTTTTTTAACCTGAGATCCTGGTTTTACTAATATTTTTATTATACGTCCTGGCATCGGCGACATTATTAAATCTTTCTCATAAGTTGTCATTAACGAAACAGAAGTTTTCATAACTAAACTATCCGACTTTCTCTCCTCAACTGATTTTATAAGGAGTAACTCACCATTTATATACATAGTATTTAATGAATTCTCAAATCTAACTACGTAAGGAACATTATTAATTTTCACCAATATTTCTGAACCTTTTATTTTTATTTCATCTACTTTAAAGATCTTCTCTCCATCAATTATAACCTGCAATATTTCATCATTTTTTACTATACTTACATTGTGTTGGTCTCCCCAACCAAGTGTCACTCTGTATTCTTTTTGGCTTGAAGTCATGTCCTTTTTCTAAAAGAAAATTTTAAGTAATAAACTTTTACAAAAATACTGTTTAAGAGCAAGGAAATATTTTATGTATTAAACAAAAACTCCTATGTTAACTTTAAAAATTTTCACATTAAAACTCTAAAGAAGAGATTCATATTATTAAAAAATATTGCTTTGTTGCATAATTCTGATGTACTTTTGATGTGCTTTTTATGTGAAGGATTCTTGTGCGTTGAGAGTTTAATGA
>JBMFIF010000018.1:0-10094 GCA_049976445.1 Thermoprotei archaeon | reverse complement strand
CGTGCTTTGTTGCATAATTCTGATGTACTTTTGATGTGCTTTTTATGTGAAGGATTCTTGTGCGTTGAGAGTTTAATGATGTTTTCTCACGGTTTTAATGAGCATTTTTAACTATTCGCATCAAGTTGCATCACAAAGTATCATTAAATGGGAGGAAATACGTTAAATACTTCATAAAAACCACGCACGAGTTATGCAACAAAGCAGAAAATATAAGTTACAATATATAGTAAATAAACATAAGGACTTTTCTAAACTATATTTAGCATTCTTGTTTTAGAATTTCGTAAATCATAATAGGACATATTCATATAAAAAATTTAGTATTTTTAATTGTTTTCATAATTTTTTATATATTTTTAGAAAAAAAAGATTAGATTTAAATATAAGCTAAAAGAAATATATCATGATGAATATGAAGAAAAATATAATATTAATTATAATAATACTAGAATCTCTAATACTAATTAAATTAAGCGTAATAAACATAGTACAAGCTATAAATACTCTTGGTGGTCCATTTATCCAACGAATATACGCTAGTTGGCAAAATACGAATGATTGGCTTATAGTAGAGGCTTATGCAGTTATTGATGGTGAATCCTACTTGCATGTGCTTGATCCATATTCCACAGTTCTCACACATCAAGCTATAACTTATGGTATTAATAAAGATCCAGAATGGCGTTTTGCTGGTTGTTATTATTTTGCAACAACTCAAGGGCAGAATATACGTGTTGAAATTGTATCCTCTCAATCTGTAAGAATTACAGATCCTTATGCTTACGATAATGAAAACAGTGGGTCTGTTAATGAGTATTTACAATATGCTCTTGATACTCTTTGGAATTTTATTACGTCGTATGCTAAATTACCATTACCATCACCATGGGGATTAATTCTTCAATCATCTCCAAAAATAGAAATACAGCGAGATCAAAATCTTAGGGGTGCAACTTTTTACTATAATCGTAATCCTACATTACAAGGAGCCGATTGGTTGTGGTATATAGATAAGCCGGTTCAACGAGGTTGGTATCTTATAGATGTTCATGCAAGAGGTGAAGCTGGTCTTACAGTATATTGTCCTGATGGTGGTTTTGGTTTCTTGAGACAAGGAGATATAGATGTTTATTTGACTGCCAATTTTTATGTGGATATTGGGTAAAGGTGAGAAATAATGTATCTAAATATCTTAAAAAATACTAAGAAAATATACGTGATCTCTATTCTAATTGTTATAGTTTTCGGTGTATTTTTGTATACTTCATGGGGAAGTAAGCAAAATCATTCATTGTCGGAGATTTTAGCTCTTAATGTTCCAGAAATTTCAGATACTGTTGATAAGGATTATTTTGATAATGTAATATCTAAAGTTGAGGATTATATTAAATTGGCTGAATCTTATAATTTTTCTGATCAACATTTTGTAAACTTATTGAATGTTGCAAAGAATGCTCTTAATGAATCTAAAGCTATAGGCAATACGGAGAATGGAATTGTAAAAGCGCGTATGGCAGCAATTTATGCTAAGACCGCACTTATATATGTTCAAGCAGAACTTAAAATAGTAAACAAGGTTATGATAAAAAATGAAAGAGAGAATCTTAAAAATATTTACATTGAACTGAAGGATAGACTTAATTTAATGAGTTCTGGTTCAACAAATAATACTCAACAATTAAGGGAGTGTGTAGGTGTGTTAGCTTCTATAGAACATGAGCTTAGTAATATTGATGATCTTTTAAGTCAAACTTTAAAATTAGAAAATGCAAGTATGTTTGCAAGTTTAAGAATAGCTTACATTGCAGGAGAGCTTGAAGATATGAATCTTTCTCTTAAGTATGTAGAATTTTTAATGAAAAATAATGCAAGTAATTTGGCATGCAGCATTAACGTTAATAGGGCTTATAACCGACTCTATATAATAGTAAGAAATAGTACTAAGCTCTTTATTAGCTATCCTAACACATCATTAGGTAATTTAACTCTTAAAGAGGCTAAAGGATATATTGAGAGAGCAGAAAAAAACTACAATAGCGGATATAAAGTCGCTGCTTTTATAAATTTGCTTGTGTCATATGCATTACTCAATGCTTTAAATGAAATATCTAATGTTTCAGATCCGTGGTATAGCAATGTTAAGGTAACACTTGCGGATGTTTTTGATGCAAAAAGAAACGCTGTTCAAGCGCTTAGTGAGATATTACGTGTTGAAAACGTATCACCTTTAATGTTAAAAATTCTGCTTAGTTATGCTTATAGTGACCTATTATTTGCAGATAAAACTTTGAAAAGATCATTAGAAAGTGGCTATCTTAGTGATGAATCTTTAAGAATAGGATACTCATTATATACTCGTGCTGGATTGTACATTAAAAGCTTAGAAAAAATATTAAATGAATTAAAAATAATTTAATAATATAACTTTTCATTAACAAACCAAAAATCTTTCCTAAGAAATCCACAATTAAACTCTTGATTTAAGTAATTTTTCACGACCATAGTACTTCCATAGAGATATATTGCTAGTTTTTTGGGTTGCGTACTTTAACGTTTTTTGGCTTATCATTTCTTTGGGTATGTTAATGTATGAAAGGATGGCTATGGCTGCTTTTAAAGCTCTTTCAGTTTTTATTTCTTCTAAAAATTGGTCAAGTTTCTCGTTTAGATATTGTGTATGTATTGTTCCTTTTATAAAATCAGGATCGTGAAATATTCTTGAGTGCAGTGGGAGTGTTGTTTCTATTCCTTGGATGTAGTATTCAGATATAGCTCGTTGCATTCTATAAACAGCTTCTGATCTAGTTGAACCCCATACCATCAGTTTGCTTATCAAAGAATCATAATAACCTGGTATTTCGTAACCCTCGTAGACACCACTATCAACGCGTACTCCTGGACCTCCAGGTTCATGATATTTTATAATTTTTCCTGGATTAGGAGTGAAGTTGTTTAATGGATCTTCGGCGTTAATACGTATTTCCATTGCCCATCCGCGTTGTTTTATGTCCTCTTGTGCAAGATTTAGTTTCTCATCTGCAGCAATCTTAATCTGAAGCTTTACTATATCTATCCCAGTAACTAGTTCTGTAACACCGTGCTCGACTTGTAATCGTGTGTTCATTTCTAGAAAATAATAATTATTATCCTTGAAAAGGAATTCTACAGTCCCGGCATTAGTATAACCAGCTGCTTTGGCAATATTTACTGCGCTTTCTCCCATTTCTTTGCGTAATTCATCATTCAATGCTATTGAGGGGCTTTCCTCAACTAGTTTTTGATATCTTCTTTGTATTGAACATTCTCTTTCGTAGAGATGAATTACATTGCCATAATTATCAGCTATAATTTGGAATTCTATGTGTCTTGGTTTTTCTATGTATTTTTCTATGTATATTTCTGGATTACCGAATGCTGCTAATGCTTCTGACCTTGATATCTCAAACGCTGTTTTTATATCGTCTAGTTTTCTTACAATTTTCATTCCAATTCCACCTCCACCTCCTGAGGGTTTAATTAAGATTGGTAGTCCAAATTTTTCTGCAAATTCTTCTACATCTTCTAGATTGGATACTGGTTTTAGTGTTCCTGGTATTAAGGGTATGTTTAATTTTGAAACAAGTTCACGAGCTTCCAGCTTGGCCCCCATCTTTTTCAATGCATCAGAGCTTGGACCTATGAATATGAGTCCTGATTTTTCAACTTTTTCTGCAAATATTGGATTTTGTGATAGGAAGCCATAACCTGGGTGTATTGCTTCAGCGCCTGATTTTAATGCAACATCTATTATTCGTTCCATGTTGAGATAACTTTTTAATGGCTCAGGTTCACCTATTTCGTAAGCTTCATCTGCTAATTTTACATGAAGAGCATTTTTATCAGCTTGAGAATATACTGCAACTGTCTTTATGGAGAGTTCTTTTGCAGCCCGTATTATTCTTACAGCTATTTCCCCTCTATTAGCTATAAGTATTTTACTAAACATTACATAGTTTACAATAATTATCTAACTCTTAAAATTATCGCTCTTTGATATGATGATCCTTCCCTCGTTCTGAAGAGTAAATCTTTCATTTTTTGTAAGAATTCGAATAAAATTTGTCTTTCATCATTGCTAAGTGGTGGTAAGAGTAACCTCCTAAAAATTTATTATTAAGAGCTAGAATATTTTTATTGTCTGAATTAGATGTTGAAAAGAGGGTTAGCTGATGCGTTTGCAGATGATGATTTTGTGATAGTGAGTTGATTGTCATGAATAGATTTATACTTAAATGTACAGAATGTGGGCGTGTTTTTTCTGAGATACCAGTTTTATCTAGGTGTCCTAAGTGTGGTGGTGTTGTTACCTATGAATATGATTATGCTAATATCATTAGTAATTTTCCTGGTAGGGATATTGGTATATGGCGTTATAGGTTATTATTTCCAATAAGTGATGATATCTCTCCTGTCACTTTGGGTGAAGGCATTACTGGTCTTAGGAAAGCTGAAAATTTAAGTAGGTTATTTGATTCAAAGTATTTGTATATTAAGGATGAATCAAAGAATCCGACTGGTTCATTTCTGGATAGGGGTAGTTCTGTGTTAGTTACTTTTGTTAAGGACAATAATGTTAAAAGGATAATATTAAGTGGTGTAGGTAATTTGGGTGCATCTTTATCTGCCTATGCTTCAAAGGCTGGCATAGAGTTGAATGCCTATTTTTCAGGTCTTACAGATCTTGGCAAGTTATATCAAATGATAGTGTATGGAGCTAAGCTAATTCCTTCGGCAATCGAAGAGAAAGAAATGATTATCCCATTAATTTATAATATATACCATGTAACACCATCTGATCCTATTTTTGCAGAGGGTTTAAAGACTACTGCATATGAAATTGCTGAGGATCTTGGATGGAGTGAACCTGATGTTATTGTATTGTCGACTGCTAGTGGTATGCATTTATCTATGATTTGGAAGGGTTTTAACGAATTAAGGTCGCTAGGACTTATTAAGAAGGGTTCTGTGAGATTATTCGGTGTTCAGGTTGAGGGTTGTGATGAAATAGCGAGCATGTATTCAAGAAAATATCCGAACGAAACTCGTAATCCTTCAAAAAATCCAGTTATACCTGATTTATGTGCAAAAAAACCTTCATATTTGAAGTTGGCTATCGATGCAGTAAGGAAATCCGGTGGTAGGTTTTTAGTTGTGAGCGAGCATGAAGTGATTGATGCTATTAAATTATTAGCTAGAAGTGAAGGAATATATGCAGAACCAGCAGCAGCTTGTGCTTTAGCTGGTCTAAAACGATTATATGATGAGAAAATTATAGATAAAGATGAACGTGTAGTTTACATAGTTACTGGTAGTGGTCTCAAGGATGTTGGCTTTGTTGAACGATTAATTGAAAGCCCAAAGATAAAAAGATTGGTGCGTTCAATTAAACCAAGCAGTATAGGATCTGTAAAAAATATGATATTAAATCTTCTTAAGCATAAGGATATGTATGGATATGAAATATGGCATGAATTATTAGATAAAGGCTATAAACTTACTTTGCCTGCAGTATATCAACATTTGACTGAGTTGGAAGAAATGGGTTATGTAATAAGTAGGAAAGTTGAGATCGGAGGAAAGCTTCGAAGATATTATGTGCTTACTGCTCAGGGTAAAAACTTAATGAAATGAGATTATTTTGCTAATAATTTCTTGCGATCAATACACTTTTTAAAGACCAAGAGCTTTAGATGTAAATTTTCTTTTTATGATTAGAAAATCCGCAAAAGCAGTTTTCTCTTATTAGAACTGAAAATTTTGACTGCAAAATAACAGTTATAAATAGCTTATGTCTTAACATATTTTGGTGTGTATCTTGAGACCTTTTTATATCGCAACTGATGAAGAAATACTTTCGGGAAAAGTTACTGACACATATTATCCTAGAGCTTTGCAAATTTTAAAAGCAAAGGGGATTTCACGTAAAAATGTGGTTATGGATGTGCACTCTTACAGTATGCCTAAAGATTATTCATGGGGAATTTTTGCAGGTTTAGAGGAGGCATTGCATCTTTTTGAAAATAAACCAGTGGATGTCTATGCTATGGACGAGGGTACAGTATTTAGGATAATGGAGCCTGTCTTTAGTGTGCGTGGACCTTATGAAGAATTTGGTGTTTATGAGCCTACTTTAATAGGAATACTAAGGCATTATACTAGTGTTGCGACTAAAGCTGCCAGATGTAAGAAAGCAGCTGGTGATAGACAAGTGATCTTTTTTGGTATAAGAGCAGTGCATCCTGCTATAGCTCCAATGGTTGATAGGGCTGCATTTATTGGTGGTTGTGATGCTGTTTCAGGAATACTCGGTGCTGAATTAATTAATGAGAAAAGTGTTGGAACGATGCCTCATGAGCTGACACTTTTGTTTGAAAATGTCCAGGAAGCATGGAAAGCATTTGATGAAATCGTGGATCCTTCAGTTCCTAGAATTGCTTTATGCGATACCATGTTTGATGAAAGAACTGAAGTTTGGATGGCTGCTGATACATTGGGTAAAAAGCTTTATGGCATACGTATAGATACTCCAAGATCTAGAAAAGGAGATATAAGACAACTTTTAAACGAGATACGTTGGATTCTTAACATGAAAGGGTTGCATAATACTAAGATTGTGTTAAGCAGTGGTATTGATGAGTATCAAATCCAAGTCACAAGGGATCTTGTTGATATTTATGGAATTGGTACTTCTATAGCTTTTCCTCCCTCAATCGATTTTGCTTTTGATATAGTGGAGATTGATGAAAAACCATTTTCTAAAAGAGGTAAATTCCCAGGAAGAAAACAAGTTTATCGTTGTCAGGATTGCATGTACGATGAAATACGTCTAGAGTCTGATCAACCACCTGAAAAATGTCCCAGATGTGGTGGGAAGATGGAGCCACTATTAAAACCAGTAATTAAGAATGGTAAACTTGTTAAGGAATTACCATCTGCACAAGATATCAGGAGTTATGTCATTAGACAGTTAGAGAAAATTGAAGGTTTTTAATAAAAAATATTGTTATTAAGGTAATTCGATTTCTCTAATACTGAAATAATTTGGTTTACGAACGCCGTTACCACCATTTTCATTTCTAACTATCTCATAAATACGCCATACTCTCTTAATAGTCACATGTCCAGTATAAAAACCAAGCTCTTCAAGTCTTTTGGTAACGGCCTTTAATAATTCATAAGGCTGAAATTCACGATTCATCGTTACCTCGCTTACTATGTCCTTAAGTACATCGTTGACTGGGTATTTTTTACGAACCATCATTGGCACCTCAGGCGTTCTTATTAATATATAACACTAAAAGAATTTAAAGGTATCTATGAATTTAAGAAATAATAATTATTATTTTAAAGATTATTATTTTGCAATACCCCAATCCACCAATGCTGAATGTATCATATCAGCTGCAAATGCTGCAAGTATGATAGACATTAAACGAGCTAATGCCACAGTCCCACTTTTCCTTAATACTCTAACTAGAACATGTGATACATTAAGCGTTACATAGGATAATAAACCAGCTATGATTGCCGATGTGAATACTAAATATATTGGATGAAAAGAGCTTAATATTAAGAGCGTTGTAATGGTGCCTGGACCGACTAACAATGGTGTTGCTAACGGTACTACTGCAATATCTTCTTCAGACATAGATTTTGTCCTTGAAAAACCTCCCAAAGTATCTATCGCCAATATCATAAGTATCACACCACCTCCAAACTTTAAACCTGAAATACTAATGTTTAATAATGTAAAAAATGGACCACCAACTAACGAAAACAATGCCAACAAACCTAAAACTATCAAGAAACTTCTTTTAATTAGAGATTTTCTTTCATCTGGATTCATATTAGACGTGACAGTTATATAAAATGGTACCACACTTATTGGATTTAAAACTGAGTATATTTGAATGGTCATAGCTGCAATAAGTAATATATCTTCTATAATTAACATTTCTATCACCTCAATTCATCACTCGTAAACATTTTATCACCAAGGTCAATATATTTAAAAGAAAATTTAAAACTATACTCCTTTGTAAAGCACGAAATTTTTCTAAGATTTAAACGTTACATTCTCTTAACTGCCTATAAATAGGATTTTTTATAGTATTTGTTATTATGCCTCCGCTAGCTGTTTTGAGTTTCAGAAGGGGTTATAAGGGTCGATATTAAATCCTCTATCAATGAAAAATTCATATGTAGCAAAAACTAAAACAAACATGTATCAAATGAGATTGAACTGTGCCCCCAGATGCGGGTTAGTAGTGGAGACCCAAGTGGGGCACACATTCCAAGATGCGGGGGCTTCCCCACAACTATGAACCAGAGAAATCGATGAGAGTGGAGCTGTGGGTAGAGGTCACCCCGAGCGGACCGAGCCAATATTGATCCCGATGAAAGGGGATCCTGAGGGTGATGATGCCAAGGGAGAGGGCTTGATATCAAACTATATTAAGCCCAATGAAAACCGAACCCCAGCTTTTTCAACATGTTTAAGTTTTTATTAAGGTCAGGCAAAGCTTATGATAATAATGAATAAATCTAAATTTTCTCTTAATCTGTACGTAATGATATAGAAGGATACAATTGAAAGCCCTTTTTACTTGAATATTTAATGGAAAAGTCTTTAACTAACAAACGATCATGATATGTGAGGTTTTTAAAGAAGTGCTTATTGTTAATATTTTGGGGCCCGTAGTCTAGCATGGATTATGACGCAGGCCTGCGGAGCCTGAGATCCGGGGTTCAAATCCCCGCGGGCCCGCTATCGTTTTGGTATAATGTAATATACGTTATTGCAATAATTAAATTTCATCCTGTGGGTAGGACTGATAGCAGAAAGTTTATATACAATTACGTATACGTATGCATAGGATTAAATCATGGGTAGCCGAGTTGTGCCTATTAGACTTGAAGATGATATATTAAGACTTGTTGAGGAGCTTGTGAAACTTGGCGTATATAAATCAAGAAGTGAGGCCTTAAGGGATCTGATAAGGATTGGTGCTGAGCATATGAAATTGGCTAGGGCTGTTGCTGAAACTGTAGATAAGCTTTTTGAATTGGAGAGAGAAGAGGGGAATATACCTATTAAGCTTGAAGGAGTCTTGAAGCAGTTTTTACTCGAACGAGAGAGGTTGTAAGACATTGATTTATGTTGATACAAGTGCAATAGTAGCAGCTCTTGATTCTTCCGATCCTAGAAGTAAAAAGGCTAGAGAAGTCCTCAAACTGAGTAGTAACAAGATAATCTCCGAGCTGGCTATAGCTGAACTCGCAAGTGTGCTTGCTAGGCAGAGTAGAGTGTTAGCTGGCATAAGAGATAGACTTGGCATAAACGAGTCTGTAGCATTTATAGCCGTGATACTGTACATTTTGAAGAGGTTCGATCTCAGATATATTAGTATTAAAGGATACTCGAGAACCTTAATAGGTAATTTTTACAAACCCGTAGGATACACTATAGGTCTTGCGGAAAAACTGAAACTTAGAACCCTAGACCTGCTCCACCTAGCTTATATTAAAGCACTTAAGGAAGAGAGCATAGAAATACACACTCTGTTAACAGCCGATAGCGATTTTAAGGATAATGAAGAGAGTATCCAGAAAATCCTTGGGATAAGCATTAACTTAATAAAATAAGGAGGATCCATTAAAAGAAGTGCTATAACCTCTACTCTCCTCCTCAACAGCAGTAGTTCAAAACTTTTTAGTGCAGGACAATATTATAAAGTTTGTGAAAACCATACACACGATCTTTTCATGGTTTTTATGATTTCTTTGTTGTGTTTTAGTATGTTGTCAGGGTCTTGTTGTTTCGGGTTGTTTTTGATGGTTTGTCTGCATAGTTTTAAGAAGGAGGTGGTGCCTTCTACGTATGAGTTGGTTGTGGATGTGAGGATTATGGTTTTCTTTATGGATTCTTTGTTCCGTGCGTGTGTGTTCATCGATCTGTCGAGAGGTTCATTAACATGTAATAGGTATTTGTTACTATTATTAGATCGTAGGATCGTGTGTATGGTTTGCATAAACTTATAATACCATCCTGA
>JBMFIF010000017.1:0-29758 GCA_049976445.1 Thermoprotei archaeon | reverse complement strand
ATCGGAGGTTTACATGGGGTATCCCATGTATATAACGCAAGGTAACGGTAACGAGTATAACACCAATATATGGTGGTTTAGGAGGATAACGAGATGGCTTGGTGAAACACTAGGAGAGTATGGGATAGAATTGTACTTAGTGCCAGAGCCTTACACAAGCTTGGAGTGTTCGGTGTGCGGTAATATCCACGGTAAGGGTAGGGTGTATAGGGGGCTCTATGTGTGTGAGAAGACGGGTAGGGGGATGAACTCGGATCTAAACGCATCAAATAATATAGCTAGGAGGGTGGGATATAGGGTGGAGGTGAGGAGGATATTGAGCTATATTGTAACGCACAATGGATTAAGACCCATAACCCTGTTGAGGGGTAACGCCCGAGACCCCAGCGGTGGAAACTCCATCTTTCAAGGCGGGGAGGGGTCATATGAACACTTTGAATTTTAAGGATTCAAAAACAAGTGAAAACTTTATAATTTTGCTTTATTACTTATATTAGGATAATAATGTCATTGGTGTTTAAAGTAGCTGAGAATGTTTATTTGATAGATACTCTTGGAGCAAATTTTGATAAAACTGTTGCATCTTATTTAGTGAAAGGATCCAAAGTTGCACTAATTGATGTTGGTTATGCATCATCTTATATTAATGTTATAAAGGGCCTGCAAATACTTAATATAGACCTTAAAGATATTAATTATATAATACCCACTCATGTTCATTTAGATCATGCTGGAGCTGTTGGAGTGCTTGCAAAATACATGAAAAATGCTAAAATTATAGCTCATGAGCGTGCAATAAGACATATAATAGACCCTTCAAAATTAATACAAAGCGCCACCTCAGTATATGGTGAAGAATTAATGAAAATTTATGGAGCTCCAGAACCTGTTGAACAGGATCGTGTAGAGGCTGTAAAAGATGAATTATTTTTAAATTTAGGAAACAATGTCGAGTTGCGATTAATTTATACGCCCGGCCATGCACCACATCATATATCTGTAATTGATGAAACAAGAAAAATTCTATTTTCAGGTGATGCATTAGGTATTATATATCCTCATTTTCCAGTCTTAATACCCACAATGCCTCCTCCAAGTTTTGACTTTAACATGGCTTTAAAGAGTATTGATGTGCTTGAATCTTTTAAACCGAAATCTGTATTAATACCGCATTTTGGTGCTATTATAAATGATGAACATATATTTAAGAAAAATAAGGATACGATGAGTGAATGGCTAAGATTAATCAGCGAAATGCGTTCGCAAGGATTAACACAGAATGATGCAGTATCTTTCTTAACAACTAAGGTTAGTAAAGAAATTAATACTGAAATACCAATTTATGCCATAGGTTCAATAACAATAACAGTTATGGGAGTATATAATTATCTTGATCGTATTTCACAGAAATCTGAGACAAAATAATTTCTTAATTTCTTCGTACTATAATCAAAAACACTAAGTTTAAGAATAAAAAATAACATAATACATACGGTTAACTGATGAATAAATATGAAATTATATTAAAAGATGGTTCAAAAGTTTTTATTCGTGCTGTTTCTACTTCAGATATTAAAAAAATTATCGAATTCTTAAACCAGCTTGATCCTGAGAGCGTATATATGCGATTTGGACATTTTGTAAGATTTTTTGATGAGTTTGCACAAAAGATTGTATGTGATAAGAACTCAGTATGTCTGCTTGCTCATGATGAGCACAGTAATATTGTTGGCATTGCTGATGCGCACATTTCTAACGAAGAAGCAGAGGTAGGCGTTGTTGTCCATCAAAATTGGCGAAATAAAGGCCTAGGTAAAAAACTGATAAATCTACTCATTGACGAAACACAGAAAAGAGGTGTAAAATGGCTTTATGCATATGTGCTCAGAGAGAATATTCCAGTGCTCAACTTATTGAGAAAATTTAATGCAAAACCTGTAGCTAGTTACGGTGATATGGTAAAAGTTAAAGGCCCTGCACTCACAGAAAAAGAGAATACATAACTTTTCTCTTCCCTAATGTTAAATATTTAAATACTTGAAACAGATAAAAATGATTAATGACTGCACCGCTTGAGTTAATAAAGGAAGTCAGTAAAACGTTAGCATATTCCAAATATTTAGTTGCATTAACAGGGTCTGGCATTTCAGTTGGTGCTGGCATACCTACTTTTAGAGGACCTGATGGTTTATGGTTACGTTTAGATCCTAATAAGTTCACACTAAGCTACTTTCTTGAGAAACCTTATGAATGGTGGAATATGGTTAAAGATTTAATGGAATCATTTCTTAAAGCAAAACCTACTCCATCACATAAAGCTCTTACGGAACTTGAACGTTTAGGTTTACTTAAAGGCATAATTACTCAGAATATTGATGAATTACATCAAAAAGCTGGTAGCTCTAATGTAGTAGAACTTCATGGCAATATTAGTAAACTAAAATGCCCAATATGTAAGGCTGAATATAATGCAAAACCTTTTATATCAAAGATTAAGAAAGGAATTATACCAGCATGCGAGAATTGTGGTTCGATATTAAAACCAACTGCAGTCTTATTTGATGAATCCATACCTAAAGACGCCTACATGAAAGCTCTTCAATTATCATTAAATGCTGATACCATGCTAGTAATAGGTACATCGCTAGCCGTCGAACCTGCTGCCAGCCTACCAATAAAAGCGTTCGAAAGAGGCTCAAAACTCATAGTAATAAATATACTTGAAACACCCATAGATGACTTAGCATATCACATATTGAGAGCCCCAACTGATGAAATCCTTCCAAAAATAGTAAAAATAATAAAAACACACTATAAAGATCATATTCAATGATCTCTACATTAATGGTCATTCCATTTTTCATAGTTGTTCACATTCATCACATAAATGCTCATCAACATCATTGCAATGCTCTCTTTTGCCTCCAGAGAAACAGTCGCCCAGAGGATTAGTCTATACCTATATGGTTTAGATTACTCACAGCATAAAGAGTTCGGCCTTCATCGTGACTAATAGTCACTTTTAATGACTTTAATCACTCGGCCTCATCGCTCCTTCTTTCCTCCTCATGCCGTCTACGGGACTACCTCCCTTCGAGGACATGGGGAGTTTCATTGGGTGCCTTCCTCCACCTCGCGACTGCTCATCGACTTCATTGTGGCACTTCTCTAATAAAATATTAATGGAAAAGTTTATAAATTTTTATGCTACTTACATGGGGCAGATAGTTTTCAGAGGTGTTATATCTTCTGCTGGTAGTGAGAAGTACGGTGAGAAGAGGTACGCAATATACATTCCAAAGAGTGTGAAGGAGAAGAGATTTGATAAGCATACAGCCTCAGCTTATATCGTTAAGGGGATTAGAAGCAATCAAAAATAACGAATAGTTACGTAAAAGTGTTATAGATCAATCTAAAAGTTTTCCATAACCCTTAATTTTTATTGATATATTAAGTTTTTTAAGCATTGCCCATAGAGTCGCAGTGTTACTTGAAATAACGGGTTTTTTAAGCATGTTTTCAAGTTTCTGAATAATTTTAATTGTTGGAAAATTTGTACAGCTTATGAATATTCCATCTGCATCTTCATACTTTAAACTTGTCACAAGTTTTATTGTAGTTTGTTCATTTATTTTTCCAATCATTATATTATCTGATAATCCTAATCCTTTTAAATCTACTATTTCAAAACCATTAGCTTCTAAGAATTTTCTCTCTAATTCATTAATTTCCATTATATATGGTGTTGCTACTGCTACCTTTTTTATTTTTAATGCTTTTAATGCATTTACAACTGCTCCCGATGTTGCTATGGCCGGTTTTCCAGAAACTCTTTCGATTCTCTCTTCGATCATTCTATCATGTCCTAATCCTTTAAACAGACTTCCACTAGTACAACCAAACCCTATCACATTAACATCCGCATCAGCAAGTTTAACTGCTTCTTCCTCAACATTTTCTTCCATTTTAGCTAGATCATTGATAGTTACATTTCTTAGCTTTAAACGAGCTATATGAATCGTAAAATCATCAGGTAATATTCTATAAAATTCTGGTTCCATTGTAGTGTTTGAGGATGGAATTATGAGTCCTAATCTAAACAGATAGATCACCTCATTATATAATTATTGTTATAATCCTAAATAAGCTTTTTTCACATCCGAATCTTCTAAAAGTTCTTTTGTCGTTCCGGATTTAGATATACGTCCAGTTTCAATTATATAGGCTCTATCACCAATTTGCAATGCTTGTCTAACATTTTGTTCTACTAAGAGAATTGTGTACCCTTGATCTTTAAGTTGCTTAATAAGTTTAAGAATACTTACAACAATTTTTGGTGCTAATCCTAAACTTGGCTCATCTAACATTAATAACTTAGGTCTTAATATTAATCCTCTAGCTATTGCAAGCATTTGTTGTTCTCCACCACTTAATGTTTTTGCTAATTGTTTTTGTCGCTCTTTTAAAACTGGAAATAGATTATACACAATCTCTAAAGAATCTTTGAAATGTTCTCTTGCACTTTTTATATAAGCTGCTGCTTTAAGATTCTCAAAGACTGTTAAGTTTGAGAATAATCCTCGTCCCTCAGGTATATGTACTATACCTCTTTCAACTCTTTTATACGATTCAAGATGAGTAATGTCTTCGTCCATAAATTTTATGATTCCATTTTTTAATGGAATAATCCCAGAAATAGCTCTCAAAGTTGTCGTTTTGCCTGCACCATTACTTCCTAGTAAGCATACGATTTCTCCCTTATTTACTTCAAGTGATATTCCCCAGAGTATTTGTGTTTCACCATAGGAACACTCTAAATTTTTTACATCCAGCATTTTTTGCATACTTGCTCACCCAACGATCTCTTCTGCACCAAGATATGCCTCGATTACCTTGATATCTTTTAATATTTCATCTTTTGATCCATCAGCAATTTTCTTTCCATAATGCAAAACTATAAGTCTTTCTGCTACCTCTGTAACAAATTTCATTACATGCTCTACGACTATTAGAGTCTTTCCTTCATTATTTAGCATTTTGATCAATTTTATCATTTCATTTAGCTCTGAAGGATTTAATCCAGCAGCTATTTCATCTAATAACATTAACTTCGGATTTAATGCTAAAGCTCTAGCTAATTCGAGCTTTTTCTTCTCAACTACATTTAATAATCCTGCTTTTATATCATACTTGTTATCTAAACCTACAAATTGCAGAATTTCATAAGCTTTTTCAACAGCATCTTTTTGATTTCTATAACCTGTAAATGCTCCAATTAATACATTTTCAAGTACTGTTAAATTCGATAATGGTCTCGGTATTTGAAAAGTCCGAGCTATTCCTAGCTTACTGATTTCATAAGGGTGTAATTTAGTAATATCCATATTCTTGTATATTATTTTTCCATATTCTGGTTTATAAAAACCAGTTATCACATTAAAAAGTGTTGTTTTTCCAGCTCCATTTGGTCCTATTAAACCAACAATTTCTTTTTCATTGACTTTAAAACTCACATTATCTAAAGCTGTTAATCCTCCAAATTTTTTTGTAACATTTTCTACTAATAATATTAGACTCATTGTTCCTCACTTTTCTTTTTGGGTATTGATATTGAACTTTACTACCTTCTTAATATAACCCTTTTTCTCTAACCATCCTAAGATTCCTTGAGGCAACCAAAGTGAAATAATTAAAAGTATTATTCCAGCTATTAGATAATGTAATCCAAAGTATCTTGGAAATGTTGAAACAATATTGGATCTAGCATATTCAAATAAAGGTAAGAAAACAAACGATCCTATAAATGGTCCCCAGAAATAATACATTCCTCCAAGAAGTGATATTATTACTGGATATATTGATATTAGAATTAAATCAAAAACAGAATATGGATCAACGAATCTAAATCTAACAGTATATATCCCACCTGCAATTCCCATAAAGAAAGTACTTATAGTCATAGCGATCATCTTATATTTAAATGGATTTATTCCCATAGCCATGGCAGCCTCTTCATTCTCTCTTATTGCTTGAAGGTAATATCCAATCCTGCTTTTAACAAAATAATACAAAATCATAATTTCAAGTATAAGGATCATCAACGCAATGTATATATATGGATAAACCTCAGGAAAACGAATATAATATAATTGCTTTTCTGGGGGAACTATAGGTATTTGAAGACCAGCAGCTTGTCCAGGAGCGAGCTCTTGAAACGCTAATAAGAATATTGTTACTGATGCTAAAGTTGCGAGTGAAAACCAATGACTTCTTAATCGAAAGAATGGTACACTGAGTCCTAAACCCGTAAGTGCAGCAACTAAGCCTCCAACAAATATTCCTATCCACGGTGTTATTTCATAAAAAAGTAACAACGACGTAGTTACATATGCTCCAACACCAAAAAATACTGCATGTCCAAAACTAATTTGACCACCATATCCGCCAAGGAGATTCCATGCGAAAGCCATGATAGAATACAACAAAATTATGAATAGAGTATTAGCAGCAAAAGCTAGATCAAATATCATGAAAAATAAAGGTAATACGGCAAGAATACCAAATACTATAATGAAATAAAGAAAACTCTTTGTGTCGAGAATGAATTGCATCATTTTTCACCTTATTTTCCAAATAGCCCGGTCGGTCTTATTAATAGTATTATTATAAAAATTATGAATGCGACTAAATCCTTAAGTGTTGGAGTTATGAATAAAGCACTTAAAACTTGTACGATACCTATTATTATTCCTCCTATATAAGCTCCAAAAATACTTCCGAACCCTCCCAAAACTACGATTATAAACATTAACATAGCAAAATAAGCACCCATTTCAGGATATAACGGATAAAATAATGATAATAATGTTCCACCTATTGCTGAAATACTAACTCCTAGTCCAAATGCAACTCTATACATTTTTCTTACATTTATTCCATGCAGTTGTGCTGCAATTCTATCCTGCGCCGTGGCTCGTAAAGCAATTCCTGTGTAAGTTCTTGTTAAAAACAAATATAAAAGTAGCGCAACACTAATAGAAACTATTAAACCGATAAGCTTTACTAACGGTAATGAAACAATACCATAATTTAAAACAATATCACTATAACTTGTTTTTATTACTTTTGTATACGGTCCGAAAACTACTTCTGCACCATATCTAATTATAAGTAATAATGCAAATGTTACAAATATTTGACTTAAAGTTGGAGCATGCAATATACGTTCAATAATACCCATTTGTATGAACATCCCTATGGCGAACATGATTACAAAAACTATCGGTAATGCATATAAAGGGTCAATTCCAATAAATATTAATAATAAATAAGTAAAAAAGGCTCCTAACATCATAAAATCACCTTGTGCAAAGTTTATTATATCCATCACACCCCAAATCAAAGCAAGACCCATAGCAATCAATGAATAAATACTACCTATTAACACGCCCGATACTATAGCATTTAAAAATATATCTAATCCAATAATACTCATCAAACTTCACCCTTTAATAAAAAAATAATAAATAATATTTATTTTCATCATCTTTTGCTCCAAGAAGGCATTGGATATATAGGATTCATTGTAGCAACATCCAATGGATAAACTGTATGGTACTTTCCATCATCTGGGCTCATTTGTACGATAATTCCTCTTCCTTTAATATTCTGACCTTTAGAATCAAATTGAACACCAGCCCATGGCATTATTAGGTCACTTGCCGGAATATTAATGTTACGTAATGCATCTCTAATAGCCGTCCTAAATGCTTTAAGATCAGAAGGACTAGCTTTCTTGGCAGCCTCTTCAATCGCATAATAAAGAACATAAATGCCAGTATAATCTCTAGCCGAATTTCCATCAAAATCTACACCATATTTTGCCTTATAGGCATTATTTTTCTCAGCAAGTTTAGAAACTTTCATACCAAGATCCCAATTAAAAACTTCTCTTGAAAATATGTAATAACCATCTTTTCCGATCTGAGCTTTATAAGATGGATCTATAAATCCTGCATCTTGCGCAAGAACTACCTTTGGAGTAAAATCTTGTGACTTCATAGTTTTAACAAGTAATATAGCATCTTGAGTATAAGATGCCACAAGAAGCACGTCTGGATTAGCTGCTTTTAAGACTGCAACTTCACTATCTAATGAAGTTATCGTTGCTGCATGATATGAAACAATCTTAACAACATTATAGCCTGCAGCTGTAAATAGTTCATTCCAAACATTCTTAGTCGATGTACCAAACTCTGTATCCTCATGTATAATTGCTATTGTTTTAATACCACCATATGTCTTATTAAGATAATTGATGAATTCTACATGCTGTTCAGCAAACATTCGATCATGTGGTGTAGTTCTGAAAAACCATTGATATCCTCTTTCAGTTAATGTTGGCGAACTAGAATCCGGGTTTAAGAATGGTACATTGTAACTTTCTGCAACATCGCTTGCTGTCTTCGTTACTGCACTTTGATAAGCCCCAACTAATGCTACTACTTTTTCTTCAGTTATTAATCTTTCAGCTTCACGAGCACCAGTACTTGGATCTCCTGCCGAATCACCATAAACAATCGTAAGCTTTGCTCTACCTAAGTTCTTTATACCACCTGCTGAATTAATCTCATCAACTGCAAAATCTATTCCCCTTTTTAAGTCTGCACCTGTTTCAGCTAATGATCCAGATAATGGTAAAATAACCCCAACTTTTATCTCCTTAACAGCAGGAGTTGTAGTGCTTAGAGTTGTGGTTGTTGTAGTAGTTGATGGTGTTGTTAATAATACTGCAGCAGCGACAGCTATTATGATTATCACAACAATTATTCCAACTACAGCAAAACGACTTATAGCACGTTTCATAATAATCACAAGATAAATTATGCAATTAAGAGATATTTATTTCTATTCTCCTTTTTATAGAGATGCTTAAATATATCTTTTATGTTAAAGTAGATATGCTTACAATAGCGATAGATATTGGTGGAACTTTCACTGATATCATAGCAGTTGATGATCAAGGTTTGATTCATTATTATAAAGGTTCTACAACACCTAAAAATCCTGAAATAGGAGTATATGAAGGATTAAAAAGATTTGCTGATATTAAAGAAGTTATTCATGCCACAACTATTGCAACGAATGCTTTATTAGGACAGATTGGACTTGAACTACCAAAAACAGCTCTTTTCATAACTAAGGGCTTTAGAGATATTATAGAAATAGGAAGACAAAACAGGCCTGAACTTTATAATTTATTCTTTGAGAAACCTAGACCTCTTGTGCCTAGAGAATTGAGGTTTGAAGTTTCAGAGAGAGTTAATGCTAATGGAGAAATACTAATACCGTTAGATACAAATGAAGTGGAGGAAAAGATGAAAAAAGCTTTAGAGTCAGGAGTGGTATCTGTTGGGATATCATTTCTTCATTCATATTTAAATCCTTTGAATGAGGTTAAGGCTAAAGAAGTTGCAGTTAAATACTTTAAGTATGTTTCTGTTTCTCATGAAGTCGCACCAGAACCTAGAGAGTATGAAAGAACTTCAACAGTTGTTGTTAATGCAGTTTTAATGCCTCTTGTATCTAAGTATTTAGAATCTTTATATTCGATTTTCTCGCGGTTCGGTAATCCACCATTTTATATTATGGCGAGTTCAGGAGGATTAATAGATGTAAGAGAAGCATCTGAAAAACCTGTTCAAATTATAGAATCTGGTCCTGCAGCTGGTGTTGTAGGTGCCTCGATATTTATGAGGTTTTTAGGTATTAAAGATGCGATAAGTTTTGATATGGGAGGTACTACGGCAAAAGCTGGTACAATAGTTAATCAAGAAATTGAGGTAGCCACTGAATATGAAGTTGGTGGAAAAACGCATCATGGTAGGATAATTAAAGGTTCAGGCTATCCTATCAGATTTCCTTTTATTGATTTAGCTGAAGTTTCAGCCGGCGGTGGAACAATAATATGGAGAGATGAAGGTGGAGCTTTAAGAATAGGCCCAATAAGCGCTGGAGCTGATCCTGGGCCAATGTGTTACGGTAAAGGTGGAGATAAACCTACATTAACGGATGCTAATTTGATATTAGGAAGAATCGGAGATGAACTACTCTCAGGGTCTATGAAATTGAATAAAGATCTTGCGACTAAGGGTTTGGAAAAACTTGGTGGTTCTAAGGAAATCGCTGTAGAAGCTGTGGATTTAGCTAATCTGGAGATGGCTAGGGCTATAAGACTTGTTACTGTGGAGAGAGGACTAGATCCTTCTGGATTTGTGTTATTCGCTTTTGGTGGTGCTGGCCCTCAGCATGCTCTAGATCTAGCAGAGGAACTAGGCATACGAAGAGTGATTGTACCTCCTCATCCTGGCCTTTTTAGTGCTTTAGGAATGCTCTTCGCAGATAAGAAGATTGAAATGAGAAAATCCTATCCTAGAGATTTAAATAAAGATTTTAACGAATTAGAGAATAACTTAAGGGAAAAAATAGGAGATGTTGATTATTTTTTGAGGTACGCTGATATCAGGTATGAGGGACAAGGATGGGAGCTTACTGTTCCTCTTTCAACGAATATTACTTTAGATGAGATAAAGAAAAGATTTGAAGGAAAACATGAGAGTGTTTATGGATTTAAACTTGATAAGCCGATTGAAATAGTTACTATAAGAGTGTTTGCAATCGCGAAAATATTAAAGCCAAAATTACCTGACCCCCCACTGATAGGAAATCCTAAAATAAGATTTAACAGAAAAGTCTATTTCGATGATTGGATCGACACTCCAGTTTATGTGAGGGAATCTCTCCCAATGGGATATAAAATAAAAGGTCCTGCCGTGATAGAAGAATATAGTTCTACTATTCTTATTAAACCAGGATGGATTGCAGAAGTTGGTAAGATGGGTGTCCTAGATATAAGGAGATGAGAATTATGGTCTCATGGGAAGTTATTTACAGAGCCACAGTTTTTATTGCTGAAGAAATGGGTGTTGCTCTTAAAAGATCTGCATTATCACCAAATATTAGGGAAAGGGTAGATCATAGTTGTGCTATTCTCGATTCTGATGGTAGAATCATAGCACAAGCCGAACACATACCGGTTCATTTAGGGTCTTTTAAGATTGGTGTGCAAAATACATTAAATTGGCTTAAGCAAGAAAACATTGTTCTAAATGATGGTGACATGATAGTTCTTAATGATCCATACATAGCTGGCACACATCTCAATGATGTTATGATTCTGGCTCCAATCTTTTTAAAGGATGAAATCATTGGTTATGTTGTAAATAAGGCCCATCAAGTTGATGTTGGGGGTCCCTTACCTGGAAGCCTTAATCCAAACGCTAAGACCATTTATGAAGAAGGCTTTATAATTCCACCTACTAAGTTAATTAAAAACGGTAAAATTGATAGCGAAATCATGAGAATCTTGATAAACAACTTCAAAACACCCGATGTTAGTTACGGAGATTTAAATGCGCAAATAGCAGCTAATAAGACTGGAATACAGAGAATCTTACAGCTGACTGACAAATACGGTCTAGAAGAAATAAAAAATAGTTGGATTACTTCACTACATTATGGTGAAGAACTTACTAAAAGAGAACTAAAAATGTGGCCTAAAGGAGTCTATGAAGCAGAAGATTATCTAGAATGGGAAGATAATTTCCTAAACATTAAAGTAAAACTAAAATTTATGGATCATATAATAGTGGATTTTACTGGTACTCACGAACAAGTAGATGCTCCTCTCAATGCAGTGTTGGGTGTTACATATTCAGCCACATCTTTTGCAATTAGGTCTATTATGAATAGGGATATACCAACAAATGATGGTTTTTACAATTTAATTAGAATCATAGCACCAGAAGGGACAATTCTCAATCCTAGAAAGCCTGCAGCAGTAGGAGGCGGAAACCTTGAAACTTCTCAGAGAGTAGCAGATACAGTTCTTCTTGCACTTTCTAAAGCATTACCATGGAAAATACCTGCTGCTGGTTCAGGGACTATGATGAATGTAATGATGGGAGGAATGCATCAGGGAAAATACTGGTCTTATTATGAGACGATAGGCGGTGGAAGTGGGGGAAGACCTAACAAGCCAGGTGTTTCAGGCGTCCATGTTAACATGACTAATACACTCAATACACCGATAGAAATTGCTGAACGATATTATCCTTTACTCTTCACTAAATATACTATAAGAGAAGGTAGCGGAGGAGAAGGCAAATTTAAAGGTGGTGATGGAATAATTAGAGCCTTTAAAGTCCTTTCACCTACTAGACTTTCAATACTTTCTGATCGATTTAAATTAGGGCCATGGGGTTTAGAAGGTGGTAAGAATGGTTCTCCTGGTAAAGTGAAAATACTTTCTGATCATGAGAAAGAGATGCCTAGTAAGTTTACCGTTGAATTAAAAATTGGCGATGAAGTAATTATTGAAACCCCAGGCGGCGGAGGTTACGGTTATAAAGATTACGGCAATTAATTAACTATTTGAGAAACAGTAGATTGTTTAATTTTATATCCTCTATGTTCAGCCCACCTTTTAATGTACCATAATATAGCTCTACTACCACTCATTCCAAGTGTTGTTATCACAAACTTAAGAATTGGGTTTAGTTTAGTAAATCGGTAAAGCGTTTTATCAATTTCTAATATGGTATGCCTCCAGCATCTGTATATTAAGTTAACATGAGCTTCTGTAAGCATGGAATCTATATCATAAAAGCCTTTTGATTTTAATGCTCCTAATGGGACAAAACTTAATGGTGTTACTGTAAAGTGCGTTTTTTCTCTACCAATCTCGTTAGGTATCTCACGTTCCATTCTATCTATAAGATAGACCGTGTCCCATACATCATCTTCGGCTTCTCCAGGTAATCCCATCACTAAAGTATACGCTGGAAACCAGTAATTCTTATTAAATATTTCAGTCCCTTCGATAACAATTTCAGGCCATTCGTCAACACTGAGAGGTTTTGCTTTGAAAGGCATTATTTTTTTAGCGAGTTCTATAGATCCGGTCTCAAGGCCGGGTTGAATTCCTATCCAGTTATCTGGGCTAGCCCTAAGAATTTCAGAGAGTTTAGTTATCATATCAGGATCATAAACAGCTGGAGCAATTGTTCCGTGTGTCGGATTAGAATGCAATACGCCCGGTTGGTTCATTATATTACTAAAAAGTTCAATAATCGCTTCTTTATTAGGTTCTAGAGTGGACCTCTTCTCAACTTTATAAAGAAATATATCTTCAGAATGAACCCAAATACTATTTTGACCACTTTTCACATTAACCGCTATCTCTTCGTTAATCTTTTCAAACGGCATAGATCTACCATATCTTAAGTTCGGTTCACAAAAACTACATCCTCTACCACATCCTCTCATAACTTCCACCAATCCGTGAGTGCTCGCTCCTACTATTACTGGAATTTCTTCGATACTTGGCCATGTTTTAATATTCATTATTTTAGGCATGTAATTCTCTTCGATCTCTTTAAATAAATCACCTATTACGTGTTCAGTCTCACCAATAATAACATGATCGACACCTAATGCATCCCATTCATCATTATCGATATAATTAAATTGCCATGCACCAGAACCACCAACAACAATTTTAAACTTGTAATTCTTACTCCTCCTTATGCTGTTTATTCTATTCATTAATTCATAAAATCTCCTTTTCGTATAAGGTGTAAGACGACCACCATAGCTAAACATCATGCTTACCGGGCCCATTCCAAAAGGATCCATAGTATTTATAGCAACGATCTTCGTATCACTATTTATAAAACGATGAACATAAAGAGGATGCGCCACGACAACATCTCTTCTCTTATAATATTTTAAGAGTGAAGCTTCAACCTTCCTTAATCCATAGGGCGCATATTTTGCAATGCCTTTCTCATCTGGTACATAAGGTGCCAAAAAATTGAAAAGAGGTTCTGGCACCCTTTCTACTGGTGCACAACTAAAGAATGGAAGTAATGGAATATGTCTATACTCGCTCATCAGTGTCTGATCAGCGGTCAATACGACCCTGACCATACTAACATCTTTTTCTTAATTGAAGATATAAAGTTATTTGACACATTTAAACTTTTTATGGTGTCGATCGATATGAAGATCATAATCATTGCGCATAATTAGATTACAATTAAAACTATTTTTAATAAGTAATGAAGTTTGTTTAGAAAAATCCTTTATATTTGTTTTTAGATTAATAATTGGTGGAGGCGATAAACCCCCGTTTGAGAGAGCACAGGCAATGTGGGGCGAACGCACCGTCGATGAGCCTGTGTGTTGTAGCGGGGGTACAGCCTCCACCAATTTGCATGGTTAGAAGTATTATTTATTTCGTATGAGATGCGTAAATTTAATAGTGAGATATTTAGTAAAATATTGAGTATCGTTTGGAGGTTTGGGAAATGGGAGGACCACCAGTATCGGCAAAATATGTGATAATAGTGAACCTTGAAGTAGATGGTGTTATAGATAAATCTGATGTCATTGGTGCTATCTTTGGTCAGACTGAGGGTTTATTAGGGGATGATTTAGAACTACGTGAATTACAAAAAACTGGTAAAGTAGGAAGAATAGAAGTAAATTCTGAAACCAGAGGGGGAAAGACCTACGGTGAAATAGTAATCCCAACAAATTTAGATAAACCAGAAGTAGCATTAATCGCTGCAGCCATAGAAACCATTGATAAAATAGGTCCTAGTAATGCAAAAATCACACTTAAAAAAATTATCGATCAAAGAGAAGAGAAAAGAAAGAAAATTCTAGAAAGAGCAAGAGAAATACTTACAAAATGGAAAGAAGAAAGTGGTGTAGAGACTAAAGAACTTATAGAAGAGATTATCAGTTCTTTAAAAACCGCTGAAATGACAACATACGGTCCAGAAAAATTACCAGCAGGTCCTGATATAGATAACGCTAACGAAATTATCATAGTAGAAGGACGAGCAGATGTACTCAACCTCCTAAAACATGGTTTTACTAATGTAATAGCATTAGGTGGAGCAACAGTACCAGATACTATTATAGAGCTAAGTAAGAAAAAAGCAGTAACGGTATTTGTTGATGGAGATAGAGGAGGAGAACTTATACTAAGACGCCTTATCCAAGTTGCAAAAGTTGATTACGTAGCAAGGGCGCCACCTGGCAGAGAGGTTGAAGAACTTAGTGGTAAAGAAATCGTCAAAGCATTAAATGGTAAAATAACATTAGAGGAATTTCTTGAACAATTAAAGAAGCAGCCGGAAAAAGAGGAGATAATAGAGAAAAAAGAAGAAACACCGGAAAAAGTTGAAGAAAAGAAAGTAGATAAGGAAGAAGCTATTGTCAAACCAACACTACCCCAACTGCCATCACAATTAGTAGAGACAGTAAAAACTTTAATGGGCACTATGGAAGGAGCATTCCTAAACAAGGATTGGATTCAAGTAGATCGTTTTCCAGTTAAAGATGTGATCGATAAATTATCAAATGCATCAGATATTCAAGCAATAATAATCGATGGAGTTATAACACAAAGATTAGTAGACCTTGCGAATGAAAAGAAAGTTCAGTACATAGTAGGGTATAGAGTAGGTAATTTAGTGAGAAGACCAGTAAACCTAAAGATCTATACCTTTGAAACACTACTTTCATCAGTACTTTAGGTAAGGAAATGTGAAACTATTAGAAATTGACGAGGGAAAAAATTACTTGAAAATACTAGTCGAGACGCCAGATGATCTAATACATCTAGCACTATTGATAAATAAAGAAGACATTGTTTATGGATGGTCTGAACGCCAAAAAAAGATACAACGTGCTGAAAGTGAAGAAAAGGTTGGTAGAATAAAAGTATTCATAGGAATAGAAGTTGAAAAAATATCATTCAGCCAATTCGGTGAAACACTAAGAATCACAGGAAAAATTATTAAAGGGCCAGAAAACTTAAACATACAAGGTTCATATCATACAATAAACGTAAAAAAAGGCGACATCCTAGAAATAGAGAAGAGAAAAGAATGGTCTATAAAAATAATCGAACATATAATTCAAAGGTCAAGATCAGCTAGCAAAAAGATACTCATAATTTCTTTAGACTTAGAAGAAGCAGCGTTAGGATTACTTACAGATCAAGGATTAAACATAATAGGAGAAATAGAAAGTGGTCTTCATAGCAAAAGAAAAGAATATGAACAAGATAGAGAAACGCTAATCAAAAAATATTTAGAAAAAATAATAGAAGAACTTAAAAAACATATTAAAGAAGATTATATAGTAATCCTCTATGGCCCAGGCTTTCTAAAAGAGGAACTAGCTAAAAAAATACGAACAGAGACAGAAAAAACAATACAAATAAAGCTTATAACAGGATCATTAGGAGGAGCTGAAGGATTGTGGGAATCAATACATAATGAAGAACTACTCAAAGAACTTAGCGGATTAGCCACAATTGATGACATGAGAACCGTGAAAAAACTTATTGAATTCTCACAAGAAGGAAAAACAGCTATTGGATTAGAAGAAATATCCAAAGCTGCTGAACTTAATGCCATAGACACGTTAATAATATCAGGTTCAATACTACACAATGAAGATATATTTACACAAGTTTTAGAATTAGCAAAAAAAGTAATCAACTCCGGAGGATATATAAAAGTTATACCACCAGAAAGTGAAGCCGGTAAAAATCTTGAGTTGATAGGCGGTATATCAGCAATACTTAGATACAAGATCCCAAGTTTGATGTACAATTAATTAAGACTTTCTTAAATATTGAATCATACGTTCATACAAACGTTCAGAGTACCATCTAACTAAACTTGGCATGTGAACAGCAATTTCATGGGCAACTCTATAAGGAAGACCAATATATAAATCATTATTAGCACCTCTCATAATTGAATCTACAATTTTTCTTGCAATAGTTTCAGGTTGAAGCACAGGACCAATAGTTTTATCAACATTAATCAATTTCTGAGCTGTAGGAGTCCTTATAGTGTTTGCAGAAAAACTCGTCTTAACATACCCAGGATACACTCCAATAACACGTATATTATATGGTTTGAATTCAATCCTCCAACTATCAGTAAGAACTTTTAAAGCAGCCTTAGTCGCAGCATAAATACTCATCCATGGTACCGGAACAAAAGCTGCAAGACTTGAAACATTCACAATACATCCACCATTATTACGAATCATAATCGGTAAAACCTCTTTAGTAAGCATTATAGGACCAAAAAGATTGGTCGCAATGACTTTTTCTATCTCCCCATCATTCATTTCATATAAAGGACCAGAAATACCAATACCCGCATTATTCACTAACACATCAATCTTAGAAAACTTACTAATAGTCTCTGAAACCAAATTTTTTATATCAGATATTTTTGTCACATCAGTTTTTACAATAAGAACATTCTCACCACTAAACAATGATTTAAGCTTCTCAACATTACGTGAGGCTAACACAACAGAAAATCCATTCTTAACAAGAAGCTTAGAAGCTGCTAACCCTATACCTGATGACGCACCTGTAACTATCACAACATTATTCATACTATTATCTAAAACCTAGAAAATATTAAACTTAACATATTAATCGCAAATCCTATCTATAAAATAGCACAAAGCCAGTTAAAATACAAACATTAAGCTTACAGAAAATGAAAGCCTTACTCTTTAAGCAGAGGAGAAGTCGTCTTCTTAAAAATAAATCTATGTCACAGAAAGTTTGATGGCTTATTCGCATTTTAGTTATGAAATTTATTAAATATTTTAATTATTTCAAGCAAAAGAGGTTAATTCCTTCAATAAGGTTAATTTTATTGATTCAATATTGAATCTGTTCATATAATAAAAAACTTTAAATATTTTCTAAATGAAAAATAAGAATGATGAAATATGGATCAGTTTATAGTAACGACAACACCAAATGTCCCTGGACATAGAATCACTAAAGTCCTAGGAATTGTTTGCGGTATTACAGCTAGAACAAGAGGAATCGGAGGAAAAATCATATCCGGTATACAATCTATGTTAGGTGGTGAAGTTTCGGCATTTACTGAAGAAATGATCAAGGCTAGAGATGAGGCATTAAAGAGAGCTATTGATCAAGCTAAGTCATTAGGTGCTAATGCAATAATAGGATTAGATTTTGAAACATCAGAAGTTTTTGAATCAGTAGTGATGGTATCAGTAACAGGAACAGCAGTAATAGTGACACCCGAGACTTAATGTCCTCCCCATCCTGAAAAATAATATTGTGAAATTAAATTTTATTTAATGAAAAGATTTTATACATCTATCTATGTTACTAATTAGAGATGAAACATGAACAATAAAGTATTAGCGTTTTCTATAGGTGTTCTAATATTGATTATAGTTATCGGTTTTCCTTATATAATGTCCCAACTAGTACCAACAACAACCATTACAACCACAGTAACTATTACAAAAACGATCGTAACTACGGTAAATTATACATACACAATAACTAAGACTGTAACAATAGTAGATTGGTATTATTATTTGAGCGGTGTCGCAATTATAATAATGCCACTACTTGTAATAATAGCATACCTTTTAAAACGAAAACAACAATAAAAAATTTGCTTTGTGACTTAACTTTTAGTATCATGTGAGTTGATGGAGCTTGATGAAGAGTACATAATTAAGCCCAAGGCTTTAATTTTTCTAATTTATATCTTAATTTTTCGTATATTTTTAGAAAAAAAGATTAAGTTTAAATATAGCTTAAAAGAAATAATAAACGAGGGGGAGTAAATGGATACTACAAATAGTAAGATAAAAATAGAATGGGAGCCTCCTATAATTAAGGATGTGACGAGACCATTAATGGCTCAACCTTATAAGACATCAACACTCCTTATCTGATTATAATTAAAGAGCTATAAGATGATAAAAATGTTGCATCGTTTCGTAAAGCTAAGAAAAGAAAGTTTTGGTGGTTTCTTATATGATGCAAAAAATCATAAACTTTTTTATGTTAATAAAACTGGATTTGAAATAATTGAAGGAATGAAAAAAGGACTAAGCATAGATACAATTATTAACCAATTGGTTCAAACTTACAAAATACAAGAAAATGAAGTAAGAAATTCAGTAAATAATTTTATTAAAGAGCTTAAAAGATTCGAACTGCTAGAGGTCTAGAGTTATGATAAGTATTAATGATTTGTCAAGTCCGTTTATGGTAGCTTATGTTATGACGAGATCATGCAATTTGAAATGTCTTCATTGTGATGTTAATGCTGGGATGCCTTTGTGTTATGAAATGCATAATAGTGAAATACTAAAATTTTGTAATGAAATTATAGAATGTGATATATCTCATGTTGCATTAACAGGAGGCGAACCTTTATTACATAAAAATTTTTATGATGTAGCACACATTTTATCAAAAGCAGGGATATTTCTTACACTTGAAACAAATGGTACTTTAATTAATGAAAAAGTTGCTAAAAAGTTATCTCTATTTAATTTTTCCGAAATAAATATCAGTTTAGATGGATTGTCACCAGAAACTCATGAAAAACTTCGTGGCGTCAATGGATGTCTTAAGAAAACATTGCATGCATTAGAGCTATTATCCAAACAAAGCGTATGTGTAAACATCGAATTCGCGCCAGTAAAATTTAATTGGGATAAAGTTTCTGATGTAATTCATTATGTAATTAATAAAGGCGTTTCTAGTTTCATCACATGGAAATTAGAAAAGATAGGTCGCGCATACGAAAATTGGCCTATGATTGGGCTTTCTGAAAATGAATACAAACATTACTTTGAAATAGTCAAATCTGAAGAAAACGAACATAAAAGTGAATTAAATTTCATAATTTATGAAAAAGAATTTGAAGAAGAATTAAGATTACGTTTCCAATCACCTCCGGCTTCACTTTTAGTTTTACCTAATGGGGAAGTTAAGCTTTCAGGAGTATTTCCATTAAGTATAGGAAATGTACGTGAGCTATCATTAGGAGAATTATGGGAGAAATATAAGGTCGCATGGAAAGATAAATCAATTCGCAGATTCATTAATCAATTGATTGATGTGCCTCAATTACGTCAAAGGTATGATTATTATGCAACAATTCGAGTATGACAATAAGATGATCATTCCTTTTTCCGTAAGTTGGGAAATAACTTCTAGATGCAATTTAAACTGCGCTTATTGCCACCATTTCTTTGAAAAATATAAAGAAATAACATTTTAGCAGGCCTTATTATTAATACAAAACTTAATTAAGAACGATATTTTTGAACTTACTATTACCGGTGGAGAACCACTCTTACGTAAGGATCTCTTAAATATAATGTCATATGCCATTGATCATGGTTTAGGAATTAATCTTGTTACTAATGGTACTCTTATAACTAATGAAATTGCTAGAAAACTTTCCAAATATGATATTTATGTAACTATAAGTTTAGATGGTAGTTCTTCACAAATAAATGATGCCTTAAGAGGATTAGGCACATTTAAAAAAATAATCAAGGCATGTTTAATGCTAAGAGAAGCTGGTGTACGTTTTCATTTATTAGCTACAATATGTTATAAAAATATAGCAGATATTAATCGTCTTGCAAAATTGAGCAATGATTTAGGTGCTCATATATTGACAATAAATACTGTTCTTCCTATCAAAGGGAGAATAAAATATTCTTTAGCACCTTTTGATTTTTATTTTCTTTTAAACCAAGTAATAAGGATACGTAAAGATGGCTATGCTATTAGTGTAGATGAGCACATGCGCCCTTTTCTAAGCATACTTACAGGTTCTAAATTAGGCACATGTCCTGCAGCAAAATATACTTGTGCAATAACATCTAATGGTAAAATAAAACCATGCCAAGCTTTATCTATTATATCAAAAAATAATCTATTTGAAAAAAGTTTTAGTGAAATATGGATAAATGATATTAACCTTAATAAATTCAGAAAAATGCGCTCACCAAGAACTTGTCGTTTGTGTAAATGTTATGAATTATGTGGTGGTGGTTGTCGTGCATCATCTTTTGCTAAATATGGTTGTTTAAGCTATCCTGATCCTAGGTGCTGGATTTTTTATAACTCAACAATAAAGAGAGAAAAGTGAGGTAATTATGCATAATATTATATTCAAAAATAGAGCACATAAACATCTAGCCTTATACAAATTTTATATAAATTTGGGCACCTATGCATAGTAAAGAGCGTGAGTTTTTCATGAACCTTTTCACGATGATTCGTAATAGAAATCTGACGCTCTTAGCAATATCATCATTAATTATAGGTATTCCTTATGGATTTATGTATTGGGCATTACCATTAATTATTGCGCATGTTGGAGGTAGCACAATTGTTGGTTTTATTTATTCCGTAGGATTTTTGTTTTCTACATTATCTTCACTTATTGGTGGAATACTAGCTGATATTTATGGAAGAAAACTTCTCATCATTATAGGCACAATAATATATTTGATTAGTATGATCATACCAATCATTTTTTCGCATACGATATTTATGGTTATTATGATTACAGTTTTATATTTCACCGCATTAAGTATTTCATCAGGTGCTCTTCAAGCTTTAATAGCTGAATCATCGCCAAAAGATTTGTTGGACATGGCATATTCCATAATCTCTACTGCTACACTGTTCGGAAGTATTATAGGCTCATTTTCATTAGGGTATATTTTTCAAAAAATTAGCACTATTAATACATTTGTAATAGCCTCATTATTAGTTTTATCAGCATTATTCTTAAGATTAATGCTAATTGAAAACTATACTGTTCAGGTTAAGAAGACAATGAATTTAACTGACATTAGAATGGTGTTTAAAGAATTAAAAAATTTATTTAGAAATAAATTAATACTAATAACAATCATTACTATCATTGCATCTCTTGAGAGTAATATTGACGGACCCTACTATTCCATATACATGAAAATCGTTCAGAAGATTGATGAGATTAACATAGGAATAGCTTTTAGTATAATACCATTTATTATGGCAATAATGAATATTACTGCTGGTAAATTAATTGACAAAATGGGTTCTTACTTACTTTTAATACTAAGCAATATCTGTGGTGGTTCATTAGTTCTTGTGTTTGTACTTACAATAAATCCTTTTGCCATTATATTTTTAATTGCTACAAGTTTGTTTGTACCATTTCATAACATAAGCATTACTACACTAACAGCTAGATTAACAACTGAAGAAAATAGAGCCGTTGTTTTCGGTTCATTAGGAATGTTATGGTCAATCATTTCAATTCCTGCAAATAGTATAGGTTCTCTTCTTTGGAGTGTTTCGCCCCAGGCTCCTTTTTATGTAGCATCGATGCTTTCATTTTTAGAAGCATTACTAGTTCTTTATTCAATAAAACAAAAATAAAAGAACTATATATCAATAAAACTAATACCGATAGATTGATTGTAAATTAATTAAATTTGAATAGTATTTTCAACGAAAAATTTATATATCACAATTGTCTTCATTTTTAATGGTGATTCTTATGAGTGTTACTAGTGTGGAGAGGGTAAAGACTGGTATTCATGGTCTTGATGAACTCCTTTATGGTGGTATTCCGAAACGAAATATTGTATTACTTTCTGGTGGTCCTGGTACTGGAAAGACTATTTTTAGTCATCAATACTTATTTCATGGATTGAAAATTAACGAACCAGGAGTCTTAGTTGCATTAGAGGAACATCCTGTACAAATTAAGAGAAACATGATGACATTCGGATGGGATGTCAAAAAATATGAAGAAGAAGGTACCTTTGCGATAGTCGACGCATTTACTGGTGGTTATGGTGAATCTGTTAAGAGAGAAAAATATGTAGTACGAAGCGTTGATGATATGGCTGAATTAATAGATGTAATAAAACAAGCCATAAAGGATACAAAGGCTGAAAGAGTAGCTATTGATTCCGTTTCTACACTCTATTTAACAAAACCAGCAATGGCTAGATCAACTTTAATGCAACTTAAGCGTGTGCTTTCAGGTTTAGGAACTACTGCAGTCCTAGTATCTCAAGTAAGTGTTGCGGAAAGAGGATTTGGTGGTCCTGGTGTAGAACATGCAGTAGATGGTATAATAAGGCTAGATCTCGATGAAGTAAATGGAGAACTAGTAAGGTCTTTAGTGATATGGAAGATGAGAGGAACAAAACATGATTTGCATAGAAGACCCTTTGATATAACAGACAAAGGCATAATAGTATATCCAAGCAAAATTGTTAAATCTAGAGGCGAATTTATCAAAATCGCTGAATACTCTAACCCAGGAGGTGTTGAAAATGAGTGAAATACCTTTAAAACCAATCGGAAAAGAAAATATAAGAAAGCTTGAATTAGCACTAATCCTAGGCACATTGTTCAGATCCGATGTACTAGAGAGCATAAAAATAGCAGAAGATAAGGTTACATGGTTAGATTCATTGATTATCGCTGCTGGAGCCTTAGCACGTGAGCGTGGAGGCCTTTCTATATCAAAAATAGCAGAGGAATTAGGAAGAACAGAGACAACCATAAGAAATCATTTGGCTGGAAAAACAGAAGCCGGAAAAATAATTAGAGAGACGTATGAAAAATTATTGAAAAGTGGAACGTTAGAACTGCAGCTCCCTCTAGCATCTCAACAATTTGATGAATTAAAGAGGCAAAACGAAGAGTTAAAGAGACAAAATAAAGCACTAAATGAAAAATTAAACAAAATAAGGAACATAATCGAACAATTACTTAAAGAAATCTAAATTTTATTTAAATTATCAATAAGTTCTATAATCTCATTCAATTTATTCACTATGAAATCAGGTTTTTTATCAACATTTCTGCTCTTATCGTTAACAATCAAGACAGAAAATGCACCTATCTTTTTTGCAGGTATTATATCATACTCAGTATCACCTACGACCATACCATTCTTGGGCTCAACATCTAATTGACCAAATGCCTTCAAATATATTGAAGGATCAGGCTTACTATATAAAACCTCATCACCCGCAACAGTAGTATCAAAGAATTGTCTTATCTTATAATAATCAAGTATCACTTCAAGCCTACGCCTTGGCGTTGAAGTTGCAAGTCCAATTTTAATCCCCCTCTTTCTAAGTTCTGATAAAGTTTCCATAGTACCATTAAAAAGTGGTGCTTCATTAAAATGCAATATAATATACTTATCAAAGAAATCTAAATGCTGCAAAAACTTAGATACAGCATCTTCACCTGCAACCCTTCTAGCTATCTCTCTCCCATTAAGTCCAATTAATGGCCTTATATCATCCTTGCTAACATTATAACCCATTAACTTTAACGTTTCAACCCAAGCACTCGCAAGTAGGTCAACACTATCCCATAATGTTCCATCCAAATCAAACACTATTCCTTTTATCATCCTAATCTATGTGCAATAATAACATTTTAAATAAATATTTAACGTCACAATCAAATAATGAACTAATCATATTATAGAGTAAATTTTCATAATGATTTATACCATATCGATATTAATCGCTTTTTCTTATCTTCCTCACAGTTTATTGGGTTCATTGTAGAAACCTCAACATTAATGTTAAAAATGTTTAAAATTCTTCTAACTTTGAGTTTAATTATAGAAACTCCTATAGAAACCTAAAAATTCGTTAATATATTTTATAAATTACTTTAAAGCCTTAAAAAATAATAAACTCCGCACTTATAAAGCTGTTTCTCTCTTGTTGATATTTTTAAGGTAGTTTATTGCTTTTAAACACTCTTTAGCACTGAAAGAAATATAAGCTCTGAAAACTAACATATTTGGTTACCGTAGATTCCCGAGAGCCGTAGGGCTGTGAATCTCTAAGCAACTGTGTGAGCTTTTACGGTGAGTGAATTGGGGAGTGTGATGAACAACTTACCGAGTAAATATTTAAAAAATCGTTAGAAATCTCGGTAGATAATGAACGCTTAATAAGAGACCAGAATTACAGGAATCAAAATTATTTTTGCTTTTTGGGTTTTGCGTTGGGTTTGTATGTTGTTTTACTATGAATATTACATGATGAGTGTAGACCTGAAGAGGGAGTTCTTAAACCTGCTTGAGAGGGGTAGAGTTCCGCTACACTGTCGCAGGCTACTTAGGACGTGGGTTGGAGGTTAGGGTTGGTAGGTTGGAGAGGGGTGTTGATGGTTTACGGAATGCTATGATCACTGGTTTTGGTGAGTTGGGTAAGTTTGCAGGTGCTACGTTTGAGAGTTTTGTGAGAAGGTTCCTCTCTAGGTATTTGAGGAGTATTGGTGTGTTACCGAAGGATGGTAGGTTGATGAAGGTTACTATCGATAATGAGGAGGTTAATATCTTTTCAGAAAACTCGTTAATCGTTGGCGAGATCACAGCGTATGCCGAGAGTGTTGATGAGATCAACAAACTCCTACGCAAGGTTAGGTAGTCTCAACTTGTCATGATAAAATCCCCTTTACACAACTATTTACAGAACGCTTAAACTTTAACATGACATGCAAAGACTACCCAAGGTTAACATAGTTAAAGAAAAGTATGGTAGAGAACCATCGATAAAATACTTAAATCATACTAATAATCACAAAAAACACCGCAAAAAACCTAAAAAACTAGCACAAGAAAACAACATAATCCACAATAGAAATCTAATAATATCTTCTAATATTGAGATTGAACATTAGGTGAGATGATCAGTTCATGTTTCTGGTTTGCTGACGTGTGTTTTAAGATGACGAATAATGCTTGGCATGTTTATTTTCATTGGACATACTTCTTTACATCTTCCACATCCTAAGCATAGTAATGATAATTGTGCAGCGGTCTCAATATCTTCTGTTATCGCTGTCCATATAATGCCCATAGGACCTCCATACACATTACCACCCCAGACATTTGCTACTAAATTCCAGATTGGACATTCTGCTTGACATCTGCCACATTTGATACACAAAAGTTGTTCCCATAAATATTGGTTTTTAATCGCATTAGATCTCCCTCCATCATATAATATCAAATGGAATTCTCTAGGACCATGCACGCCATATACACGATAATATTCTATGTCAGCAGTACTACTTGGGCCGGCTGTTAAAGATAAATATGTTGGAGGATACAATCCTGCATAACCAGCCTGCACAAGTGCTTGTTTATAAGCATCATTTATAGTGGGCACGATTTTTTCTATACTAGCAATTGCAATATGTATTGGTGGTAGAATTGTAGAAAGTCGAATATTTCCCTCGTTTGATATAAGAATAGTAGCGCCTGAATCTGCTGCAACTACGTTTGCTCCACTAATACCTATATCAGCATTTATAAATTTCTCTCTTAAGAATACTCTTACACCTTTAACTATATCTTCGTATGACATCTCTTCTGAAACATGGCATCCTATACTTTTAAGGAGTTTAACTGCTTTTTCTTTAGATATATGTATTGCTGGAGCTATTGCATGCATAGGTTTATCTTTAGATATTTGTATTAAAAATTCGCCTAAATCTGTTTCATAAACAATATGACCTTTTTCGATTAAGTGTTCGCGTATTTTTAACTCTTCAGTTACCATAGATTTAGTTTTAACTATAAGCTTTTTATCATTACCAATAATTTCATCGATTATTTTAATAGCCTCATACCTATCCTTAGCAAAATACCCTTTCCCGTGAATTGACTCCACATTTTTAATAGTTTCATCTATGTAATAATCCAAATTTTTTAAAGTTTCCTCTCTTATTCTTCTTACTTCATCAGCGAGTTTAATTAAATAAGGCCAGCGTTTTAATACTCTATAAGATGCCGGTAAAAGGTTCTTGAGTGTTCTTTGCAAACCAGATTGCAGCGATTGATCATTAAGTGCAATATAAATCTCTTTAAGTATCGTATCAATCTCTTTCATAAGCATCATCCATATATTGTATAAAGATAATGAGAAATATCTTTAATAACGATATCTCTTGACTTCACTCTAGATAAATTTGCATAACATATTGGACACATTGTAATAATGTTCTTATTTGCAGTAGATAATTCACTTATTCTTAATTGTGCTACGCGCTTAGATAATCCAGGTGTTATCGATTCTATAGGACCGCCACAACAAAATGTTAACTCTCTATTTCTATCAGGCTCTATAATACTAATACCACCTTTTTCTAAGAGCCTACGAGGTTCATCAATGATTTTTAAATACCTTGCATAGTAACATGGATCATGTAATGTCACATTCGTTTTTAAGATTTTAGTCGGATTAATACTTGAATTCACAAGTATTTCCAGATAATTCTTAACAGTCAAATCATAACCAGGTATAACATTCTTATAAACTTCTCTCATCATATATGTAGTATGTGGATCAATAGTGATGAGCGTCTTTACACTTAATGATTTTAATTTGTCATAAACCATCATAGCATATTCCCTAAAATCATCATCTAACCCCATATCATAAAGTAACACGCCAGAATACATGTCATTTTCATATAAATAACCGAATTGAACACCTATCTTTTTTAAAAGCCTCGCAATTCCTCTCAATACTTCATATTGCTCTTTAAGCTCTTCCTCTGAAGCCCTCAAAAGTAATTTACTCATCACATTTACTATTCCTCCAGCTCTCATTAAAACACTAAGATACTTACTTTCTTCTACAGACTCCAAATATTTTATTGAAGTATTAATATAAGGAATCATTTGATAGAGAAGCCCCGTAAATAATACTGTATCACCACCTTTTGGCAAATCTAATCCTTCAGTCCATTTATAAATAACTTCTTTAGGAATTGGAAATGGCATACCATATTTTTTAGTATTATCAGCAATCATTTTTAAAACATCTTTTACAGGCAGAGGCACTCTTATCACCTAAATTTTAAAACCATTATATGTTAGATATCTTCTAAACAATCTTATAAATTTATCTATCTTGATTCCTGCAGGACACTGTGTGTTACAAGCTCCGCATAATAAGCAACTAAAAATAGAATTTAAACCTGCATCAGTCCAAATATTATCTTTTAATGCAAATATGATAATATTAACTCTTCCTCTAGGTCCATATAATCTAGATTCATTAACTTTTAATGTAGGGCATGTCCACTCACAAAATCCACAAAAGGAGCATTTCAAAAGCTCTTTCATGAACATCTCTTTTTTCAATATGACCTCTTCTGACACAATTGATCACCTTAGAAATACTTTATCTGGATTTAGAATATTCTTAGGATCAAAAATTTTCTTAATTTCTTTCATTAATTCTAAAGCTTTTGTACTTCCTTTACTTTCTAATTCCATAACTAATCCTTCCTTTTTTGTTTTCCCAATTCCATGTTCTGAACTCATCGTACCACCTAACTCAATACCTATCTTCATAATTTCTCTGACCATTTCATGAAGAGCATTAAGTTTATTTTTATCTTTTTCTTCAACCCAAATAACAGGATGAATATTGCCATCACTAATATGACCACCCAATGTCATGGGTATATTAAATTTGTTCTCTAAATTTCTTAGCCTATTAACGGCATCAACAAGTTTTGAAGGAGGAACAGAAATATCTTCAACGTACACTAATGATCTGCTCATGGGATCTTTACGAGTTTCTGATGCTAATTTAATTGATGCTGGATAATAATTTCTCCTAATATCAAAGAGACCCATCTTTTCTGTTTCATCTTGATTTCTAGACTTATAAATATAATTTGCACCATGGGATATATATATACTTTCCAAAGCAGACAATACTCTTTCAGAAGCCTCTGGTGCAACAGCAACACTAGTTACTAAATAATGTCCACTACCTTTTATCTTCGAACCCATAACTTCAGACGCAATCTTTACGCTCTTATCATCAACAAACTCCATTATGAGCACATCAATTCTACTCTTTTTTATATCGATGACAGTTTCTATTAAATCCTTAAGCTCTGAAAAGAAACCTGCTATAGTAATAACATTCTCAGGCAATGGTATTATTTTTAGAATCGCCTCTGTAACTATCGCTAAGGTACCTTCACTGCCAACAATCAACCTAATAATATCATAACCCTGTCTATATTTCGTCGTTTTTGATCCCAAACGAAGAATAGTCCCATTTTCGTCAGGTAAAACAAATTCTAACCCTAATACCCAATCCTTCATTGTACCATATTTGGCCCCCATCATTCCACCAGAACCACTATTAATAGCGCCACCTACAGAAGCTGACTTAACTGACGCAGGATCTATCGGAAAAATATAACCATATTTTGCTAATTGCTGATTCAATTCAAACAATCTTAATCCAGGTTCAACGATCACATAAGAATCTATAATATTAATCTCTTTAATCTTCGTCATCCTTTCTAAACTTAATACAACACCATTTTCAGCTGGTGTCGATGAGCCTACAATCTCACTAGCAGAACCCTGAGGATAAATCTTTACATCATTTTTATAACAATATTTTACAATCTTGGATACATCTTCAGCAGATCGTGGAAAAACTATAGCTACTGCAGAACCCTCCATATAGACTGCATTTTTAACATAGAGCCTAATTATCAATTCATCATCCTCCACATTTTCATTTCCAACGATCCTTCGTAAATCATTAATAATATCATTTCTTTTAACCAAATTAATCAACCTAATCTAGTAATGTCTCTGTCTATAAAATATATTTTTCGCACTGAGACTGTCCACATAAGACATCACCTCCAATTCACATACCAATAAGTGAAGAGGTTCACGAAAAGCTCAACACTCCT
>JBMFIF010000016.1:0-29870 GCA_049976445.1 Thermoprotei archaeon | reverse complement strand
CCTGTCGTCGCTTGAAGCTTTCCTACCCCTCTTAGGTTTGGGGGGTAGGAGTGTTTTAATGATGTTCCACTCAACGTCGTTAAGCTCACGGAATTCCATAGATAAAGGATAGAGAGTAAGGCTTAAATATTTTGAAACCATCTCAAAAATTAACATAATATTTTAAATATTATATAATATATTTTCATGTATTACAAGAAAATGAACTGCAAAATTTCTCATAAGAATCTTCTCATGCAAATATTATTTATATACTTTATAAAATATATAACTCTTGATAATAACACAGTTCATTTTATCATTTTAATGTCGATTCTGACCTCCTCTCAGCCCTGAAGGGCGAAGTTTGCCATTCTTCTATGATAAAAATCCCTACCTTATCACTATGTAATCAAAGAAATTAATTCTGTGGGCTTGATTCTTGTTTAAGTTAAGTCCCTTTGTTTTTGTTATTTGTGTGAAAATTGATCGGTTACGAGCTTATTCTCCCTATTTCCAGTCTCTTTAATCCTCAATCCTACCTTAATTTTACTAACCAAATAAATGACACACCCAAGAGGACTTAACTTAAAATAATAGAAAGTTATGAACTTTGCGTTATTAAAGTTAATAATAGTGCTATTAGTATCATTAGTATTACGATGTCTATGTAACTTGGTTGTGATGAGAAAAATGAGGAACTTAATAGCATTAGTGATACAGAAAACGTTATTATTATGCTCATCGTCGCAAATATGTTATAAAATAGTCTTGATATGTCAATATAGTATTTCTCTTTATCTTTTAATAAGTCGTTAGTGATCAGAAATAATGTAAAAATGATGTAAGATATTATTATCCTTAATATTGATATAAGAGACAATGGCGCATTAAATGTTCCATAAATAAGTAAAGTAGATATCATTAATGATATTATCTGGTTTCTTCTCTTCTTATTTATAATAATTAAAAGAAATTGTAAGATGGCAATTGTTATCATTAAAATAACATTATCTAGCCAAAGAATCGTTTGAAAGAATAAGAATGATATGCTCAGTATTCTTAACTTGTTAGTAGTGTGCGTGGTACCTCCTCCTTAAGGGTTTTTTAGATGATGCGAGTGTTTTCATTATATCAGATTTACAATCCCAGACTATCGTGCTTGCTATTGATGATAAATTGTGTAAGAGAAGTGCTCTTTCCAAGTTTAAAATTTCTATAGGTAAGTTTGAAAGAGGATTATCAGGTGTACTATCATAAAATGCAAATATAACTGTTACTACATAACCTTCATTAACTAAATCTTTTACCGCATCTATTATGCTATTATCCATCAAGGGTGATATAAAAAATATGTGAGAACCTGGTTTAAGCATAAATGGTGTAAGTATTAAAAGTACTTGGTTGACAGGTAGTTCTTTTCCAGCCTTAACTTCAGATAACATGTAAAGTATTCTCAACAACTGCTTTTTGCCAAAACCAGGTTTTACCCAGTTTCTTGCACCACCAAGACAGATTAATCCAACCCTATTACCTTGAGCTAATAATCCATAAGATAACGTTGCTGCTCCTGAAACGCATGCTTCAAGCGTCACTTTTTCATAATTAGTTCTATTTGTTAAGCCATTAACATCGATAACTACTATAGTGTCAGTCACTTTTTCTGATTCATATTCATTAGACATTATCCTTCCGAATCTAGCTGATGCTTTCCAATTAATCCTTCTGATATCATCTCCCGGAAGATAATCTCTTAATGCATGAAATTCCATGCTGATTCCCAATTGTTTTGAAATTATGGAACCTGGCCATGCGCCAGTTCTTTTCGCTCGAAAAATTAAAGTTCCGCGTGTATTTAATGATGGAAAGACAACAATCTTTTTAACAATAGGTATATCAATAACTTTTGAAATAAACCCTAAGGGATCTTGTATAATGATAGATATAGGTCCAATATTAAATTTACCTCGTTCTACAAACCTTATTTTGATATCAAAACTCCTAGTTTCATCGTGTTTTAGTCTAGTTATTAATCCATAATAATCTTTAACGTATACTCCTGAAGGAACATTCAAGAAAATCTTTACAAATACAGGATCTCCTCTATTATGAACAACAATGTTCATAATAGTTTCATCGTTTAAGTAAAACCTTTCGCCATCAATTCTGAAATCAGCATCAATATTAATGTTATCAGGCATGTTTAATACAGATAAACTTAATTCAGATAACAATACTGCAATTACTATGTATAACTTCCACTCTTCGGTTATCACTGCAAAGAATAATGCTAACACTATGACAACTATAAAGAATAGGAAGCGCTCTGTATACATTCTTACTTACCTATTGATTTAGGGACTTCAATTTCATTTATAACATTCATTATGATCTGTTCAGGACGAACTCCTTTAATCCATAATTCAGATTTCAATATAAGTCTGTGAGAAAGAACATAAGGAGCAACTTCCTTAACATCATCTGGTATAACATAATCTCTACCCTCAATAACAGCTCTAACTCGTGAAAGTTTAAGAAGTGCTAAAGTTCCCCTAGGGCTCACACCAACCTCTACATAGTTATGATTACGCGTTGCTCTTACTATATTCACAATATATTTTAATATCTCATCACTTACGTAAACATCCTCGATCGCTCGTTGACTATCAATGATAATCTCTGGTGTAGCCAAACTCTTTAATTCAACATCATCTGCTCGACGCAAAATCCTACGTTTTAACATATCAATCTCTCCCTCTTTAGAAGGATACCCAACACTAAGCTTTATCATAAAACGATCAACCTGTGCTTCAGGTAATGGATATGTACCCTCATATTCTATCGGATTCTGAGTGGCAATTACAATGAACGGATCAGGAAGCTTATATGTTTTACCTTCTACAGTTACCTGATGTTCTTGCATGGCTTCCAGCAATGCTGATTGTGTTTTAGGAGGAGCACGATTGATCTCATCACCTAGAAGTATATTAGTAAAAATAGGACCACTACGAAACTCAAAACTACCCTCAACCTGATTATATACCATAGAGCCTATAATATCTGCCGGCAAAAGATCGGGTGTAAATTGAACTCTACTAAATTTGCAACCAAGAACTTTAGCAATACTCTTAGCTATTAAAGTCTTCGCTAATCCAGGGAAATCCTCAATAAGAACATGACCATTAGCTAACACTGCCATTAACAAAAGTTTAATAACATCATCTTTATCAACTATAACTTTAGACACTTCATTTACCACATCATTAATTAACGCACTAACTTCACTAACTTTCAAACCTTCTCACTATTATTAATCTAAACATCAATATATTTTTTAGATAAACAAATATATCTAAGACAATCAAACCTTAAAAAAATCCTTTTCTATAAGTGTATCATCAGTCCTGTTTATAGAGAAATTTTGAATAAGGATAAATTGTTGCACCGCAGTAATATTCGTGGTGTGAGCCTTGTCTGAAAAGATTAAAAGTAACGTAGCACCTATAGACCTTGGAGCTCCTGAAGGAATTCCCAGAAATTCTTTAATACTCTTAAGTGGTAGTGCAGGTACTGGCAAAACGGCACTTCTTTGCAACTTAGCAATGAATTTTATGCTTAACAATGAACCAATAATTTATGTAACATTAGATGACGATTCATTATCTGTGATAAAAGTTTTTGAATCATTTGGATGGAACTTACCAGAGTACATCGGCAAAGGATTATTTAAACTAATCGATGGTTTCTCATTCAGACTAGGAACTTATAAGCAACCAAATCCTTTTATAACTAAGGAAGTACGTCCAGATAACACTCTAAGTATAATCAACGCAATTTTAGAATTATCAGAAAACATAAATAATAAAGGCCTTGTAATATTAGATTCACTAAATGAACTAATGTTCACTCTCGATATGAGAGGCATTTTGGATTTCGTAAGAACCCTTAGAGCAATAGTTTCAAAAGGTAAGAATATTATAACCCTCGTCACATTACACGTAACTACTGAAGCATTAGCCGAATTAAAAAATAATTTAGAATACTTAGTTGATGGTATAATAGATACACGAATAGACCCAAATCTACAAGAACTCGGAATACCAATAAAACAAATGATGATTAAGAAATTAAGAGGAGCACCAACAAACCCTGTATGGATACCATATGTAATATTAAATGATGGAGTCCACTTAGTAGATCAACAAAAACTAGCAGCATTAGTTAAGTCTAAAGTAAAAGAAGCTTTAGGAAGCATCACAACAATCCAACAATAATATTTTATAACTGAAGAGCTGTCCTTCAGTGCGATAATGAGAGTGAATAATCTTATTTTTCATTGTAGTTCACTAGAAATCTTGATTTCCAGGACAAGGAAGAGACCATACTTTGGTGCGGCCGCCGGGATTTGAACCCGGGTTGCCGGCGTGGAAGGCCGATGTCCTAGTCCATGCTAGACGACGGCCGCTCTAAGTATTTGTATAAAACCAACTATATATTGATTTTTTCATCAGTGTAAAAATGCTTTAGTTAGGATACATTTAACCCATAACATTTTTTGTTATTATTTTATTGTTGCTATTATCCATTATGCTCCATTCTATTACTATCGTTCCTCCTTGATTTTTATTCGGTACTAATGATGGACCAATTTTATATATGAGTTGGTATTGACTGCTTGAGCCAGTGATCTCAGTCAGAATTATGTTCATGTATCCTATAATATTCCTTGGTTGGGATATGCTGGAAATCCAGTAACCGCTTGTAGAATAGCTTAATGGACCTTGTGTATAATATACTTCGTAATCAAGGTTTGACAAGTATGTTTTACCATATGAAATTATAGTTAATACTATGTTTGATGAATATGGGGATTGGTATTGATTGCCTAAATATCCAAATGGAAATCCTGAAAGTGGTGGTGTTACAGAAATCGCAACACCTGATGCTCCTGAGGCTAATAACTCTTCAATAGCATCTGCTGCTGTTGTTGGGAGAGGTAATGTATCATTTAATACAAGTATCGTGAATTGTGTGAATAAAAGTGATGAGAAGATTTGAGGATAGCTGTTAGGCCCTGAATACCAAAGTTCTACCGGATATCCGAATGAGTAGTAATAGATCCCCATTTTGCTTGGTGATTGTAGTTGTAATCGCATTATATAAGGAACATTATAAGGTATTTGGTTAATGTTTGTATAGTATAACTTTAGTGTAAGTAAGTTAACTGTTGGATCGAATGGTGAATAAAAACTTGGTACAGCAAGTGATGAGCCTATAAAATCATACCTATTGTCATAGAAGCTTTGCCAACCCCAAGAAGCGTATGGATGTATAATGTAGGTTTGTGTATAATATTGTATGCCAAATTTGTTTTGAAATGCGCTAAAGATTGGAATATCTATTACTTGGTTTGGTCGGAGTACTATCATTGCAATAGGTAATGGAGCTCCGTTTGGATACTTACTGGAACCCCAATCTATGTGCAAGTAATAGTAGAATTTTCCAACATAAGTTCCAGTTATGTTTTGGAATGAGTAGTATATGGGTATCCAATAATCCCCTGTTGGTACGTTTGTAGTTTTAGAATAAAAAACTATCGTAAAGTTTGCATACCCAGGCGACATCATACTTACAGATACAGAATTACTTCCCTCATAAAGCCATCTATATTGAGACCAATAAATTGAACTGTTTAGATACCCTCCACCAAGTGGATAAAGTATTGGAACTTGGTAAGTAAGTGTTGTAGTGAGTGGTTGAAGAGTTAACGTGATAAATTTGTTACTGTTTAGATAAATATTAGCAGAAAACGTGTTATATGAGAAAAGCTGGGCAGTTATATTGTATGAATAGTTAGGAGGTAAGAAGAAAATTACGTGACCGCTACTATTAGTATAACCTGAACGTATAATGCTTCCATTATTAATGAATGATACGGTCACATAGGTATTGTACAATGGAATATTCTTATAGTTAACTATTTTAACTGCAAGTGAACGGTATGATGAAAGAGGATAAAGAGTGATAGTAAGAGAGTAGGGAATAGATGTATCGCCATGATCTATGTAGGCTGATATAATATTAGTATAGTAACCGTTTGCAGATGCTATAAATTCATAGAACTGTGGTCCTGAAAGCCAAAAATATGCATAACCATTACTATAGGTATTATACGTTTGAATGTTACCACTACTATCCTTTGCAACTACGTATGAACTAAGCCCATTGCCGTTAGGATCAACAACTCTTACTATAACATAATATTGTGTTGTTCTTAAGTTTGGTGGAAGTATTGGAGTAATTGATGGATATATTGTACCTGTATTTGTTCCATACGTGAAGGGTAGAATTTTCGTAGTTATAGATGCAAGGACGTTAGATGGCAAACTTGATGATGGAATCCACACGTTTACATTTCCACTTGATGGTGCTTTTACTAGTAAAACTGTTGATGCTGGTGTTATATTTTGTGGAGAACTCATATACATGACAAGACTCATCGTTCCACTTGTAGATAATAACCATGCGGGTGGAGCTGAGCCTGTTGAAGTTTGGATTATGTTAGATAGTGGTGTTGGATTATCTGTATTGCTGAACACTGCTATTATTGATGAATTATCTGTTGTTTTTAATGTGAGTGTGTTAAGTTTTATTATCTGGCCGTTCAAAATCCAGAATTCAAAATGATAACCTACAGCCGGTTTTGCATAAAGGGTTAGATTTTTTCCTATAGGATATAGGTACGATCCTGGTGCTGGATCTGTAATACCACCATTTGTTGGTGTAACTGAAATTGTTACTGAGACAAGTTTTGTTATAAAATAAGTGAATGAATTACCTAAACCTGTTATGACTTTTAAGTATGCTATGGAATCATTATTTAATAATGGCGTTATATAAACCGATCCTTCTGATAACCATTTTCCAATTGGAACTATTTGGATTACATGATCATTGTTATCAACCAGTATTATCTTATCTATATAGCTCGGGTTACTTCCAATGTTTTCTATAATAATGTTTGACCCATTAATGTATATTTTCAGTTGTTCTCGTAATCGTATATTTTCTAATTGCGTAGACTCTTTAGCGCTAACCTCTGTTGAGAGCATAGTATTACGATACGTAAAATACATAGCAGTAAGTGATGTAATAATAATTATCATAATCATCACAGCTATAATATTGCTTACACCATTTTTTCTTAATAAATCATGTTCATTACTCATATATTCCACCTCCATAAGTTTCCTGTTGAAGTGACCAGTATGATTGAATGTTGAGTCCAACCATAGTTTTTGATCAGTATTGCATTAATTCCTTGCAATATCGTAAAGCTTTTTGTCAATGGATTGACGTTTACACCATTAATAATAAATTCATATATTGTTGTCGATGATATTAGAGATGGCCCTGCCAATTCTGATAAGTACACATAATAACCATTATTACGTTCATAATACGGAACATTTACTTTGTATATTTTGTTACTAGAAATACTAGATATTTTGAATTGTATTTGGTTATTACTGAAATTTATGACAACGTTGTATTGTAACCCATCTAACATACTCATTTGATATCCATCATTAGTATCATATAGTATACTGATAGTTTTAGATGTAGAGTTAAAAACAATTGTTGATGAGAACATTCTGTCAGAAGATATTAATGAGATCAAAAACACTCCAGAATTAACTTTAATAGTAGAGTTGATTGCAAACGCATATCCATAAAGAATTTTATTTATAAATCCGAACTCACTAAAGAAATTTGTTGGAGATGTTTCTAGGATTAGGCTATTTGAAGTGTTATAATATTTTATTGTTGCATTATTTCGACTAAACAAGTTCATATTAATTGGTATCCAATTCTCAGCCCATCGTGCAGGATTCATTAGGTATATCATCTGCCATGAAACATTAAAATCACGCATTATTGTTACGAATGTTGGTATACCATCAACAAATGATTGAGATGCATTTGTAACTATACCGTAATTATAAACCCAAAGAATTAGATCTGTAGCATAACGTTCACTCTTTATTACTGTTAAAGCTTCCATGAGACGTTGGGCTTGTCTCTCCTCAGAATAGTTCATATTTAAAAGAAGATTACGTTCAGAATTCAATATATTAGGAATAAAAATTACAGAAGCTGTCAAAACAATACTAATCAATAATAACGCTGTTATAACTTCACTAATGGCCTGCTCATTACATTTCATACTTTTAAACTTCATAGCCATCTGCTTGAATAATACTAAAATCAACTTTTAACCCTCCAACTAATTATAAATAAAAACTTGGCTCCCTCTCTGATGAATAACAACACTTCCCAACCAGAATTATGAAACAAACCCAGTTAAGCCGCAAAGCATAAATCTTTAGTTGTGAATTTTAATTAAGTTTATATAGTTTGGGGGGTAAAGTAGTTTGGGAGGTAAAGTTATGTTTTTTCAAGGTCCTTGTGAGTCAAGAGAGGAATTATTTGATAGAGATCTAGAATTAGAAACAGTATTAAAGTCCATTATGAACAATACATGGGTTACTATTTTAGGATTAAGAATGAGCGGAAAAACTAGCCTAGCTAAAGTTGCAGCTAACATCATGAAAAAAGAAGGTTATGACTACATTTATGTAAACCTTATTGGAGTAAAAGGAGTAAGAGATGCGAGTGAAAGAATACTATCATCTATACCACATGGATTTTTCGACCAATTAAGAGAAATTAAGGATTACCTAGAAAGTTTTGGAATAAAATTTACTAACGTCAATTTTGAAATTAAGTTGAAACATGGTACAAGTTTTACTAAAATTCTTGAAAAATTGTTCATTGAATTGTCAAAGAGAAAAAAATTAATAATAATATTAGATGAAGCACAAGAAATCAAAGGAGGCATAAACCATTTTTTAACAATGCTTTACAGGTTAAGAACAAGCACTAGAGGATTAGTATTCATTTTCACTGGTTCTGAAATTGGACTGATGAAAACATTATTAAATCCATCACAGAAAAACCCACTCTATGGAAGGACCCCCTTAAAAATAGAACTACTCCCATGGAACATTCAACAATCAATATCATACCTAGAAAATGGATTTAACAAATGCCAAATAAAATATACTAACAAAGAAATTGAAGAAGCCATTTCAGTATTAGGCACACTACCCGGATGGCTTAGCTTTTACGGATTAAGAAGATGCCTAGGTATTACACATGAGAAAGCACTAGAAGAAGCTATAGAACAGGGAATAAATATAGCAAAAAATGAATTAAAAAACATTCTTAAATCTAGAGAATTATGGGCCAAAAAAGTTTTGAGAATGTTAGCATACGGCTCCAGATGGGCTGAAATTTTAAGAGAGACAAACGCCTCAACAAAAGCATTAAATGACTACCTAAAAACACTAAAAAACTTATACTTAATAACCGAAGAGAACGGGCTCTATAGAATAACAGATCCAATATACAGACAAGCTGCAATAAAAATAGAGTAGTAAACAGTGTCAACAGAGAAGTCTATACACGTATTATCGAGAATACTTTATAGTGAAATAAAGCACAGCAAGTACTGTCAATATTAATTATGACAATTTTCAGGACAAAAAATGCAATAGTTATTCAATAATTAAATAGGAAAGAGATGTTTTCTCAAACGAAAAGTTAAGTTTCTTTAATTGCGAAATGTTAAGTAATATATTGGAACCCGGCAACTTAATTGTTACCGCCTGAGTCTCGGGTGTTACTGTTCCTTTTTTCATAGACGTTCGTACTCATCGCGCAAGCTCATACTCATCAACAACGCGGTAACACTCTTCTTTACTGAAATCCTCACCTGCGTTAGTTCTTTTTTCTGGCATACTCCTTGCACCGCTGGGACCTCCGGGGGACGGTCGCCCGGAGGACTACCCCAACCATATAGGTAAGGGGACTCGTCATACCAAGGCTCCCCAACCTTCCCCCAGCAAGAAAACACCTACCAACATTCAAAGCACCAACATAATCCCTATCCCCACGAAACCACATTCAAACACCTAAAGAAAGCATATTTTTTATCCACCAACGTATGCCTAGGAGACCTTATATGAACACCATAAGAACCACACCTAGGACATCGCTTAGAAGTATCATTCGGCGGAACCCTCTCAACACGAATGCCGTGCAACGTGGCCATGTACTCAACATGAAACAGTATAGTGTGAGGTTGGTGAGGGTATTGTCTTATTTTGTTTCTCATAATGGTGTTTTTCCTATAAACCTGCGTTGGGGGTGTTACAAATTTCTAATAAACCTAAGTTGCCACGTCCATATGTTGTAGTTAGGCTTAAATATGAAGATTATTTTTGAGCATTTAAGAGAGCTAAGGGGGTAGTAGTGTGATTAAACCAGTTAAAATGAAAAAAATTTATCTTGCTGTTCCAAGAAGGTACGAAACAGAAGTTTTAGAAGAGATAGGGAAGCTTGGTGCTATACAACTTATCAGTGAGCGTGCTCTAATAGGCGAAGAACCTGAGAATCTGGATCTCTATGATAGGTTTTTAAGGATAGATGAAAGAGCAAATTTGCTTTTAACAACATTATATAATACGAAAGAAAAATTCTCTTCATCTGAAACTAGCCAAGGTAAAGAACACCCCCAAATCATAGAAGAGATGAAACCGTTAAAAATAACAATTGAACAAATTAAAACCTATGTGGGTGATTATGAGAAGAAGGTTGATGAGTTAACTCGTAAGGTTGATTTATTGCAGAGAGAACTTGAGGATCTAAGCATGATAAAGGATCGATTATTGTTTATGCAGGTTAGTGATATTGATATTAATAGTATTGGTGATCATAAGTTTATGTTCGTAAAAGCTGGTCTCATAAATAATGTTCTTATCCCAAAGTTAGAAGAATATTTGAAAGATTTTAATGTGATCTATGAAGTAAAACAAGTTAAGCCCAAAGAATCGTTAATCATTATTGCGGGTTTAAATGATTATAAAACAAACGTTGAAAAAGCTTTAACTTTACTTAATTTTAATGAATTTAAATTCCCAGAAGATTTACCTCCTAATCCTAAAGAAGCATTAGAGGATTTAGATAAAAGAATATCAATGAAACTTAAAGAGCTCGACTCTTTAATAACCATGGTACAAGAGATGAGGAAAGAGCTCAGATCACGTCGAGATTATGTAGGCTTTTTGAGAGAAGCTAAATCATCATTGCTTAGGACAAAGAATCTAAGCATCATACAAGGGTGGATACCTGAAAATGCAATAAGCAAGCTTGAAAGTAAGGTATCCCAATTAACAGAGAAAGTGTTTTATCTGAAAGTCGAGAATCCTCGAGAAGATGAGGAGATACCAGTTGAGCTGGCAAATAAAGGACTGTTAAAACACTTTGAGCTACTAACTACAGTGCAAGGAGTGCCCAGTTATAAAGAAATTGATCCTACGCTGATCTATGCCATATTATTCCCGATAATGTATGGAATGATGTTTGGAGATGTTGGAAATGGATTAGCAATATTAATTTGGGGCTTTCTCTTTTACAAAGCGCGTAAACCATTCTTGGGCATTCCAAGACGTGCATTAAATCGTTTGGGCGTTATAATGATGATTGGAGGAATTTCAGCTATGATTTTTGGTATACTTTATGGTTCAGTCTTCTTATATGAGAGTGCGTTTAAACCATTATGGATAAGACCTACGGAAGACACTAATACAATAATAGCAATAGCTTTAGAATTTGGTGTTGCACAAATTATAATAGCATTAGTACTGAACATAATTAACAATGTTAGTAGAAGGGAATACAAAGAAGCTGTGTTTAGTGGTAAAGGACTAATTGGTTTAATATATTATATTGTGGGTGTAATTCTTGCTATCAATCTAATTAAAAGTGGGCTTCAGTTATCAGCTTTTCTCTATCCTCAGAATCAACCTTTAACTTTTACAGCTTTAGCAATGCTAGGCCTAGTATTCTTCAGCCCAGCAATAAAAGGTTCACATCACTCTCTCGGAGAAAGTTTGATGGAAGGATTTGGTGAATTCATCGAAGTCTTCCTTTCTTACATAACAAATTCTATATCCTATGTACGTTTAGCAGCATTCGCTATAGCTCATGGAGTGTTAGCGAATTTTGCACATATTTTAGGTGAGTCAATAGGTTTTATACCTAGTCTTATAATAGTGAATATAATGGTTATACTCATCGAAGGCTTTGCTTCCGGTATTCAGTCAATAAGGTTAATTTATTATGAATTCTCGACAAAATTCTTCCGTGGAGGCGGCATCAGATTTAAACCAATTAAACTGATACTTACAGAATAACTTAATAATTTTTATATTTTATTTAACTTCACATTTTTGTAATCTAACATTTAAAGTTCTTACTCTTAAAAAAAGTAACTCCTTCAGAGCTTTTTAGAAAAATATTTAAAGAACTAACTAATGGATATACTTGGTGAAAAATGATGGATATTAAAAGTAACATTAAAAATATCCTTATGAGACTAACAATAAAAATAATAAAGCATATGAACAACTACAAAAAAACATTACTCCTAGTAACAGCGTTTAACTTATTAGTCGTCTTTCCTTTAATTGCAGGAATATCATACGCAGTTTCGCCACCTGCACAACAGGCACCATCTACAGATCAAGCAAATCTGGAAAAGGGATTAGGATTACTAGGTGCAGGATTAGCAATTGCTGGTTCATGTATAGGTGCTGGCATAGCGGTTGCTGGTGCAACAAGTGCTGGAGCTGCAGCAATCGTTGAGAGACCTGGAACGTTTGGTACTATACTAATATTTGCAGGATTAGGTGAAGGAATAGCAATCTATGGATTACTAATAGCGTTTCAGATTTTGGGAAAAATATGATACAAAAAATTAAAAATGTAATGTTTCTCTTATTTTCTCTTCTTGTAATCCAAGCTCTTTCCCGGTTATTAAAGCAATAAGATTCTGAGCTTCGATTTCTGTCATTATTAAGTATCCTATCACATACGAAAAACTAGAGGGATGTCTAAGCATCATAATCTTTACTTGATGGTATAATTCATCAGCGATTATGTGGTCTATTTGTTCTAATTTTTTAGATTCTATCGTTTCTCTTAAACGTTGCGCAAGAGTTTGATAATATGTTCTCATTAATATGTCTGGTATAGCATCCAGACGTGCTTTAGACATTTGATTAATATCTTCACTTTTTAATCTAACTGGCCTGAAACTTATCGATAAAACAGTTTCTGGGCTTACATCTCGTGCTCGTAAATCGATTATTAAACCTATGTTTCTTAGGTCAATCTCAATACCTAAGATTTCTTTTGATTCACGAGAATCAGGTAATTTTTCAGTAGCCTTCCATAACCTTTCGAAATAAATTTTATCAAGAGAACCCTCTAAAATTGTTACCATGTTATACTTTCTATACAGCGAGAACCATTCTAAGATTTGATAATATTTTGTAGCCTTTAACAATTCTAACGAATCTTGTAATGTTGCAGATTCTATCATTGCTGAAAAATTAATTAGTGCATATTCTCTAGGTATTGGTATTAGCATTTCACTTGTGATTTTTGCTAAAGAATGCTTTGCTCTTAATATTCTTTTGATATTTTCTATCATAAATCTTTCAGAATATAATCTAAGAAACTCTTTCACATCACTTGGAGCGATAGCTATTAGATGATAGAAACGTGATGTGAGCACTGAGTATATTACTTTACTTAATGTTGATGCGCTTATTTCCTTGCTAGGTATTTTGCTTATCTCAGATCCATAATCTCCTTTAAATAAATACTCTACTAAATTGTTTAAATCTTTTGCTTTCAGTAATGTTTTGTATATGTCTTGAGTTAATAGATGCGTGTGTAATCCATGTGCTCTTGTTATTAGATATGTTAATGCTGATGATCTCATCCTCGGCGCACCCTTATTATGTCACGCACATGTTTTGTGATGAAAAATTCTTCTAATGCCTCTTCATTAAGACGATCTTCTATATATCGTATTAAAGATTGATATGCAGGTATAACAACCTTTTCTAATGCATTAACCTTTCGATTTGTATCCATTAATTCTCTTGATAACTGCTCAATCTTAGCTTCTAACACCGCTAGTTTTATAACCTCCTCAACAGCTCTGTTTAATTTTTCAGCCACAAAAAATAGCGTCGTTAATGGGACTTGTCTAGGATCAGGTTTTTTAATTATTTCAACATCAGGCATTATAACACCCATTACACTTGTTGGTAACGCGCGCACTTCTATCAATTCTATAGCTTTTGAAGCAGATTCAACCTTATCATAACCCAGCATTGCATAAGCATATTTTAATGATGCATAGGCGTCATTGAATAGTTCTTCAACCTCTTTTCTACGTCTAATTTCTGGAAGCAGTTTATTTATCTCTCCTGCTAATTGATCTCTTTTCATTTTAAGAACGTTCTTACCCTTCTCAATAAACCTTAACTGTTCTCTTAACCTCTGCAAAACACCTTTAGTAGCAGCTATCCTACCCGTTGACATGTTATCTGACCTCCTCCCCGCCTTGAAGGGCGAGGGTTCCCCGAGGTCTCAAGGGTTACACCCCTTTACGGGTACTACTCGATTATGATCCACAATGAAGAACAACGGCTTCTTCACAGAAGTTACCATAATCCCTGCTCCTCTCCTCAATATATCACTTACTTAGATCTATACTTTGGATGATATTTTCTGATATATTCTTCATGAATTCTAACTAATTCGCTCTCAGGTAATATAGCTAATATTTCCCATGCCAAATCAAGAGTCTCCTCGATTGTTCTGTTCTCATATTCTCCTTGATTAATAAACCTTTTTTCAAACATATCTGCAAATTTTAGATACTTGCGCTCTCTCTCGCTAAGTCCCATCTCTCCAACGATTCTTGCCAGATCTCTAGCTCGTACACCTTTTGAGTATGCATCATAAAGTTGATCTGCAACATCTTTATGATCTTCTCTTGTCTTACCCTTACCTATACCACTTCTCATGAGCCTGCTAAGTGAGGGCAAAACGTTAATTGGTGGATATATTCCTCTGGCATAAAGATCTTTATCAAGAAATATCTGTCCTTCAGTAATATAACCTGTTAAATCTGGTATTGGATGCCTTAAGTCACCACCAGGCATGGTAAGTACTGGCATTTGTGTTAGTGAACCTTTACGCCCTGCAACTATACCAGCTCTCTCGTATATTGTTGCTAGATCACTGTAAAGATAACCGGGATAACCAGCTCTTCCAGGCACTTCCTCTCTTGCCGCACTCATTTCTCTTAACGCTTCACAATAGTTTGTCATATCGCTCAATATTGCTAATACATGCAGATCAAGTTCAAATGCTAAATACTCTGCTACTGTAAGAGCTATACGTGGTGTTAATAATCTTTCAATAGCTGGATCTTCTGCTAGATTAAGTATTACAACCGACCTTTCAATAGCCCCAGAATTCCTGAATTGATCTATGAAAAACCTGGCTTCATCACTCTTTAAACCCATTGCAGCAAATACTAAAGCAAATTCTTCTCGTTCACCCCTTACTGTTGCCTGTCGTGCAATCTGTGCTATAACCCTATTATGCGGTAATCCACTTTCAGAGAATATTGGTAACTTCTGGCCTCTAACCAACGAGAGCATTCCATCAATAGCAGAGACACCTGTTTGTATGAAGTTATTAGGGTATATCCTAGCTACTGGGTTTATAGGAGAACCGTTAACATCTCTTAAATCACTCGATGTTATTGGGGGCATTCCATCAATTGGTTGGAATATACCATTAAACATTCGTCCAAGTACCTCATCAGAAACTGGTATCTTAAACGTTGATCCAGTAAATTTCACCACTATATCTGTTTGTAGCCCAGCCGTAGAACCAAGGATTTGCACTACTGCATAATTATGCGTAACATCAAGAACACGACCTAACCTATCTATACCATCGGCTCCTCTCAATATAACAACTTCATCATAACTTACATTTTTCACGTTCTCGATGAATACCAATGAACCCTTAATTTCTTTAATACCTCTGTAAACTACTCCCTGCATGTCCTCAAATCTTAAGGAGCCTGACATTTTTACATACCCTCCTTAATTGAAAAACCATAATTGTTAGCAATCTTTTCAAGAGCCTCTTTAGTATCTTCCATTACCTTTAATATACTCTTTATTCCACCATGATCTTCTTTTACTCTCATCATTAATGATATCTGAGGCATCTCTCTTATAACATCTATAGGAATTCTGTTTTTTACTAACTTAACTGCATTATCATAAAAGTCTATGATCATCTTAAGAAGAAGGGCTTGCTTTTGAGGATCACAATAAGCATCTACTTCATCGAACGCTGATTGTCTTAAGAAGCCCTCTTTTATTATTTCTGCAGTAAGCAGTATTAATCGCTGGTCATCAGGAAGAGCACTCTCACCAATAACTCTAGCAATAGACTCTATCTCTGCTGCAATACTTAATAACTCAAGAGCTCTTGCCCGATACTCTGGGAATTCTTTAAATATTCTTGTCCACCAATCGATTGCTTCTTTATAGTGAGAAAAGCTCTGAAAACTTTGTGTATATGAACTCAACAGTGATCCTGCATAAAGACTATAACTTTTAAGCCAGTTAATAGCTGGAAAATGTCTGCTGTATGCTAGTTCAGTATCAAGGGCCCAGAATACTCCTGTAAATCTTAACGTATGTATGGTTACAGGCTCGTTAAAATCACCACCTGGAGGTGAAACAGCTCCAATTATTGTTACGGAACCTTCTCTTTCAGGCTTTCCTAAGACTACCACACGTCCCGCTCTTTCGTAAAATTCTGCTATTCTATCAGGTAGATATGCTGGATATCCTCTCTCTACAGGCATTTCTTCAAGTCTGCCTGAAATTTCTCTGAGAGCTTCAGCCCATCTTGATGTAGAATCAGCCATCAAAGCTACATCATATCCCTGATCCCTATAATATTCAGCCATCGTGACACCCATATAGATGCTGGCCTCCCTTGCCGCAACAGGCATGTTACTTGTATTTGCTATCAGTATTGTTCTCTCCATTAACGGTCTTCCAGTTCTAGGATCTTTAAGCTCTGGAAACTCTGTTAATACTTCACTCATTTCATTACCTCGTTCACCACATCCTATATATACTACAACATTAGTATCACTCCACTTAGCTAATTGATGAAGCGTTACTGTCTTTCCTGTTCCAAAACCACCAGGTATTGATGCAGCACCACCTTTAGCAATAGGGAAGAATGTATCTATCACTCTTTGTCCAGTTATTAGAGGTTTATTTAGTGGTAATCGTCCATTTTCTTTAAAAGGTCTAGGAATTCGTACAGGCCATTCTTGCATCATTTTTATCTCAACTTCACCATGTTTTGTCATAACTTTTGCAACAGGTTCATCTACTGTGAAATCACCTTCTTCTATATAGATTAGAACACCTTTAATATCAGGAGGTATTAAGATTTTATGGAGCAGCATAGGAGTTTCCTGGACCTCACCTATAATATCTCCGCCCTCAACCTCTACCCCTTTAGCAAGTATAGGCTTAAAATGCCATTTTATGTTTCTAGGAAGTGTACTGATTTTAGCTCCTCTACTAATGAACGGTCCTCTTTCTTTGAATAAGAGTTCAAGGTCTCTTCCAACACCATCATATATTTTATTTAACATACCAGGTCCAAGTTCTGCTATTAATCTTTTATTTGTACCAACAATCTTCTCTCCTGGCCTAATTCCACTAGTTGATTCGTATACTTGCGCTGTAAACATATCTTCAGTAATTTTGATAACCTCACCGATTAATTCTTCTGAACCAACCAGTACTACTTCACCAATCTGAATATCTGGAATCCCAGTACCCACAATTATTGAACCAGCAACCCTTCTAATTTCACCAATCCTCATGGTTTTACCTCCTGGTTAGATTTTAATAGTATTTCAAGTACTTTACTTCTATTCTCAGATTTAAATTTCATCAATCTAGATTCGAAAGTGTTTGTATAGTATAACCTCATGTCCTCTGTATAAATAATAACACCGCCAGCATCGTTGAGAGATTCTGAAGAAACACTAATTTCAACTTTTTTATCATGAAGCTTTTTCTTTACCATTCCTATAACATCATTTATTATTTCATGATCTCTTTGGTTAATTTTTATTAGGAATTTCGAACCACCTAGATTTTTAATGCCTTCGATTATGAAATCCGATAGAACTTTCTTATAGAGCTCACGATTTTCAATTGGAATTTTGTTTAATCGATTTTCAGCTTCTTTAAATACTTCCTCTAAATATTTTGACCTTATATCTAAAACTTTCTTTTTACCATCAATCCTTGCAATTGCCAGTTCTACTCTCTCCTTCTCTTCAAGTTTTCTTATAGTTTCTTGCACTCTTTTTTCCATAATGCTTTTTGCTCTTTGCTCTGCTTCGCTAATAATGCTCTTTACTTTTTGTTCCGCTTCTAACAGAATTCGCTTAGATTCTTCTTCAGCGGCTTTTTTGATTTCAGCCCTGAGTGCTTCGATACTCACTATTACACCCCCAAAATACTATTCAAAACAAATCTCACAGCTTCTTCAAAATTCTTCTTACAGACATCTTCTATTTTCTGAGCCTCTTCATCATATTTTCTTAGGATAGCATTCTTTTTTTCAGTAATTTCTGCTTCTTTGTGTGCTATAAGGTCTTTTATAATACTATCATCACTTTCTGCATTTTTTATTATCATTTCTGCATTCCTTCTTGCGTTAGATACCATCTGGTTAGCCTTCTCTTCAGCATCTTTTATTATTCTCTCAGCATTTTTTTCCACCTCTATTAATTCCCTTATAACAGACATCACTCCTCACCCAGCTTAAGTTTAACACCAATAGCCTGACTTATTAACTGGTAAATTTCATTCGTACGTTCTCCAATTGCTCCGCTTAAACCAGGTATGATTGCAAATACAGGATAATACCGTCGCTCTCTGATAAGTTCATTACGTTTGCGTCTAAGTTTTATTGCCAAATCTTCAGGAACAAGCAAAACTTTACATTTACCATCCTTAACAAGTTGATCTATCACTGTTTCTGCTTCATCCACGCTATTAACCTCCTTACCCTCAACTCCAGCTAATCGTAATGCAGTTATCGTATAACGATCTCCTATAGCCACAACGCTCATGAGATAAAACAATAAACACAAATTAATAAAGATTCTTATCTGCAAACTTTTTATCTATTTTAAAACAAAAATCTTAATACTTAAGCATTTTTATTCTTCAATAAAGTCCTCTGAAAATACTGAGAATCTTTTTATATGATCTACAGGATTTTGTTTATACAACTCTTTCCTTCGAGCTTCTAAAATGTTTATCTTTTGTCCTGAATATTCTGCAGCCGATGTTACACGTGTTCCTATTTCATTACCTTTATTAATAACTCTTTGTATTCTCTCATTCCATTGCAAATCTCTCAAAAGATGATGATCTATAATAAAGTCTTTTGGATGCACACTATCTAATATTTTAATAATATTATCAATAGATTCTGTATAACTGCTTTCAGAGAACTTAGTCCCAAGCATGTATGTCATAGGACCATCCATAATAATTGTATCTGGACGATGCTTTATTATAAATTCTGCTTGAGATTGTGATACAGCACCCTCAATGTCACTCGTGAACAAAAACCTATGTTCATCATCATCTATTAACACTTCAACCACGTATCCTAATCTTTCATCAGCACCATGTGGAACTGGTTGCGAAAATTTTATTAGAGTTTTACCATATCTAAATTCCTTACCATCCACATAATTGAGTGACTTAGGCCTGTTCCCTAATTGTTTAATAAAGAACGATGATCTTATGAATTGGCTTCTATTTATTTTTTGAGAGGGATGTTTAATTAGAACGTGCTTTCCATCATATAGATCAAGGTGAATTCTGGGGTTGTGATGATCATAGTGATAATGTGTTACTATTATTACATCACATTTTGATGCATAATAAATTATCTGATCCCAATCGTTTTTTAACTTCTCTATTTCTAATGGATGTGGTGGCAAACCGTATCTAAATGGACCCAAAGCAGCGCCCGGATCAATAAGGATATTTATATCATCAGTTTCCACAAATGTAGCCATACTTCTTGTACCCATTGAATCAAAACTAATAGGTTTTATTTTCATTTCATTATTTATTACCCATTTATAGTTAAAAATTTTTCTTATTCTATGATTTCTTTTCATTTGAATATTATTCGGTATGAAAATTTGAAAATCTTTTATTCTAAATAAGATTTTTTATCATAAAAATATTTTAAAATCTATATAAATACTTTACATTGATTGTAATACAATAATTTATTAGTAAATATGTAACAATTTAGTGTTAAGATTTATATATATCTTAATACATAGGAAACATGAGAGACATGCCAAAAATTATACCTAAGCGTGTTGGAGGATGGCCTTATCCTGAACGTCCTCCAGAAACTAGGATAAAGGATTTCGAACCCATAACTTTAAATTATACACCAGATCAGGCTATAGAAGAAGCAAAAAGATGCATTTTATGTCCATTACCTGCATGTGTAAAGGCATGTCCAGTAAAGGTTGATGTTCCAGGCATGATGAGAGCTGTTGCTAGTGGGAATTTTGCAGAAGGTGCAAAAGTACTCAGAGAGACTAATTGTCTTGGAGGCACCACAGGATCTGTCTGTCCCCAGCTAGGAGGACTTTGTGAATCATCGTGTGTCTTAAATAAGACTGGAGAACCTATAGCAATCGGAATGATACAAAAGTTTTTAATTTATTGGGAAATTCAGAATAATATAAAACCTGATATCAATACTATGAATATAAAACCTACAGGACATTCAGTTGCAATAATAGGTGCAGGTCCTGCTGGATTAGCTGCTGCCGACCTTTTACGTCGTTATGGACATGATGTGACAATATTTGAAGCTATGCCAGAAGCTGGTGGAACAGCGCTTTATGGAATACCTAGTTTTCACTTAGACAAGAAGCTTATTAGACATGAGGTCAAGTATCTTGAGGAAATGGGCGTAAAAATTAAAACTAATGTAATGATTGGAAGAGATCTAAGGATAAAAGATTTATTCAGCATTGGCTTTGAAGCAGTTCTAATAACAACAGGGCCCTCTGAGGTTATCAAATTAAATGTTCCCGGTGAAGATTTAAAAGGTGTTTATTCCGCATATTCATTTTTAATCGATATCAATAGAGCTTTACTAGAGAATAAGCCCTTATCTTCGTTACAATATAAGCTGAATGGTGGTAAGTATATAATCGTAGGCGGGGGAGACACGGCCTACGATGCAGCTAAGATGGCTTTACGTTTAGGAGCGTCGGAAGTAATCATCATGTACAGAAGAACTGAAAAAGAAATGCCAGGATATTGGTTAAGTAGAGAAGAAGTTAAAAAGGAGGGAGTAAAAATAATGCCCTTAACTACGCCTATAAGATTTATAGGAAATGAGGATGGTTGGGTTAAACAGGCAGAATGTATAAAAATGAGACTAGGGGAACCAGATTCATCAGGAAGACCTAGACCAATTCCGATACCAGGTTCCAATTTCGTAGTTGATGTTGATGTAGTGTTGATCGCTATTGGTAGAAGACCAAATAAGTATCTTGCAGAAGTTGAAGGATTAAAACTTAACGAACATGGTGGTATATTAATAAATCCTGAAACATATGAAACATCCATGCCACGCGTATATGCTGCTGGTGATGTTGTTACTGGAGAAACATTAGTGGTTAAAGCTATGGCTGAGGGTAGAAAAGCAGCCCAACGTATACATGAAATGCTAATGGGACTTAGTGAAAGAGTGAATTTAGATAAAAAATATTATGATGAACGTTATGCTGTTAAATTTAGAACAACCTCTGCATTAGCAACATCAATACAAGCTAGAGAATCCCATTAGGAATACTTTATCCATTAAAATGCTGTGTAGTTAGGTTTAATAGTTAATCTAAAGTAAAATAGATTGTGAATAAAGTAGATTTTTCAAGTAAGGATCTAATAATTATAGTATTGTCGCTAATAATCATTTTTAACACAATATTTCTCTATCATCCAGTAACGAATCTAGGCACCATAACAAGCAATCCTAGTAAACCAGGGTCTTTAATTGTCACGAGCAATTTGAATTTAATCGTTGAATCTCAGTTTTTTGCTTTAAATTTACCTACTGCTAAACAAGTAGATATTAGTGACTCTATAGGTTACGTAACAATTTTTTCATCGCAAGGGATAGAAATTAGCAGAAGCACATTAAAACCTTATAACGATAAGTTACGAACTACTTTTAGTTTACAGCCAGACAGATATATAATTAGAATATTCCTTCAACTGCAACCAAAACTTTTCTTTAAACTTTATAACATACAAAACTCATTAGGAGGTAATTATTTTGTTCAATTTAGCAGTGATGCATTTGGAATAGTTAAAGATATTAACGTATTAATAAATTCAAGTTCATCGATTACACTACGAATAATTATTAACATTTCTGAGACCTCAATATATCGTGTTGAAATTTTTAATTATTATGATAATATTTCGATTAATTATTATTCGATGAGGTTAATATATAGTTATAATTCATATGGCGAACTTTATAGAAACTTACTATTCTTATTAAACTCACGATCAGTAATAGTTTTATCGAATGCTGATGAGAAATCAGCTGCTGATGGTAAATCATTCGTTAATGTTTTTACCATGAATTCCAATATCATACCATTATCATTCGTATATGGAGTCGTAAGAATAGCATGGTTTATAGAGGGAGGGAGTTAATGATAAATCTTATTACTTTTCTGCACATCGCATTATCACCCATGCAAATAACATTAATAAATATCATTTCCTCCATAATCATAGCATTGTTAATATTAGTAATATCATTAGCATTGTTCTTGCGTAGAAATAAGAAAGTAAAAAATCAGGTTATAAAAAATGAAGCCACAAATGCTATGCAGCAGAATGTAAGTGAACATCAATCAATTCTGTTGTCTTCACTTGCTAATGCACGATTTTTAGCATCAAAGGGTGATTATCGCAAGGCTATAATAGATGGTTACCTTGCATTAAGAAAAGAACTTTCAATCATATTCATGGTTACACCAATGGCATATATGACCGAGTACGAGATTATGAAAAGTATTCTAGAGAAAATTAAGATATCATATTTTCGAAATGTTGATGAGAATTTTATAAAAATCCTAATGAATCTCTATAAATTATATGAGAAATCTCGTTTTAGTAGTGATAACATAACCATCGATGATTACAATGTATTTATAAACAGTATCGAGCTAATACGAAAGTCAATAAAAAGAGGTGAGCGTTCATGAGTGATGTAATCACTGTATTAAGTTTTTATACTCCTTTAATGATAATTGTTATCATTGTTGTGCTCTATAGTCTGATTATTCGAAAATATTATTCTTTGCGACATGAGAAGTTTGAAAAAGGATTAACATGGTTCGAAGAAGCGATTACTGCATTATCATCTGATAATCCAAATTATAGGCCTGTTATTAACATTATGTTGTCTAATGCTAGGGAATTATCATTATTGTCAGAGAAGAAAAATCCAAAAATTTATCGTAAAATTACTAAGTTCGTAAACAAGTTAGAGAGAATTTATATAAAAAGTAAGGTTATTGATTCGGATACTTTTTTAAGATTGTATTTTCAGTTGATAGGCTTTAAAAATTTGTTGGGTGAGGATAATGAACATTTATGATGTAATAAGCTTTTACAATCAAATACGATCAGAAGTTTCAAAAGTTATAGTAGGTGGAGAGCTTTACATAAGGTTATTGACGATTGCACTATTAGCTCATGGCCATGTGCTTTTGGAAGGCGTCCCAGGTATTGCGAAAACTCTTTTGGCTAAAAGTTTTTCACGCGTTCTGAACTTAAGCTTTAAAAGAATACAATTTACACCAGATATGCTACCTGCTGATTTATTAGGAACATACATTTTTAATCAAAAAACCTTAGATTTCGAATTTAAACCAGGTCCTATTTTTGCAAACGTAATATTGGCAGATGAGATTAATCGTGCTCCTCCTAAAACACAGTCTGCATTGCTGGAGGCCATGCAAGAGCGACAAGTGACAGTAGATGGTAAAACTATGAAATTACCTGAACCTTTCATGGTTATTGCTACTCAGAACCCAATTGAACAAGAAGGTACCTATCCACTTCCTGAAGCACAACTTGATAGATTTATGTTTAGAATAATTATGAACTATCCATCTCCTGCTGAGGAAACTGAAATTTTAAGAAGGGCAAATGTTGGTATTGATGAAACATACATTAATCCAATTTTAAGCAATGTGACAGAGTTATCTAATTATATTGAAAATAATGTCTATGTATCTGATGATATATTCACATACATTCAAAAATTAGTTATGATGACACGATCAAAGAGTGATAAGATTTTGCTTGGTTGCAGTCCACGTTCTGCTGTCATACTTTTAAAGGCAAGCAAAGTAAATGCTGCAATAGATGGACGACATTATGTTATACCTGATGATGTGAAATTTCTTACGTTTTACGTTTTTAATCATAGAATGATCATAAGACCAGAAATTATTGTTCAGGAGACACAATACTCTCCCGTAACTTATAATGTATTATCTCAAGTTATAGATGAAATTATAAAGAGTGTAGAACCTCCGAGGTGAAAACATTGCTTACAAAGCGTGGCTTCAGTGTATTATCAGTACTTCCTGCTTATGTTTTTGTTTCATGGATATCAAACCAATCAATCTTTATAGTTTCTGGAATGCTTATAATGTTTATTATAATCATAGACTCTGTAATCTTTAAACTGAATTTTGAAAAGATTGCTTGGGTTAACATTGAAAGAATCGTATCTCAAAATTATGTTGAAGTAGGTAATGAATTGTTAGTGCAACTCAAGATAAACAATATCCTAAATACTTCGTTAGGGCCACTCATCATTGAAGAAATAATTGCAGATTCTCTCAAAATAGTTAAATGGAACGATGAGAACACAATAACAATACCTCCTAAGGGTACAATCCAATTAGAATATGTGATACAGGTTTTAGGTTTAGGAAAACATAAAATTTATGGCACAAAAATTACGATCAATGACACTCTTGGTTTATTTACTGCTAATGTGCTTGTTAAAAATGAATCATATATAATAACTAGGCCTAACTTATCATTAGTAGCACTTTCAATTGAACCTTACATCAATGAATATTCTTATAGCGGCCTTAGTAAAGCAATTAGCGGTTTAAGTAAAGAGTTTGCCGAAATAAGACAGTACCTTCCAGGTGACGATTATAAATCACTTGCATGGAAGATAATTTCTAAACGTCCAGATCATTCCCTCCTAGTCAAGGAGTATATACGCGAAGAACACATAAACATCAAAATAATATTAGACGCAAGTGAGCATATGGCAAAAGGTCTCTCAGGAAAACGTAAAATTGACGTTGCTATATCCTCAATCATAGCATTATGTTATATGGCTTCAAAATTAAAAGATAACATTGATATACTTGTATATCCCCACTTTATCAGAAGAGTCTTCACTCATAGAGATAAGAACCAGTTTCAAAATATAATAAATTTTTTAAGCACAATAATGCCTGAGGGGGAGCGTGATCTCATTAAGCTTAGCAATTATTTAAAAAACGCACTACAAAGAGGCGAGCTAGTTTTCATAATTACTGATACTGATGTAGTTCCCATGCACCTTCTTACTCTCATAAATAATATACGCATATTTAAAGGAACACCAATAATAACTCTCCTAAATACATCAAAGTTTTTATATCCATCTGCAATGGATACTACAAAATTAATTGCTTATAATATTCTTACAACAGTTTATAACTCTTCATTAACAGAATTAAGCAAATTATTAAAATCTAACAACGTCATACATAATCTATGTGATACGGATAATTGCTCACAATGGTTGCTCACACAGTATGTTAAATTTAGAACATTAAAAGGTGTTACACTATGAAGTACACAACTGCTCTCTTATATCTAGCACTTCTTATTTTACTATTTACAATAGCAAATTATGCAGATTACTGGACAATAGTTTACAAAAGTATCATCATACTTTTAAATTCTAGACCATTATACATCATAATTGTCATTTCACTAATAATGGCACCCATTTCATCATTGCTCGAATTACACTTCAATCAGATGAAAAACTTAGATAAGTACTCTGATGAAATTTTCGGTTTATTACTTATAATCATATTAATTTATATATTCATTTTTTATAATTCATCAATAACAATATTAATCACTGAACCTTTGTACATAATTTCGATTCTACTAGTATTTGCACCCCTAAGGATTATATTAGAACATCTCAGATTATTGATAAGAGAAAATAATCCATTAAAGATTGGAATGCTAACGGTTAATTTTTATATTTTTATTATGATAATAAGCACTAGTCAAACAATCAATATTAGGATCACAGACAATTACTTACAAGATCTAGGATTCAAATTTTCCATGCTAACATTATATATAGTTAAATACATGCTACCATCAGTAACATTTCCAATCACTCTAGAACAATCGATCACTTATATAAAAATGATCATTTTGAATTATAAATTACCGGAATCATTAGGAATTCTCTTCATTATACTAATGATCATACTATTATTCAAACCTGATATAAATGAAAAGATTCACCCTAACTCCATAACTATACTTTTTTACAGTTCCATAGCACTCTTAACATATCTACTTCTATTTAATGATCCATTACTCTCAACACTTCAATTAGTTTCACCATGGATACTTTTACTATTAACAATCGTCATATTATCAACATTAGGTGTACTAAAATGAAAAACTTCGTATCCATCATACTGGTAATTTTAATTCTTAATACATGGAGCATTACTCTTCAGCAAAACATTCCTTTACTAAATCCTCCTGTCAGTAAATCATACGTATCTTTCATTTTAAATCCTGCAGCTGGATCATCTGATCCTCAACCTAGTAATCTAATATCAGTACATTTAGGATACTCTAGATTCTTCCCGTTCCACAATTATACTCCAAACGAAATAATAATATATGATAGAGGGGACAATCTTTGGATTTTTATATCTTTAAGAAATACTTCACTTTCAATATTTAACATTAGTAATAACGTGATAGTAACACTTATCAATCCAAATAATGAAATTATTGTAAACACCACAATACTAGCCAATTCGCCTGTAAATATTTACAATTTTTCCTTCTCAGATTATTTAGGCTACTGGTTTCTTGTAGTCCGTTTACCAACTCGCATATCTGAATTTAGTAATACTATGAAAATACTTTTAGTGGATAGTGCTCAGAATGTGTCCGTAAATATTAAAAATCAATTATTGGCAATAAAACAGGGAGATCTAACATATACAATCAACGGAACTATCATATTTAAGAAACCTATCTCTGAATACCAAGCATTACTTTTTCCGATAGATAAACCAATCAATACTACAATAACTGGAATACACGGCGAACGAGTAAAAATAATTGGAAACGCATCAACTACAAATAACATAATGACAATTGATATCATATCATCACTACAAGTAGGTTTCCAAGCAAGTTTAAGTATAGAAAGACCTATTATATTAGAAAACTATTATACAATAACATACTTATACTGGTATCCATTAATATATGAAACTAAGAACACTACACCTTCAGAGCATCATAAAATAATAATTTCGCTAAATAATTTAACTGTTAATCAACCCTTATGGCTGAACATTAATTTGTTAGACCCAAAATCTCAACAAAGCTACGAAGCACACTCTTTTAATTTAATATATTTACGTTCACTTGGAATATATTCATATACTGCTGAAAACAAAGTTTATTCACATCCCATTGTCAATGCAACATTTCAATCTGACTATAAAGGCTATGCCCATACACTCTATATTTTAGCAGTACTAAGCAGAACTTATGGAATATGGAGCATAAATGTAGTTCCAATCTTCCCACCATTCATAAAAATAAACATAGTTGATCAATCCAACAAAAAGTTATCAAATTATCAACTAAGCATAATTAACTCATCACCCCCAATCACTACTATCTTTTATGAAGGAGATACATACATAATTCCAAAAACTTTAAACAAATCATCAAGTATCATTTTCTATTATAATCTGACCATAAAAGAATATGACATCAACATCAATTATTATACAAAAAAGATAGAAATACTGCATGATCAGATTATACCTACCATAATAATGAAAATCACTCTCTATAAACTTACAGTTAACCTATATGCATGGGGTAAGCCCCTAAGCCCTCCCTCTAATATCAGGATACAGATTAGCAAATTTAATGATGGAAAAGGCGTTATGTCCCCTCAGTCATACACAGTTATCTTTACATTACCACCAGGACAATACAATATAAAAATATTTAACAATGACATAAACTGGTCTAAAAATGTTACTCTAGATTCTGATATCCAAATTGATGCTGAGCTATACACTGAAGATCCTGTTCTTACGTTTCTCATAATATTTATAGGTATAATAATTATAACAGGAGAATTAATGCTAGGAATTGTAATACTCAGAAAAATTAAGTGACTACTCCCAGCTGAAGTTGGGAGCTTCCTGCTTCATAACCCCACCATGCCTATAGTTTAACTATGAGTATTGGGTGGAGTTCCACAGGCACTAAGGCTGGCACTCAACCAACCTCAAAAATATATTTTTTACATACTTAAGCGGAGCAATTTTTATGGATGAGTTTTTGTTTGGTGTTTTGCTTATTTATTCCAGAACTGAAGTTCTGGGTTTTCTGAGCACCTATATAAAAATAAACATCATACTTTTGAATAACTTAACTTTATAAGTATCAGAATTTTCTATTAATAATGTGGATCAGGCTAACGAGTTAAAAAGAGAAATAGTGAGCTTAATTGATGATAATACAGATGTAAATGTAAAAGCAGCTTTTTATGGTGATCCTGAAGTTACCAGGATTCTAGATGATCTATATAAAAGATGGGAGAATAACAGTAATAAAAATGAACCCTTAGATTATGCCACAATGGATGAATTAAAAATTTTAATAATGAAAGCCAGATTTTACTACAATAATCCAGTAGTAAGAAAAATCGGTGAGTTACCTGAAGATCTTCGTGCGACACAAGAAAAACATAGTTTAAGTAAGACGATAAAACGCGTAATTAAAAGAATGCTACTAGGTGGTGTTGATTAGACATATAGCATCAGCTTACTTAATAGCATTAAGTTAAGTCCCTTTGTTTTTGTCTTTATGCGAAAATTGATCGGTTACGAGAGGTTATTCTCTCTTATTTTCAGTTTCTTTTGGGCAATCCTCAATCCTACCTTACTTTTACTAACCAAATAAATGACACACCCAAGAGGACTTAACTTAAAAGAGTTAGGGATATTAAATGATATCAAATGACGTAAACTTTACGGTTTATCGAAAACTGTTGAAAAGTCCTGTTGGCAAACAAATTATTTATATATGAGTATGAAATTTATGTAAAGCAGTATTAGTGTTATGAGTAGGCCTTGTTCAACTTTTAAGCCTTTCGTGTAGGCGATGATGAAGCCTAGGATTATCAAGGACCACGATTGGAAAACCAAGAGGACATACTCGTTCATAAGGTTGAGCATGAACAGAAAACCTGGTATCACATGCAACACAAAAACAGGTATAACACTCAACTCCAACAACAACAAATGACCAACACCACACCTCCTAAAAAACAATGAGGATAACACATCACCAAAAAAATACATTAAAAACCAGCTCAAC
>JBMFIF010000015.1:0-30732 GCA_049976445.1 Thermoprotei archaeon | reverse complement strand
TGTAATAGGTATTTGTTACTATTATTAGATCGTAGGATCGTGTGTATGGTTTGCATAAACTTATAATACCATCCTGACTAAAAAGTTTTGAACTACTGTTTAGGGCAGGGAGGGTGTCATATTTCAGGATAAAGAAAATATGATCAGGTTTAGAGTAGGAGAATGTCAGGTTTCACCAAAAATTTGTAGTTCACGTTAAATAATAGTGTGTCGTGGTTTATAGAGGTAGTGTAAAATGAAAGAGCCTGTTATCTCTGTGAAAGATCTAAGTTTCACGTATTTGGGATCTGATTATCCTGCACTAGTTAATATTAACATGGATATTATGGAGGGTCAGTTTATACTCCTTACTGGTCCTAGTGGTTGCGGTAAAACGACGCTTCTTCGAACATTTAATGGGTTAATACCAAATTTTTATCCTGGTGATTTAAAGGGTGATGCGAGAATATATGGATTAAGTATAAGAGAACATAGGACATTTGAGCTTGCAAAATATGTTGGAATGGTGTTTCAGGATCCTGAAAATCAACTTTTAACATTAAGCGTTGAGAGAGACATAGCATTTGGGCTTGAGAATTTAGGGCTCAGAAGGGAGGAGATTAAGGAGAGAGTTGATTGGGCATTAAATGTTGTTGGTATAGAGCGTTTACGAGAAAAAGCTCCGCATGAACTTAGCGGTGGTGAACAACAAAAAGTTGCAATAGCAGCAGCAATAGCAATGCAACCAAAAATTTTAGTGCTTGATGAGCCTTTAAGTAATCTTGATCCAATGAGTGCCAAAAACATTGTTGAACTTCTTGAGCAACTTAGACAAAAATTAAGGTTAACGATAGTAGTTTCTGAACATCGGTTGGATTTGCTCTCTAAACATGCTGATTTAATATTTATAATGAAATCTGGTAGTATTGTAGCATCTGGTCCGCCAAAAGAGATTCTTAAATCAGATATTGCTTGGAATGCAGGTATAAGTATACCTAAAGTTGTTGAAATTTGGAAAATCTTAAAATCGTATATTAATCTTGACACTATACCCCCAATTTCAGCAGAGGAGGCTTTTGAAAAATGGAGAATATATCTGAAGCAATACGTGTGAATAACTTATGGTTTACCTATCCTAATGGAGTTAACGCTTTAAAAGACATAAATCTCACTATTCTTAAAGGTGAGATTGTTGCACTGATCGGTGAAAATGGTGCAGGAAAAACAACTTTAGCTAAACATTTTATAGGATTACTTAAACCCACAAAAGGTACTGTTGAAGTTTTCGGTGTTGATACAAGAAAAACTACAGTTGCCACTTTAGCTAAAAAAGTAGGTTTTGTCTTTCAAAATCCTGACTATCAGTTATTTGCAGAAACAGTATGGGATGAAGTTGCGTTTGCTCTAAAAAATTTTAACTTTCCTGAAGAAGAAATCAAAAAAAGAGTAAGAGAAGCGTTAGAGGTTTTTGATCTCCTTAAATATGAAAAAGTTTCACCTTTAGCACTCAGTGGCGGTGAAAGAAAAAGAGTCGCAATAGCCTCAGTAGTATGTTACGACCCAGAGATATTAATACTCGATGAACCTACGATAGGACAAGATCAAATTCAGAAAAATAAGATTATAGAGTTAATAAGAACGTTTGCTAATAAAGGTAAAACTATAATAATTATAACTCATGATATGGATTTTGTTGCCGATATAGAACCTAGAGTTATCTTATTATCTAAAGGTAAAGTTTTAGCAGATGGACGCGCAAGAGATATACTTCCAAATTTGTCACTCTTAGAAGCAGCACACTTATTACCTAATCAAGTAGGTTACCTTTCATGGTTATTCAGTAGATATGACAGTTACTTTCCACATGATATAATAAAAGTTAATGAATTTGTTGAAGCATTCTTAAAAATGGTGAAAAATGATGATACCAAGTGAAATATTAGAATTCAGAAAAGGCTCCACAATAGTCCATAGATTCACACCATACACTAAAATGCTATATGCAATACTCTTTAGCATTCTAGCATTATTAAAACCAGAACTTAATTATACTTTATTTATCTTTGTTTTAACAATAATACCAATTATTTTAGCACGAATGATCATATTATGGTTAAAATCATTAAAAGGGCTCATAATACTAATCATAATGGTATTCGGGTTTAACATGTTATTCACTATGAACACCTATTATTCACTATCAATGGTATTCAGACTTTTAGCATTGGTAAACATTTTTATGGTATTTTTGCGCACCACATCACCTGAAGATCTAGCATACGCACTTTACAAGTTAGGATTACCTTATGATTTTGTTCTAGCATTTACTATGGCCTTACGATTTATACCCACAATGTTTAAAGACATACAAGCCGTAATTGATGCGCAACGGGCAAGAGGTTTAGAAACAGAGAAAGGAAGCCCATTAAAACGAGCACGTAACTATATACCAATATTCATCCCTTTAATAGTAAATGCAATAAGAAGAGCGAGATCAGTAGCTGAAACAATGGAATCCAGAGCATTTGGAGCAACAAAAAAACCAACCAGTCTTTATGAAGTAAAATTAAAAACATTAGATTATATGGGAATGATAGTAATAATTGCAACAACTTTACTAATGTTCTACATAGTTTATATACTAAACATTAACATATTATAAAAAATTATAAAATCATATTAATATCGCAAGAAGATGATTTTCTGCTTTCCTTAATACATCTTTTGATGTCTTAAAAGTAAGTTTTTTATATGCATCATTAAAAATTAACCAAGCATACCCCATATGCTCCCACGATAAGCTTACGATCTCCTGTTTTGTTTCAGCAAGAAAATATATAACCTCCTTATGAACAGTTTTACCACCTTTCCTATAAAAATAACTTACTCTCTCCTCAAAACCAGCAATGAAATTTAAATCAGTAATTCCAGTCTCCTCTCTAACCTCACGTATAGCAGTCTCTTTAGGCGTTTCGTCATCATCAATTCCTCCTTTAGGAAAATCCCAATGCCCAGCTGGATAATGAAGTAATAGATACTTTCTAATGGAATTTTCTTTTCTGAAGACTACAGCTCCAGCAGACCTTTCCTCAAGCAACTCTTCTCCCATATTTATACTAATTCAGTAATATTTAATTTTACGCAAAAATTTGAATAAACAAAAATAAAGAAAAATAATCTCACACAATCAAAACATTATAATTCATTAGTATATGATGTGATCTTGTCTTTATTTTTATTACTTTATGATTCCGCTAAAAGTGCTAAGTGAATAAAGTCATAATACATAAAGCTCACTTTATTATCTTATCATAATTGAAAGCTTCCTCTGAAGATCAAAATAATTACTGCTTTAAAAATAAATATTAAGAAGTGGATACATGTTATTTTAGGTGTAAAACTTGAAAATGGAAAGTTCGTTACCATTTTATGTAAGAATTATAATTGGCGTAATAGGTATTGTTCTCTTGATTGGAGTTACATATTGGGGATCCATAGGATACATTAGTGTGAATGATGCACAAAACATGTATAATGATTTAAATAAAACAGTTCAAAGCATTAATGGGCCATCAGATATTTTTAAAAATAATTTCTTCTTATCTACTTTGATGATAATACCTTTCATTGGGATCTTCCTTGCCATGGTAATAGCATATAATACTGGACAAGCATTTGCAGCTATAAGTATTGTAAAATATGGAAGCAACTTAGGAGGAAAACTCTTTCTCTTTACTATGTTCTTTCCGCATTTTTGGTTTGAGTACATATCCTATGGTTTTGCAGCAGTTCAAAGTTTAATATTTGTTTACTCTATGATAAAAGCATTAAAAATTAAAAAATATGAGATATTACTTACAGAACTTTTCATAACAGTTATTATAATAGGAATAGTTGCTACGCTTCTTTTAATCGGTGCAATAATAGAATATAGTCTAATCGCTTAAAGAGATTTTTGCATATTCTTTATTCTCATCAGAAATAAGAATACTTTTGCAAAATATAACAGTTTAAAGAAAACGATCTAACTTTTCTTCAACCTCTATTTCTTTAATTATATCACGAATAGTGTTAGCAATATTTTGTACTATGCTTGGTCGTTTTCTAGTTATTGTTGATATTTTATCAAATATAATTATGTATTTTGCGAGACTTTTCAAATCTTTCACTGTTCTTAATGGGGAATCACATTTAATACAAAGACCATTTAGTGGTGGTCTTTTATAAATTGCTCCACATTTTGTACAGATAAATCCCGATGTCAAATACTTTAATAATTTTCTCTTGAAAACAGGAATGAGTTGAGCAGAAATAATAGTTGAGATTTTTTCAACATCAACGTAGTCAAGTTTTAACATTACATTTAAATAAAGTTCTAGATTACTTAATATACTTTGAGAGTGTTGTTGTATTGGATTGATTAAAAATCCTGGGTGAAACATTAAATTATTATAATTAGCTTCTTCACTAATGTTTACTGAGGAGGCTTTCTCACCGATCCATGATGTATCATAAACTGTTATTGGTTCATCTGTTAAGTTAATCTCATTAATATGCATATTCACTATAAATGGATAATGATCATATCCTAAATACTTTGATGAATAATTGAGAATCAAATCAAGTGCCAGCGCAATGTAATCTTCCTGTCCGTTACATAATCTACCCTTTGACATATGCCATGATGGATGTGCATATAATACATCAGATTCACTAAATCCGATTATACGGCCAATCACACCTATACGTGAATTAGGGGCGAATCCTACTATTAAATGTCCTATGAGTCCGTATAAATCTAATATATAGTAAAATAATGGTAACTTATATACACGTTGTAGTTCAGAATCTACAAACTTAGTTACATTTAAAAGTAACTCCCCAACATGCATTGGTAATATTACATCATATGGGAATAATTTTACAACTTGATTTTCATCGATTAATTCATTCCCATTAATATCATAATTATACCCTAAAGATTTCAATTTATGAATACTAATACCTATGTCCTTTGGCCTAAAATGAGTGAGAGGAGCATTAGTTATCTTTATTTTGACTATTCCATCATTGCTTACTGATACATTATTTAACGAACGTAAAATTCCTTTTTCAATTATCTCATAACCTTTACTATCCTTTACTGGTCTCAATGTACTTGGAGAACCAAATCCTATCTCTTTTATGGCATTCCTGTATTCTTCAATACTAATAGAAAAGATATTATGGGGGTTTGTCTTTAGGTTACAATTAGGACATATTGTAGAATCTGTAAACATTCCGCATCTCGGACAGTAATAACCTTTAATCGTTCGTGATCTGCATGTAGGACACTGATACTTATACGTTATATCATTACAATTTTTGCAGATTCTGATAGGTAATGATGCATTAACACTTTTTTCATTAATTATAGCTAGATCATCAACATTAAACGGTATAATAGTGTGAGCATTCTTGTTTTTCTTTTGTTTTTTAATGATTAAAGATACGTTCACATTATTTACATACTTAGGTATAATAGTAATTCCTGAAACAAAAAATATTATGTCATTAACATCCATCCACTTAATTGCCTCATAGGTTATATTAGTGTCAAAACCAAGACATGAAAGTAAAGCACGTCCTTCATTAACATCTAAGAAACTATTTGAAATAATATGGGGCACTAACAACTTTTTAAATAATCTTTTAATTTCTGGAGTATACCTTACAAGTAATTTATTATCCTGAAGAGTAAAGTGCGATGCTTGCAATATTTTTCTTAACTGCAAATAATCATTAACAGATAATGCATCCCAATTAAATGTATATTTAGGATGAAGTGGTAATCCCAATTTTTTTGAAAAATTAATAGCCTGTGAATCGCTGGGTAATATTCTTCCCTCAACAATATCTTTTATGCTTTTATCATCAAGATTCATATCTTTCTCTATTAGATTGAGATTAGTTTTTTCCCTTATTTTTCTTAAAAATAATAATTGCCACCATTCATTACAGAAACCAGCTTTCTTCAGCTTAACATTGAAACGTGCTAGATCATTATAAGAAATCAAGATATCACCTAAATGAAGTATTTTAGATACTTTTCCACCTATTTTTAGTGCATCCTCAAAATTCTCTATTCTTACAATACTACCATCTTTTAGTTCAACAATCGGTCCATCAATAGTATCTACAGGAATAGCTATAGCATACCATGGAGCAGTATCTAATTTTAAAACTGAACCAGTCCTTATGAGACCATTAAGTAAAAACATTGTTGCAGGATGAATGCCAACAGCACCAAACCCAGTATTATATGCTCTTCCATAACGTATTTTAAACCCACCTTTACCATGCTGAGAAAGAGGCATTTTTATATAATGAAAAGGTCTCTTGAAACTTAAATTTTCAAGCCAGTTCCATCCCTCGAGATTTAACATTTTAGACAATCGAACTAATCTATTTTTATGCATAGCAATGCTTAATAAAACTCGAGAAACAACACCAAATCCTTCATCACTAGAAACGCCTATTTGAAGATGAGACATTATTTCCCTTATTACATGAAAAGAATCTCTACTATTTTCACTCTCATTATAAAAACTATTAAACTCTTCAATACTGAATTTATATTTATTCAAATGTGCACTACGACGAACATAATCTGCAATCATTACTGAAAAAGCTAGATTAGAAGATTTAGTTTTAAAAACAGCAGAATTATAATTAAGTAACAAAGATTTCTGAGGTTGCGAAACGACTTTTGCATCAGAAATAGAATAAATGCCTCCATCATCATAACCCTGGTTTATAGTAACAAGACCTGCACGAATAGCTAAGAGTATTGATCTGTCTTCAGGAAAACTACCAAACTTACCTAACATAGTCTCTTCAGCAGCCTTAAAACCCGCAACTTCCGGACCTAAAGACGAGATAAGAACATCAGCCCGTACTCCGAAATCCTTAAGTTCTGGCATTAACTCCTGCATTAATTCAGCACGACTATGAACTACTATTACTTCTGGTTCCGTTTCAGGATCAACACCCTTCATCCTAGCACGTCTTCCCATTTCTAATACATTCATAAAACTTTCTTCAATAATTTTATACAACAAACCCACCTTTCACTAAAATACAAAAATATTTATCATCTAATTAAAGTTTCGAACAATACTTTATAAATTGTAGTGAAATGGAGCCTCGGCCGGGCTTTGAACCCGGGTCCTCCGCATTACCAGTGCGGCGCTCCACCAGGCTGAGCTACCGAGGCCCCTAGTGATAAAAGAAATTTAGATAAATTTTAAGTTTTCGTTTAAAAAGAACTCAGCAACCAAATATTTCCTTTTAAGATCTATTCAAGAAATTTTGCTATGAAATGTTCATTAAGTCTTTTGTTCTTAAGATTTTTATATTATCATTTCGATAAAAAAGTATTTTACCCCCATAATCTTTATAAGAATGAAATGAAAAAATGAAAAATCTAATACAGGAAGGTGCAGTAAGAATGGTAAATATACTGGTCACTAATGATGATGGAATATATAGTCCAGGATTAGCATTATTATACAATGCAATACGCGATTTAGGCAATGCTATAATAATGGCACCAGAAACTCCAAAATCTGCTAGTGGATTAGGATTAACATTACATAAGCCTCTTAGGGCAAAAAAGATGATAGTTAATAATCTAGAATTATATGCGATTAATGGCACTCCAAGTGATGTAGTACATGTAGCATCTCATACACTAGGCAAAATAGATCTTGTGGTATCAGGAATAAACATAGGGGATAATACAAGCATACAAGTTATTTTGTCATCCGGAACTGTAGGCGCCGCAGCTCAAGCAGCTATTTTGGGAATACCAGCAATAGCGTTTTCTGCATCAATATTAGATGAAAACGAACTCATTTCTAATCAAGAATTATCGGCAATGATCCTAAGAGTTTCAAAAGAAATTACTCAGTATGTTATTGAACATGGATTGCCAAAAGAAGTTTGGCTTTTAAACGTGAACTTTCCAAACAAAGTGCACCCTAGAATACGTGCCAAAGTAGTACCAGCAGCAAAAATTAGATTTGCTGAATATATTGATAAGCGTTTAGACCCACGAAAACAAGAATATTATTGGATATACGGAGAACCAATAGATCCACCAAAAGATACTGATGTGTATGTAATAACAGTTGAAAAGAATATAGCAATAACACCGCTCACGTTTGACCTTAATGCAAAAATTACTGGGACAGTAGAAAATATAACAGAACGCATAAATGATATTCTTAGATCTGAGAAAATAACAACTTAAAATTTTAAGCAAATATCATTCAATTTTCAGAATATTTGTAATTAATTTTTATGTAAATAGGACAATAATTTGATAGGAAGATTTAAATTTTACTAAAATTAAAACTATTGTGGTGGAATATCTATGGTTGAGGCGTTAGTATTTATAACTGTAGAACCTAATAAGATTGATAAGGTTGGTGTAGATATAAAAAAGTTTCCAAACGTAAAAGAAGTCCTTGCAGTTACAGGAGAATTCGATATAGTAGCCAGAATTGAAGCAAAAGATTTTTCAGAACTCTCAAAAACCATTAAAGAACAAATATTATCAATACCAGGAGTAGTGAAAACTGCTACATCCGTGATAATTGAAAAATACTAAATAAACTTAATTATGAGTTATTTATTTTACAACTAAAAGCTTTCTAGGCAGAAAGCATCAACAAAAAGCATGATCATATTTTTCTGACAGATATGCCTATATGTTCAATACCCTTAACACTATTTAAATTTGACAGAAACTTACGAATCTCATCAGAAGAGCCATAAAGCGTATAGACCTGAACACAAAGACCTGACTGCAATACTAATCCTTGCTCAGCTAGTATTATATTTTTATTCATAACTTTCAATAGGGCAAGCTTCTGATAATCTATCTCATCACACTTATACGTTGCTTGAACAGTACCTAAGTAAGTTCCCGGCTCAATCTTATCCCAACCCATCGTTGAAAGATGATATTCAATTGATTTTCTCACGAAATCTGACCTATTCCTAAACCCTCTCTCTTCGATGGCCTTATCAATTTTCTCCACTATACTCTTCGGAAGTGATAGGCTTACAATTACCATGTCGTATCAAAAATAACATATGAAATCTGTTTAATAAAGTTATTCATATTATGAAAAGAAAAAATTTTAGATATTAATGATTACATAACCGATTAATTATGAAATATTTAATATTAACCATAAGATAGTTCATTTTTATATATCCTTATTAGCATTAATAAGGTTGGTGCATTCAATGAACGATATATTTATTAAAGTCAATAATAAAGTAATAAAAACTCAAGAAAGTTTGCCTCTTGGAATTGCGCTTTATAAAGCAGGTATAACTTATTATGAAAATTCTTTTAAGTTTAATAGACCAAGAGGAGCGTTCAGTTTTGAATGGTGGAGTCCTGAAAGAATATACATAGAAGATTATGGTCCTGTTAACCATTATTTAATGAAAACAAAAGATGGTCTATCAATAAAAATTGAAAGGAAAAGGCTTCAAAGATTATTCATGGAGATAATATCTCCATACCTAAAAGTTGGATTCCAGCACAATAGATTCTTTAGAAGTAAAATTGGTTGGAGTATCATTTGGAAAATCATGAAACATTCTTTACCAAACCCACAGATACCTGAGCGTATAAAGGATACTAAAAATTTAAACCCAATTATTATTGAAACAGATGTAATAGTGATCGGTAGTGGTATAGGTGGTTTATCAGCGGCTTTAGGCGCAAGTTCTGTTGGTGCTAAAGTAATATTATTAGAAGGTGATAGCATATTAGGAGGACATTTAGGATACGATCATGCTCTTATTGAGAAACTTAATAAATCCGGTTCTGAAATAATTCAAGATTTATTGAAAGAAGCTGAAAAATTTAAAATCAGTATTATTAAAGGAACAGCATTAACAGCCATATTAGATGATGCATGGATAGGCATTCGATTTGATGAACCAAGTGGAATACCAGTATTAGTTAAATCAAAAAGTATTGTAATAGCTAGTGGTGCGCGAGAAGTACTGACAGTATTCGGTAATAATGATTTACCAGGCATTATTTTAGGCTCATCAGCATTAAAGCTTCTTAATGTTTATAAAACAAACATGGGAAGAAATATAAGTGTAATTGGATCAAATAATTGGGCTGCAAGGATTGCAATACAGTTTTCTATGCAGGGTTTCAACACAACACTCATAAGCACTACCAATAATATAAGTGAGTTTTATACAAAACAAATCATCAATTCTGGAGTTCGTCATATAAGAGGGTATAGAATAATTGAGGCAATAGGAACTAATCATGTAACAGGTATACGTATAACTAATGGTAAGGATACTTTCAATATAGATACTGATGCAATAATTCTTGCATCGATGCGAAGTCCAGCAATAGAACTACCTGGTCAAATGGGAATACCATTAGGTTTTCATATAAAGTTAGGAGGCTTTGTGCCTATTCATGGATGGAGTGGGGAAACAATAGTACATAATGCTTTCATTGCAGGAGAATTAGGGGGAATTATCGATGAATCAGCATTGATACCTCTTAGTAAAGCTGCAGGCTTGAACGCTGCTTTTACTTCCGGAATAAAAATATCTGAAAAATACTTAGAAACATTTGTGGATGAAGGTAAACGTATGCTATCATCCGAACACCATTCTATGTTAGAAGAATTAATAAAAAGTTTTGAACATAATGAAACTTTAAATGTAAACGATGACAATGTAGACGTTTTACAAAACACGTTACATAAAAGAAGTTTCCTTTGTCCTTGTATGGATATAACAACAGATGATATAAAGAATGTAATAAAAAAGCTCGGTTGGTTTGATATGGAGAAGATTAAAAGATATAGTGGATTAGGAACTGGAAGATGCCAAGGCAAATATTGTTCTTTAGCATCAACGTTGTACATCTCTATTATAAGCAATGTAGATCCTATTCAAGTAGGAATGTTTAAACTAAGACCTCCGGCAATACCTATTCCTCTTTCTGTAATAGGAGGTTTTGAACAATGAAAAACGATGTAATAATTATTGGTGGAGGCATTATGGGTTTAGCTACAGCATACTATTTAGCTAAATTAGGGTTAAAAGGAATAGTTTTTGAACAAGGTTACGTAGGATATGGTTCTAGTACACGTAATGCGTCTCACTTTAGAGTACATTTTTGGTCACCTGAAAACACAAAATTTGCAATAGAAGGAAGACGCAGAATACTAGAGTTTGCAAGAAAATTAAACTGGAATCCATTACCAGTTATCGGAGGTTACTTATGGTTAATCTATGATGAAAAAACATTAAAACAGTATAAAGAAAGCAATAAGATGTGGAGTTCTCTTGGAGTACCAGGTGTATTCATGAGCGAAGAACAAGTGAATGAAAAATATAAATATTTAAATACTGACGGATTAATTGCTGCGTTTTATGGTCCTCAAGATGGTAAAATACACCATGACTTTGTGACATTTGGATATTATGAAGCATTACTAAAACTTGGTGTTAAAGTCTTTGAACATAAAAAAGTCTCATCAATAGTAGTTTCAAACAATTCAGTCCAAGGAATAAAGGTTAATGGCTCATTTATAGAAGCCAATAAGGTAGTTGTATGTGCAGGAGCTTGGAGCAATGAAATATTATCAACAATAAACATCAAACTTCCATTAATACCAGAAAGAAGAGAAATAGGAGTTACTGAACCATTTAAAATCATAATAGATCCATTAATAATTAACACTAAAAGCGGTGTATATGTTGGACAGTCAATCAGAGGTGAAATAATGGGAAGTATAGATTACCCAGAAATTAAGGGATTAACGCCACTTAGTAATACACTACAATGGATGTCACACTATGCAAAAACACTTATAGAACTCATTCCATCATTAAAATATGTAAAACTCATGAGAATATGGTCAGGTTATTATGAAACAACACCTGATCATAGCCACATACTTGGCAGTGATCCTGAATGGCCCAAAGGCTTGTACGTAGGTACAGGTTTTAGTGGACATGGATTCATGATGGCCCCCTTTGCAGGAGAAGTGCTAGCCGAATACATAGTTAACGAAAAAATACACCCACTCATGGAACCATATCTACCAACACGATTCAAAGAAGAAAAACTAATAAAAGAAACAATGGTTATAGGTTAGTAGAACAATGTCAGCAATACTGGATTTTCTTGGTGATATAAAAAGATTAACATGGAGCGTCCTTTTTAGGAAACCAGCAAATTTTAGCTGGATCATCAGTAATACGTTAGCAGGTAGTGGAAAACCGATGAGAAAAAAAGAAATTGAATGGCTTTATAAACAAGGTATACGAGCAATAATAACACTCACAGAAAAACCCTTACCATCTGAAATTCTACAAAATCTAGATCTAGAGGTTGATCATTTTCCTATAAAAAATCATACAGCACCATCACCAGAAGAGCTTCAACAAATCATAAATAGGATACATTACTACATATCCCAAAAAAAGCCAGTATTAGTACACTGCGCCGCTGGACAAGGAAGAACTGGCATGATACTAGCTGCATACTTAATAAAATTCAAGAATATGCAGCCGAATGAAGCAATTAAACTTGTGCGTAAACTAAGACGAGGTTCCATTGAAAAAATACAAGAAAAAGCCCTTTTAAATACATTTTCATCCTAACTATTTTAAAGAAAACTATTTTCCGCATATACTCTAACGAACTACAAAAATTTCATGATAATTGATGAAACAAAAAAGAGTTAAGTTTAAATTTTGGTTATGTAAAACATGTTTTCTGTAGAAAAAGAAATGGGCCAACAGCAAGAATATATTCGGGAGGATACCGTAATCGGAAAACATGTATATGGCAATCTTTACGGATGCGATCCAAAAATCTTAAACGATGAAGAAAGATTAGTACAAATAGTGCTTAATGCCGTCAAAGTCTCCAACGCAAAATTATGGGAGGTAAAATCATGGAAATTCGGTGGTAGAAAAGGCGGCGTATCAGTTATAGCCCTCGTATTAGAAAGCCACATTGCCATACATACATGGAACGAATATAATTATGCAACTGTTGATGTATTCACATGTGGTAGTCATACAGATCCTGAAAAAGCTTTTGATTACATACTCAGTGAACTAAAACCTAAAGATTACGTAAAACATAAAGCCGACAGATCACTAGAGCATTAATAGATAAATTAAATTATTTTTCTCTTACTTAAGCTAGCGAAAAATTTATTTAACAATATTAACATAAAATTAATGCCGAGGTGGGAGCCGAGGTAGCGACTAAAACATCGCATCGAAAGCTCAGCCTGGGAGAGCACCCGGCTGAAGACCGGGCTGTCGTGGGTTCAAATCCCACCCTCGGCATCTAATCTCATGAGGCATGAAAAATAATGTATCCCTACTACGAAAAAATGTCACAAAAGATTAAAGAAGCATTATCCAATGAAACAGATCTAGAAAAACAGATTAAAAAGACTTTTAAAAGACGAGGTTTAAAAGCTATAAAACTCGCAAGAAACAATGGCATAAAAAAAGTTTACACAATAGATGGAAAAGAACTCTGGATAGCTGAAGGTCATAGAGGACGCTACCTTATAATACCCATGTATTATTGTAGCTGCAATGGTTTCACAACACTAATAGCTTCAGGAGAAAACGAACCATGTTACCATCTAATAGCACAAGCTTACGCACAACTAAAAAATATCTACTCAGAAGAACACACAAACAAGACATACGACGAATTATTAATCGAACTATTAGAAATTTCAACAAAAAGAAACAAAAGCTAATAACATTGTTTGACATCAATTGATCATTTCTTTTGCTAGAAATTTACATAAATGAAAGTCTAGTTCCTTCAGGACGGAGAGACTCATATGACGTTATAATCCTAAAAATCAACAAACCTTGATCTTTCATAAAGGTTACCCAAGGAGACCTTGGCTAAAGTCGGGAATAGCTGACCAACTCTTCTATAATGTCTGCTATCGGATTAAGCGATTCACTATTTATGACTTTATTTGCAGCTTTCGCAACTTTTTGATTCTTCGGATTAAAAGCAATACTATATCCACTTATTGCAAACATTGGTATGTCTATTTCAGAATCACCTACTACGATACATTCTTTAGTTGAAAATCCATGTTTCTTACACGCATTAAGTAAAACCATATCCTTATTACCATATTTCACATGTACTATAACTTTACCAGTAAAAATTCCATTTTCAAAAATAAGTTCAGTAGCATACATGTCATCAAATCTAACAATCTTATTTAACCTCTCTAATAGCGGCATCAATCCACCACTTATAGCAATGATTTTAAGACCTAACGATTTTATTCGTGATAAAGCTTTTTCAAACCCATCATTTATTGGTATCGAATCAAAAATTTCCATAAACTTATTATAAGACACACCTTTCCACAATAATGCATCTAAATATGCCCATTCCTCATAAGTAATCATCTTATTAAAATAAAGCTCCATATTAACTCTTGCCTTATCCCACGTATTAAGTTTCTCATGTACATATTGCCATGCACTCTCAACCTTTGTTAACACTCCATCCACATCAAATGCTACACACTTGTACATTGCATCTATTTATTAACAAATAAAGAAATAAATCTTTCTAATACTACAAAGAACTTTAATTTAGAAATGTGTAGATTAAAATATAAGAACAAATATTCATAATAGATGGAACAATGGTTAATGATTTGGTGATCATTTTTGAGGTACATCAACCTTATAGAATTAGCAGAAAAATTAACGAGAAATTAAATTTGTTAAGAAAAATATCACCCGAAGAACTAGAACACCTTTACTTTGACGAAACAACAAACAGAGAGATCTTTGAACGAGTTTACTCAAAGTGTTATAAGCCCGCAACACAAATTCTCATAAATCTTGCTAAAAAAAGCAAAGAAGAAGGACGTTCTTTTAAGATCGCTTTTAGCTTTTCTGGAATATTTTTAGAACAAGCTCAATCTTATACACCTGACTTCCTAAACCTAATAAATGAATTAATAGACTTAAATGCTGCAGAACTAATTGCACAAACATACTTTCACAGTCTAGTGTCACTATTTAAATCTCATGATGAATTCATCGAACAGATAAAAATGCATATCAAAATAATCCAGGAAATTTTTGGAATAAGACCTCAAATATTCGAAAATACTGAATTTTTATACAACAATAAAATTGCTAAAACAGTTGAGGACTTGAATTTTCATGCAATACTGACAGAAGGAACAGAAAGAATCCTAGAATGGCGTAGCCCCAATTATGTATATAAGGCTAAAAACTTAAACATAAAACTCTTACTAAGGAACTATAGATTATCAGATGACATAAGCTTTAGGTTCACATCCAGAACATGGTCTGAATGGCCTCTCACAGCAGATAAATACAGCGAATGGATTAAGAAATCTAACGGTGATATAATTGTCTTAGCAATGGACTATGAAACTTTTGGAGAACATAATTGGCCAGAAAGTGGAATTCATGAATTCCTATATTGGTTTCCAATCGAAGCATGGAAGCGTGATATAAGGTTTATATCACCAAGTCAAGCTATAGAGAAACATTCCCCAGTAGATGAAATTGACGTCCCTGAGAATAATACAATATCATGGGCTGATGAAGAAAGAAATACAAGCGCATGGCTTGGAAATATACTCCAAAAGCATAACTTTGATTCAATAGAATCGATAGAAAGATTAGTCAAGATACTTAATAATAAACACTATTTGAGGTTATGGAGGCTGCTTACAATAAGTGATCATTACTATTACATGAGTATGAAAGGAGGAGATACTGGTGCTGTGCACTCATATTTTAGCCACTTCAGTTCTCCATTAGAAGCATTCATCGTATTTACTAGGGCAATAACAGACCTTAACTTACGTATACAAGAAGAACTAAGAAAACCAGAATATCTTTATTACAGACTAATTAAAATTGAAGTACCAGATACATTTAAATTCAAATTCTATAAAGGATTCGGCGAAGAATTAGGAATTAGAGCTGGAAATCTCATACAACTCATAGAGCATTTAAAAAACATTGAAATCAACTCAATAGAATTTCACATGGAAAGAGGAGATATAGCCAGATGGATAAAAGATGTATTAGGAGATTACGAACTTTCAAAAAGAATAAGAAAAATACAAGGATTACACGGCGAAGAACTAAGAAAAGAACTAATTAGCATATTACAAAACAGAATAAAAGAATTATCTTACACACATAAATAAATCATCAAATAAAAATTCCCATTTAAAACAGAACGGATAGGTAGTCTTTGTATGTCATGTGCTTTGTTGCATAATTCGTGCGTGGTTTTGTGGAGCGTTTCGCAGTCTCCTCCAATCTCATGATGCTTACTAATGTGGTTTTATGTATGCTAGCTGGGAGTTTTCATTAAAATTGTGAGAGAACACCATCAAACTCTCAGCACACAAGAATTCTCAGCATAAAAAGCACATCAAAAACACATCAGAATTATGCAACAAAGCATTGTTTTAAATACCATTCGTTGTATAATTTTAGATGCTCCTTAAGGTCTTGAGAAAAGTTATACCATTCGTATGCTAAGTACAGACCAAGCGACAGCACCGATAATAGTATGATCTCTGTTAATCTCCTAACTTTAGGAATATCACCACCCAAAAGTTTCGCATGTGCAATGTTTTTTGTAGCAATTAAATATATTGCTTGGTATTCATGCAATATATGTTTATGAAATTTGACTTTAATATTATAAAAAATATAAATTATCGATGGTGGAAAAATGAGGAGAAATACTATATAACTTCTTCGAAAGGTAATAGTAAACGATTTAATGTTATCTATTTCTTGTAACAAATAATAATCGTTTAAATTGTTAGCATTAGTAAGTTTTATTATTGTATTGATTGAACTGTTAATATGAGATGATAATTGATTAATTGTATCATAAAAATAACGAATATAAAATAGAAATGAGGTGACAATTACTGTCATGAATATTGTATACATTTCCTGTGGATTATAAATAACTAAAATATTGAAGAAAAATAGAAATTGCATACATACATAAAAAATAAAGATCAAAGAGATTATAAGGAGCAATGTTGTAGATTTTATTGTATTCATTAATTATTCTTCCTCTTTAGCGGTAGCAGGTAATTCTGGTGAGAGGTAATAATATTCATTTATACTTTTTTGATATCTATCAAGCCATGAACTATCCTTATTTACTCTTGGTCTACCAGTTTTTGGGTCTCTTCGGAAAGTTATACCTACATCATGTAAGAAAGTGTTAATGCCATGCTTTAGACTCATTATTTCATTAACATGTCCTTCTATTCCTGGCTTTCCAGTGAACAGCATAATCTTTTTAGCGGCAAAATCATGAATTATTAGATCGTGATCTACAACTAAAACAACCTTAGATAATGATTCTGCTAGCTTTCTAATTAGTTTTGCTACAACTAACCTTTGTTCAACATCTAAAAATGCACTAGGTTCATCAAAAAGATATACATCAGCATCGGTTATTGCAGTAACAGCTACTGCCAACGATTGTAACTCACCACCACTGATTTCTGTAGCGCGCCTATCCATTATAAGATGTAAATTTAATGGATGAATTACTTCATCCATTATCCATTCTATCTCAGAAAATTTAGGATTTGCCAGTTTAAGCCATTCTCCAACAGTAATATCCAGCGGTGATATAACCTGTGGCTTATAACTTACTTTTACTTTATTCCCTAACCTTGAATATACAGCACCGCTCGTAGGTGTCAGTTCACCAGCAAGTACCCTTACGAAACTAGTTTTCCCTATGCCATTAGGTCCCAATACGCCAACAACATCACCATTAGAGAGAGAGCCAGGTGAAACTAATAATCTAAAGCCATTAACCCTAACCTCCAATTCAGTCCATTCAAAAACTGGGAACTCTTCCTTAACAGTATTAGACAATGGTTTTAGATTAAATTTCACACTTTCCTTGCGTATCCTTATGTTTTCACTAGGAAGATAACCCTCCAAATAATTATTTATACCCGGGCCTACACCATAAGATGAAGATATAATACCATAGACTTTTGGTTTCCCATAAATTATGTGAACATTATCAGAAACATAATCTAAAAAAGCTAAATCATGTTCAACAACAACCACAATCCTATTAGGACTTATTAAATTACGTATTAGCTTTGTTACACGCATACGTTGATAGACATCAAGGAAGCTACTAGGCTCATCAAAGAAATATGCATTAGCATCACGTAAATATACAATAGCAATAGCCAATCGCTGTAATTCACCACCGCTAAGCTCCTTAACCTTATGATCTAAAATACCTTTTAACTCTAACTTTTCAACTATATCATCATACAAACCACGTTCATCACTATAATGCAACAACTGACTGACAGTACCACCTATAGATGCGAGTTGAATTATGTTTTGAGGCTTATACGACACACGAACTTTATTATTATAAAGATCTTTCAAGTAACCTTGAAGCTCAGTTCCTTTAAACGCCCTAATAACCTCATCAACACTTACCTCCCTATCCAGAATGCCTAAATTTGGACGTAACTTATTAGATAAAATATTTAATGCTGTAGTTTTACCAGCACCATTAACACCTAGAATTCCAACAATTTTATTACGTTGAGGAATAGGTAATCCATACAAACGAAACATATTCTTACCATAAATATGAATAAGCTGTGTTTTCGGTTCATCAACCAAATTAACAATATCTATAGCATTAAAAGGACATTTATTAACACAAATACCACAACCAATACAACCATCTTCATCAATAACAGCCTTCCCACTACTCTTATCAATGTAAACTATCTCCCTTCCCGCACGTACAATAGGACAGAACCTAATACACTCTTGATGACAATCCTTTGGTCTACACCTATCCCTATCTACTACTGCAATTCTTATAACCATCGAACTCACTCAATGAAATAATAAACTACACTATAAACTATTCTTCATAATTTTCCAATAACGTTGAATACGTCTCCTCTATCATTGCCTTTTCTTCCTCTTTAACTTTAGAAGACTCTTCCTCTTTGCTAACTGCAATATCTTTATCCCTGACATCCTTAACTTTAACAACAATTCGTTTCTCAGCAACCTTAACTAATACATAACCACATTTAGTACATATAAATGCCAGTTTACCATCTTTAGTCTTACCGGGGCGCATCAATCCTCCACATTTGGGACAAAACTCCAAAGCACAACACCTACAATAAAAAAATCATTAATAATTTAGTACTCCTCTTCCTCCTCCCACTCACCCTCTTCTTCCTCTTCCCATTCCTCTTCCTCTTCCCATCCTTCCTCCTCAAACTCTTCTTCCTCTTCTCCAAACTCTTCTTCCCATTCCTCTTCCTCTTCCCATTCTTCCTCTTCTTCCTCCTCTTCGTTCTCTTCCTCCTCAAAATATTTCTTCATTTTATAACCACCGCCCATTATGGGAGTAAGCATACATATAAACTTATCTCTTTATAGATCATTTCCATGATATCAATTTTTTCATAATTCTATCAAAAATGCATACCCAAAAGAAGGCGATTTTAACCTAAATACATTAAACCATTTTCTTTTTCACAACAAAAAAGGTTTAAAACGAAGAAAATTTTAATAAATCCTACTATAAAAATCTTTTAAAGAACGTTAGGGTCTATTCAATATTAACTATTCTTGACTTCACAGACCTCAGTAATCATAATAAAATTAATAGATTGTTGAACTTTAACTTTTGTTACTAATGTTCTTTAAGTATTCATCCTTAATTTTTTGTATAGAAACTATATGCTTTGGCGTGATTACAGAAATTCCCATTATGCTTCCTATAATCTCGATGTTTATGATGTAGTCAGGGGTTTCTAAGTTAACCTTTCTATCTTTCACCTGTCGCGCAGCAATATCTATTATTTCATGCATTGATAATGAGGTACTCCTTTTATTAACTGTAACGCGAAAAGTTTTTTCAGGTTCAATTTTTTCTACAAGTTTTTTAACTGCTTCTTCTAATTTTTCTAACGAACTCTCAATCACGATTTCAAGAGGTACAATTTTTAACACATAACGAAAATCCCATGGATGCTCACTAGCATAATTTCTAATTTTTTCTACTAAAACAATTGGATCACTTTCTGTATAAGCGATTACTAATCCTGGTAATGGAAGCCTCTGAATATCAGGATTAGACTCTCCTATTTCCCTGAGTAAAACCCATAATTCTGATGCACAATCATCCTCTCTGCCCCTATAAGTTGAAACTAAAATTCCTTGCACACCAAGCACCAACTAAATTATAACAAACTTATTTTTATGGTTGTGTATTACTTTGTACTGCGGTTGTATGATGTTGCTTTTGACGATTAAGAAAATAATTGCTACCAAACGGAGAAATACGGTAAGCAGTTCATAATTAGTAAATCCTAAGAATACTTCTAAGACGTGTGCTAAGTGTGGTTGGTGTGTTGATCGTGATTATAATGCTACTTTGAACGTTTTAGGTTTGTGAGCTGGGTGCCAGCCTTGGTATGGCGAACCCCATTACCTATATGGTTAGGGGTGGTCCTCTGAGCGGCCGTTCCCCGGGGCGAGAACCTTAGTGGTGTAAGGAGTGTATTAAGGAGGGGGAGTTATTTTACGCAGGTGAGGATTTCAGTAAAGAAGAGTGTTATGGTGTTGTTGATGAGTATGAGCTTGCGCGATGAGTACGAACGTCTATGAAAAAAGGAACGGTATTTCATAGCATATAATTGTGGACAGAGTGGGGTTATGAGGCAGAAAGCTTCAGTCAATAGGGGCTCACAATAACAAATATATTGTTATCATTATCAGTAAGAGTGTATAAAGTGTTACAATAATGAAAAATTTATTAGATGATTTGAGAAAATATACAAAAAGTGTTATTAAACCAATTATAGGCATCGACATAAGTACTATGATACCAAATGTTATAATTGTAGTAGGATTTTCTGTAAAGATATTTTCTAATGGAATACTTGGTTTACTAACCTCTTTCAAGCTTATAATAAAAAGTCCTGTTAAAATTATTACTACCGATATTAAAAGTCCTATTCTAAAGATTTTTGATAATATATTTTCTATTTTCATGATGATCACTTAGAATGGTATTGGTATTCCTAACGATCTTAAGATTAATCGTACTGCAGTGTAGATTAAATAAAGTGAAAATAATCTCTTCAACGTAATATTACGTATCTTGGGCATGTAGTTAGCACCTATAAAAGCACCTATCACAATACCAATTACTACTGGTGCTACAATCAACGGATTGACAAGTCCTCTTATGAAATACACAATAGATCCTGAAACAGCTGTTATTCCTATGATAAAATTACTTGTTGCTATAGCTACTTTTATTGGAGCACCCATTAGCATAGAGATTACAGGAACATTAATTAGGCCACCACCAACACCAAGCATTCCTGCAATCATACCACCTAATATTGAAATAAAGAATCCTTGAACAAGATTTTTTACACCATAATTAACGATACGGCCTTCGCTTTTATCTAAAAACGTTCCATCTAACTTTAACTTTGATGCAATACCCTCAGATGTGTTTAATTCTTTATCAGAAGACTGAGCACTTCTTATCATCATGTATGAAGCATAAAATAGCATAAAACTGAATGCTAGCGATATTATTTCTTCCGATGTATATACTGAGATCAATGCTCCAATAATAGAACCTGTGCTCATCGCAGCTTGTAGTATAGCACCTATTTTTACGTTTGTTATTTCATTCTTTAAATATACAGAAGAACCCATCAATGATGTAGCAATTATAGACACTATGCTTATTCCAGCTGCAACCCTAATTGGAATATTGAATATGAAAACAAGAAGAGGAACTAATATGATGCCTCCACCGACACCAAAAACAGAACCTATTAAACCGGCAATGATAGCAACTAGGATCAACAAAATTAATTCTGTCATTATCAACAAAAACACCTTAATATTAAGATGTTATGTATATATTAGAAATATCAAAATATCTCTTCGCTAATATTCTTGCTCTATTAATATTTTTCCCCTTTGGACCTATTGCTACTGCGAAATCTTTAGGATCAACAGTAACTTGTGCAACCTTCTCACCAGCTGGATTATTAATTATTCTTACGTTTTTTACACGAGCAGGCATTAAGCTAGCTTTTATAATCTCTTCAGGTGTTTCTGCATAACTAACGATCTCAATGTTAACCTTCATAACACTCTTCAACTGGTTTACTTTTTCTCCTCCTCTTCCTATCGCTAATCCAACATCTTCGGGACGCACAACAAAAATAACTCTATTATATCTCTCATCAATAACACAATCTTTAACAACAGCACCAGTAAGGGATTCAAAAAGTCCTATATAACGAAGTTCTCTATTGCTGAGTTTTATTTCTGGCATTCATTGTATCCTCCTCGGATGATGATTCAAAAATTTTCATTATCTCAGATTCACCGGGATTAATTATTGCTACGACAGACACCATAAAAGGTTTTCCACAAAGCCGTCCCAAATCCCAGCTCGTCCCATCGTAAACGTAAACTGGAATTTTAGAAATTTTAGAATAATACTTCAATGATTCAATCTTTTCACTAGGACCTTTACCAGCAATAATTATTCCTGAAACATTTTTTGTTAAAATAAGATTTCTAACAGAATTATAACCTACTTCTATCTTTCCAGTTTGCATAGCAACCTTGAGCTCTCTTGCAATATCTACCATGTTCGCATCGTCCTCCTTGCTATTTAGAACCACTTGACTTATCAGCTTTTCCTTTAACTGTTATTTCTTTTTTCTCAGTCTGCTCTACTTGTTTTTTAGAAGATGACTTAATTGAACTGGCATCAAAAAATACACTAATATTACCAGAACCATATGGTATAAGCTGTCCGACAATCACATTTTCAGCAACACCTTTTAACTTATCAACATCCCCCCTCGCACTAGCATCATAAATGTTTTTAGTTGTTATTTCGAAAGCTGCCTTAGCTAAAACGCTACTTTTATCTTTAGCTATACCATGCCTTCCTATCTGTCTTATATTACCAGCCATAGTCATCATGTCAGCCACCAGCATGAGATGTCTTATATCTACATCAAGCCCTTGCTCTTCTAAAACTTTACGAGCTTCCTGTATTAAAACTTGACGAGCAGCCTCTATACCCAAAACCTGATACACCTCAAAAATATCATTACTAATGACTCTTTTTGCATCAACACCAGGTACTTTCATCACAGCCTCCATATTAGATCCTTCAGTTATGATATACCATTCCTCCTTATCACCCAATTTACCTCTCTTCACTATAGCTCTACGTATACCAGGTATTCCTTTAAGCCTTATACCAAGAATTTTATTCTTTAACATGTTAATCTTAGCATAAGAAAACTCTTCAAATTGAGGAATAACCCTAACAATTCCAGTATTATAGTCCTCAACTTCAACCTCAACATTCCTTACAGCCTTAAGAAGGTTAATTACTGTATCCAAAGAAATGTCTCTCTGCTTAAGCTGATTCAAGTTAATATAGAGCCTAATTTCCATTGTTGTTAAATCAATTTCATGCCTATCAAGCACCTCCTCCAACAATACTTCTTCAATGTTTTTAGCAACCTCTTTAGCCAAATCTAAATCTTGGGCATACTTATCCTTTAATGGCACAGTCATGGTAGGAGTCGACGGTTTTGATCTCGCATCAAAAATTTCTATAAGCCTTGGTAGTCCTAATGTAACATTAAGTTCCTTCACTCCTACATAGTGAAATGTTCTTAAAGTCATCTGTGTACCCGGTTCGCCTATAGATTGCGCAGCTATTACACCAACACTTTCACCAGGATCAACAAGCGCCTGCTGATATCTTTCAATAACCATGTTTATGAATTCATTTTTTGCCGATTCTGGCAAATCATCAATTTGTGATAATGATTCTATAGCTTGATCGATGAGTTTCTCAGGTAAACCTGCTTCACGCATCATTCTAACATATTTTGAGTATCGACTCTTTGTGCTCATTGTTTCTCATCACCATATTTCTCCCTAATACTAATGATCAAATCCTTAAAATCAACCGGTTGCCCGGCTATAGCTTTGGCAGGATCAACACCATCCTCACCATAAATAAACTGTACAATATAATTATCTGAAGTCCTCACAGTACCATCATAGCTAACGTATAAATCTAAAAGCGCATTTATAAGTCTTCTTTGCATATATCCACTTTGCGAAGTCCTCACAGCAGTATCCACTAATCCCTCACGGCCAGTCATAGCATGGAAGAAGAACTCAGTTGGTGATAAACCTTTCTTGTAATTTGATGCTATAAAACCTTTAGCTTCAGCACTTATATCACCTGGCTTAAAATGAGGCAGCGTGCGATTCTGATAACCTCTACTAATCCTTTTCCCCCTGATTGTTTGTTGACCAATACAAGCAGTCATCTGTGTTAAGTTTAACATCTTTCCTCTAGCACCCGTCTTTGCAGTTATCAGCACACTATTATTAGGTTTGAAATATTTCTCTGCAATACTTCCAGCTTCATCCCTGGCCAAGTTTAGTTCATTTATTATTTTTTGCTCTAATGTCTCTTCGAGTGTCGCACCTGGCTCCCTTTCAAGCTTCCCATTTTTATAATCTTCAATAAGTTGGTTCACACGATCAATGTGCAATTTAATCACTTCCTCAATCTTTTTACGTGCCTCCTCAGGAATATCTTCATCATCAAGACCTATTGTAAAACCATAACTATCAAGATATCTTAATAATGCCCAACTAGTTTTGTCAATAAAATCGCTAGCCATATCAGTACCGAATTTCAGGATAATACTGTGTATTAATGTGCCAGCTTTTTGATCACCAATTGTGCTGTGATCAACAACACCGGATAATAATTTACCCTTTTTAATCGTAACCTTAATATCCTGCGGATCAAGATCGCATCTTGCTTTACCCTCATAATTAATACTCGGTATTAACATACTGAAAAGTTCTTTACCACTTATTTTATCATAAGGAACAGGCCCTTTATATTCAGCAGCGCCTAACATAAAAGATGCTTTAAACCTATCAACAGTAGTGGACCTTCGTGTTAAGAGGTATGCAGATGATATATAATCATGAATCATGCCTATTATTACACCACCGTATCTTGGTGTCAACAAATGTTCCTTAACCTTCATCAAGACATCCATTTCAGTGCGAGCTTCTACATTCTGAGGTACATGAAGATTCATCTCATCACCATCAAAGTCAGCATTGTACGGTGTACATGAAATAGGATTAATTCTGAAAGTACGTCCAGGTAAAACTCTCACAATATGTGCCATCATTGACATCCTGTGTAATGATGGTTGTCTATTAAATATCACTAGATCACCATTCTGCAGATGCCTCTCCACTATATACCCAGGCTCTAATTTCTCAGCTAATGCATTCCTATCTTTAACAAACCTCAGATCAGTAAGCTTTCCATCAGGACTCAATACATAGTTAGCCCCTGGATATTCAAATGGTCCTTGCTTCACTAGCTCCTTTAACCATGAAATATTCCATGATGTGACAACTTCTGGAACAGTAAGTATCATAGCTATGTCATAAGGCACACCAACTTCATTAATTCCAATATTCGGATCAGGAGATATAACAGTTCTTGCAGAGAAATCTACACGCTTACCAGATAAATTACTTCTAAATCTTCCCTCTTTTCCTTTCAAACGCTGAGCTAAGGTTTTCAATGGTCTTCCTGAACGATGAACCGAAGGTGAGACACCAGGCACCTCATTATCAAAATATGTTAACACGTGGAACTGCAACAAATTCCAGTGTTCATCAATAATCATCTGAGGAGAGCCAGATTCTATATTTGCCTTCAACTTCTCATTAGTTCTAATTATATCACCAAGCTTATGAGTTAAATCATCCTCAGACCTTTCACCAGACTCCAGAGTTATCGATGGGCGTACACTTATAGGAGGCACAGGAAGCACAGTAATCACAGCCCACTCTGGCCTTGCAACATCAGGATCAAAGCCTATAAGCTTTGAATCATCACTTGGTATCCTTTCTAACCTAGCCCTAATCTCTTTTGATGATAATGGTTTTAATATTTTTTGACCATTTTCATCAATCTCCTCATAAAATGATACAGGGCGTTCTAAACGTATTTTATGTTTCTTTGTACCACAGTATGGACATTCATCGGTTTTCATAGCCATTTTAGATACTTTATTAATCAGAGCCTGTTCAAAAATGATGTTACCACTCTTTCTATACTTATCAAGCATATTCAAGTATTTCTTAAATAACTGCGGATCAAGTGTAAGACGCCCACATTCTCTACATGTTGCCTGAAGCGCAACATAAACATGCTTTACAAAACCAATATGAATAACAGGCTGTGCAAGTTCAATATCACCAAAATGTCCCGGACACTGCCCCGGCAAACCTCCACATGTTTCACACCTCTGACCTGGTTCCAGTGTACCTAATCTTTTATCCATCAGACCGAAAGGTATTGGTGTTCCATCCTCATCATATGTATCAGGTATTGTAAGACTCACAACAGAAATCTTTCTTACAAAATCAGGCGACATTAGACCAAATTTTATGCTCTTTATAACATATTTCTTAGATTCCTCTAACATCATGTTTCACCTCCTATACTCCCTTCTGATACCTCTCAACAACCTCTAAACGAGGATTGACCATCATACTCATCAACTCCTGTAACAAGAGCTTAAACGCATAAGAAACTTCTACTGGGACTATATCAGCCCTCGGGCCACAAACAGGACACACATGCTCACCCTTTTTCCAATCATAATAACCTATCGAACCACAATTCTTACAAACAAATATTGTAGTTTTGTCAGACATATCCATAAGCCTATCCTTTAATGTTGCAGCTGCACCATGAGCTATAAGACAATCCCTCTCCATCTCACCCAATCTTAAACCACCTTCCTTTGCTCTACCTTCAGTTGGTTGGTGAGTAAGCATTTGAACAGGACCACGCGCGCGGGCATGCATTTTATCACTAACCATATGGTGGAGTTTCTGATAATACACAATACCTATGAAAATTTCGGCTTCAAGTTTCTCACCAGTTAAACCATTATACATTACCTCTTTACCTCTAGGCTCAAATCCTAAAGCCAATAATTCCTTCCTAAGTCTTTCTTCAACATTTTCCTGAAACGGTGTGCCATCTTCAATAGTACCCTTAAGAGCTGCAACCTTGCCAGCTAATGATTCAAGTAACTGACCAATAGTCATTCTTGATGGTATTGCGTGCGGATTTATTATTAAATCTGGTACTATACCACTTTCAGTAAACGGCATGTCTTCCTGAGGTAATAACATACCAATAACACCTTTCTGGCCATGTCTAGAAGCAAACTTATCACCAAGCTCAGGTATCCTCAAATCTCTAACCCGTACACGCACGAGCGGATTACCATCTATTGTATTAGTAAATATGACAGCATCCACAACACCTTTTTCACCATGCCTCAATGCTATTGAAGTATCCCTTCTTATTGGACCACCAAATGCTCCTCTTTGTTCATACTCCTCCATAAACCTCGGTGGACTAGTTCTCCCAATAAGCACTTCACCTCCTCGTACCTCGACCTCAGGTGTAATTACACCATCAGGTTCAAGCTTTGAATAACTCTCAGGAACACGATAATCCTTTACGTTAGGTTGTGGTATTTCTATCTTATCAGTTATACCACCTGGATATCGCATTTCTTCAGCTTCGTATAATCTAAAGAACGTTGACCTACCTAATCCTCTGTCGACCGCAGACTTATTTATAATAACAGCATCTTGTATATTATAGCCAGTATAGGAGAGAACAGCAATAACCATATTTTGCCCAAAAGGTCTCCTATTTAAGCCAATACTCTCAATAGCTTTGGTAGTAACGAGAGGCCTTTGAGGATAATGTAACAAATGACCTCTAGTATCAACCCTCTTTGAGTAGTTAGCTACTGAAAATCCAAGCGCTTGCTTACCCATAGCAGCCTCAAATGTATTTCTTGGTGAATGATTATGATCAGAAAATGGTATTATCGAACCAACAACACCAAATAGTGCGGCTGGCGAAATCTCTAAATGTGTATGCTCTTTTGTAACTTCCTCGGGCCATATAGCAATATAAGCATTCTCTTCCTCCTCAGCATCTAAATACTCTATTACACCCATGGAAATTAGATCAGACCATGTGAGCTCTCCATTCCTTAATTTCTCAACCATCTCACGTGTCAATTTAGGTTCTCCATCCTCTACTATTATGAGAGGTCTAATAATCCTATTAGCATCAGTATTAATATGCACTTCACGACCTAAAGGCCCGTTTACTAATGCAACATTTACCTCATAACTTATTTCACCTTTACGCCTAAGCTTTCTAATTTGCAAAACCAACTCCTCAGGATTCGGATGCCTACCAACTAATACATCATCAAGATAAACTTCAGCCCACTCTTTAGGAGATTTACGCAAAGGCTTAACATTAAGCAATTCACCGATCATCTGTTTCATGACAATAGTAGCTTCACCCTTAGTGACCAAAGCAAGTAACGATAAATTCTTCACCAATCCACAGTTAGGCCCTTCAGGAGTCTCTATTGGGCAGATTCTACCCCATTGCGTTGGATGTAAATCCCTTGCCTCATAATGAGGCTGACTTCTACTTAACGGAGAGACTATACGCCTCAAATGACTGAGCGTAGATAAATAGTTAGTCCTATCTAAAAGCTGACTAACACCGGTCTTACCACCAACCCAATTACCAGTAGCAAGATAATGCTCAAGCTTCTCAGTAATAAGATTAGGTCTCACAAGATTCGCAACATCAATATCCATATCCCTTCGACGACTAAGCATTTTCTCAAGCTGATACTTAACATCCCTTTGAAAATTCCTAAAAATACTCCTAAAAAGTATACCCAACAAATCTCCGGCAAGCTTCAAACGCTTATTCTTATAATGATCCTTATCATCAATATCCCTTAAACCAAGACTAACCTCCAAAAGTCTACGAGCCATTTGACCCAAATACAATGCCTTAGTCTTACGATCCTCAGGCTTTGTACCCAAATGCACAAGAAAGTTCTTATCAATAACAGTTAAAGCAAACTCTCTCCTTCTCTCAGCAGGTTTACCATGAGCCAAACGACTCCCGATATAATCAACCGCTTCGTCAACAGTCCTAATATCAGCCGCTTCTTCAAAAGAAACACCTAATTCATTCTGAATCCTCAAATCAGAAGATACGGCCTCAGCTATTTCAGCATCAGTCTTCATACCAAGAGCACGCATCATTATCACAAAAGGTATCTTCACAGGAACAGAGGGAAAACCAACATACAAAGCACCATTCTTCCTCCTCTCAAGCGAAACAGGAACCTTCTGGCCAGGAGTTGAAGAAAACACTTTCGCAATATGAGTAGCGCCAGACCCTGAAGGAGCAACATCAACAATAATCCTATTAACAGCCAAATCCTCCTGAGCAACTATAACACGCTCAGCACCATTAATTATGAAATAACCACCAGGATCATCAGGATCCATACCATATCGAATCTGCTCTTCCCTACTCATCTTACTCAAAACACACCTATTAGACTTCACCATTATAGGCATCATACCAATAACAACATCCTTCTTAGTAGACCTCAGTACATCATCAATATAAAGTGACATTTCAAGCTTAATAGGTGCAGCATAAGTAAACCCTCGAAGCTTCGCATCTATCGGAGTAGCCCTAATAGTATAACCCTTAGCCTCCTTTATAGAAGGCTCCTCAACCCTAATAGTACCCAACTCAATATAACAACCAGGTATACTCGACTCTATCCTACCCATCTCATCAATAATTTGCTGCAAACCATACTCAATAAACCTATTATAAGAATCCAAATGAAGACGCACCAACCCCTGCTCCTTAATAAAACTATCCACAAGAACCCACATATCATCACGCAACAACTGCTTTGTACTCGACATTTATCTCCTCACCCCGGCACCACATACCTATACACAACAGTCACACCAGATACCTCACTCTTTCTAATTATCTTAACCAAATCACCAGGTCTAGCACCAAGAGCCCTAGCAACAGGATCAGAAGCTCTAATCCAAGGTAATTGAATACCTTTCACACCCCACTCCCTTAACAACTTCTTAGCCTCCTCCCTAGGAATAAGAACATGATGAGGCACATACTCATGACTCAACACATCAAACTTCTCCCTCTCACCTTTCGTCAATAAAACACCCCCAAACTAGCTTACAATAATATAAAAACCCCTTTTATAAACTTTATTATCACAAAGAAAAATAAAATTCACATAGCTCACGACAAAAACTCACAAACACTCAATAAAAACAAACACATCAATACTAAAATTAATATAACAACAGAAGATATAAATACTAAGGTGAAACAAATCCATTACAAAATACCTAGAACAAAATTCATTAAAAATAGACCATTCATCCTCGGACTCATAACAGCCATAATAGGATTACTCCTAACAATAATATCAACAATACCAACAACAAATACATTCCAAACAACAGGAACAACAAACACAATAATTAATCAACCAATAATACCACCAA
>JBMFIF010000014.1:0-32915 GCA_049976445.1 Thermoprotei archaeon | reverse complement strand
GTTCGTCATGGTTGATGGGTAGTTTTTGTTGTTTGGTTGTTGTAGGGATGTGTTTAGGTTGTATTGTGTGAAGTTTCGAGGGTGTGTTATCTTGTTGGGAGAGATTGTTGTTGATAGGAAAGTTCTGGTTTGGTATGATGTTTGAGAGTATCCTTGGCATGATTCTACTACTGTTAGGGGGGTTGTTTTTTATGGTGTGAGTTTTGGTTGTGTGGTTGGTTTGTCTGCTAGGTGGTGTTGGGGTTGTTTTTGAGAGGGGTGTTTATAAGAGCGGCCAGGATGACGAATTTGCTATAAAATCAAACAAAAAGTTTTGATCTACTGTTCAGAGCAGGGGGATAGTCATACATATATTATATTGTATCCTGCAGCTTTTCTTAATCTATTCATTATTGCTAAACCTATTCCTGTAGGTTCAATACCTTCTGCTATTATTATATCTACGCTTTCATCATCTAATTCTCTAAGTGTTTTGAATAGGTTCTTTGCAATTGTTTTAGGTTCGTTCCTTTTTCCAACAATTTTTATGTATGGTACAGTATAAAAGGTAGCATTCTCTTCTGTTGCTATTATACTAACTTTTTTACCTAGTCTAATATATACATTAGCTATTTCCTGTACTTTTGATGGTATTTTTCTTTGATCTCCTTCGATGATTATCAACTCTGCGGATGGTGCATAATGTCTATATTTCATCCCTGGTGACTTAGCTGTTATTGTTTCGACTGGTTTCTCAGCTTTCGCTACTGGATGTACTTCAACATTTTTAATTATACTTTTGATCTCTTCAAGAGTTACTGGGCCTGGTCGTAATATGTACGGTGGTTTTGATGTTAAATCAAGGACTGTAGATTCTACTCCATAAGTTACTTCACCACCATCTATTATTACATCAATTCTTCCGCTAAGATCTCTGATCACGTGTTCTGCTGTGGTTGGACTAGGTTTTCCTGAAATGTTAGCGCTTGGTGCTGCTATAGGTACTTCGGATTCTTTTATTAGCATCAACGCTATTAGATGATTAGGCATTCTTACAGCAACAGTATCAAGCCCGGCTGTAGTTATATCTGGAACTAACTCAGATTTCTTAAGCAGTAATGTAAGAGGCCCCGGCCAAAACTTTGATGCCAATTCTAATGCTTCGTTAGGTATTTCTTCGGCAAGAATATATAAATCGTTGATGTCTGCTATATGAACTATGATTGGATTATCAGTTGGCCTATTTTTTACCATGAATATTTTTTCTACTGCTTTTTCATCTAAAGCGTTTGCACCTAATCCGTAAACAGTTTCTGTGGGGAATGCAACAAGTCCACTATTTTTTATTGCATTAGCTGCAAACCTAATTTTTTCTATATCAGGGTTTTTTGGATCAATTTTAAGTATAACCGTATTTAACATTTCTACAGTGCCTACATTATTTACAACACTGTTCTATATATTATTGACAGTGATTTTAACAACACTCATACTTAGAAAAACTCTAAGACAATAAGACACGAAAACTTTCTTGTATTTCTAACAGTATATAATAAATTTATTAAGGAAGTATATGCGTTCCTTCATCTCCTTTTATGGCTTCTACTAATCTATCAAGATGTGCTATTATCGCCTCTTTTCCACCATTTTCTATAAATCTTATTGATGCTAATATTTTAGGCCCCATGCTACCTGGTTTGAAATGTCCCTCAGTGTAATACTTTTTTAACTCTTCTACATGTATATTTTCTATTCTGTATTGATTTGGCGTTCCGTAATTTATGTATGCAGCATCAACATCAGTTAATATGATAAATCGATCGGCTCTTATTAGTGTTGCTAAACGTTCGCTCGCTAAATCTTTATCTACTACTGCTTCTATCCCTTTTAATTTGCTATCTTCCTCTATTACTGGTATTCCTCCACCACCACATGCTATTACAATGAAATCATTATCAATGAGAGTTTTAATTGCTTTAAATTCTACAATACTTTTAGGATCAGGAGAAGGCACCACTCTTCTATAACCTCTTCCTGAATCTTCTATTATTTTCCAATCTGGATGTTCTTGATGGAGTCTTTTAATTTCTTCTTTACTATAAAATGGCCCAACAGGTTTCGTTGGATTTCTAAAAGCTGGATCATTTTTATCCACAATAACTCTTGTTATTACTGTTATGACTTCTTTATTAATTCCTCTTGATCTTATCTCATTTTGTAGGACATGCTGTATTATATAACCAATAAATCCTTGAGTTTCAGCAGTACATGCATCCATAGGAAAAACTGGAATATTAAAAAGTTTATTGCCTGCATCATGTCTAAGTAATGTCGCTCCAACTTGAGGACCATTACCGTGCGTTATTACTAATTTATTGCCTGCTTCTATTAGTTGGACTAATAGTTTTGTAACATTCTGCACATTTTTATATTGTTCCTCAAAACTTCCTTTCTCACCTTTTTTAATCAAAGCATTTCCACCAAGAGCTATAAGTAATAATTCAGAATTCATAACTATTGACCCCCTTCTTATCTTAGAAACAAGCTTTCTCTGATATCTTGAAAACTACATCATTTTCATAAATATTACTGTTATTTAATCTGCCATATTCATCGGGCTTAACCCTCAGGAAATTTAACAATAAAGTTCCCATCATCAATATAGCTTAGGAACATCAAAAATAAAAACTTTACTTAACTAATGTGAGAGACCCTTTATTCTTTATAATTGATTAATTTATTTTCAATGTAAGAGTTTTTATCCGCCTGCTACTGGTGGGAATATTGCAATCTTATCTCCATCATTAAACTTTACACTAGGGCCTCCTAGATATTCTACCGATCTACCATTTACTAACATTATGACATCCTTTTTAATGTAATTTGTATTGTCATCATAAAGTTCCTTTTTAACTTCTTCACCTAGATTATTTGTAAGCGAATCCATAAGACTTTTAAAAGTGCCATCAATATCTAGATCTATCTCATTAACTTTAAATTTCTCTCTAAAAGTTGCATAAAAAACAACTTTAACCTTAACCATACCATGTTTATTATTTTAACCTTACTATAAAAAGATTTACAGCTGAAAATCCCGCTTCTTGAATAAAAATATTATAACTGCCAACAAAATCCTGAACAATAATTTATTCCTTAATAATACATGATGAGCTGATTCTCTGTATGAAACACTTTTAGTGGAAGTATAAAGTAATGGTGATAAAGTTATTCAAGATAGAGTTTTTCCTAACTTTCTTAGTAAATAGCTGATTTTTTATTTATAAGTGTATCTTCTTTATTATTGACGAAAAGTTTATTAGGTTTTATTAGCTTCACTGTTGAGCATGAAATTAGAGGAAAGATTAGCGAAACGAATTAAATATATCAAAATGTCAGATGTAAGCGAACTTTTAAAATGGATAACTCCAGATTTAATATCCTTTGGTGGTGGCATTCCAGATCCTACAACGTTTCCTGACGTGAAAGATTTTGATGAACTTTTGAATGACCTAAAAAATGTAAAAGATAAAGCACTACAGTATGGAAAAACCGAAGGATTAGATGAGTTAAGAGAATCTTTACTCAAATTTTCTAAAAAACGTGGGGTTAATGCAGAGCTAGAGAATATTATAATTACTACCGGTAGCCAGCAAGTCTTAGATTTAACAGCAAAAATATTCATAAATCAAGGTGATTTTATAGGAGTTGAACTTCCAACTTACATGGTTGCCTTGCAAGTTTTTAATATGTTCAAACCGAAGTATGTTGGAGTACCTATGGATTTTAACGGTATAAAAACAGACATCTTAGAACAAGAACTGCAAAAATTATATAATAATGGTAAAAAGCTCAAGCTGCTTTACACAATGCCTACATCACAAAATCCAGCTGGTATTTCTATGAGTATTGAACGAAGAAAACACTTGCTTGAACTTGCTTCTAAGTATGATTTCATAATATTAGAGGATGATCCTTATGGTTATATTACTTTTGAGACTGATGAACCAGTAAGATTAAAATCTATGGATACTAATGGACGAGTTATTTATACATCAACTTTTAGCAAAATACTTGGGCCTGGATTAAGAATCGGGTGGATCATAGCTGATGAAGATATTGTTAAGCAATACATTCGTGTTAAACAGATAACTGATATATGCACACCTCCATTAACACAATATATAGCTCATTATGCTCTAGAAAAAGGTATAGTAGAGAAAAAATTGCCATCGATTAAAAAATTGTACAAAGAAAAAAGAGACACAATGCTGAAAGCTCTAGAAGAAAATATGCCAGAGAATACCAAATGGAGTAAACCGATTGGTGGACTTTTTATTTTCATGTGGATTGACAGTAATATTGACACTCGTAAAATATTACCAGAAGTTATTAAAAAATATAAAGTCGCATACCTACCAGGAGATTCGTTCTTTATTACAAAAGTAAAGAATACTATGAGACTCAATTTTTCATATCCAAGTATGAATCAAATTGAAGAGGGTATAAAAAGATTATCATTAGCTATCATGAATTATACTTAAAAGTTCTATAATTTCATAAACCTTTTATCTATATTATCAATTTACAAAAATGAAACATCGTCTTTCAAAACAAAGGAAACATAACTTTTATCATCTTTAGGACTTAAGAAGGAGATTAATAAGAACTTTAAGAAAGCTAGAATTTGAACTATGAACTTTTCAGGATAGAAAATTTCCCTTTTAATAAGGAAGTATGTTAGATGTTAGGTTTTTGTAAGTTAATATTAGATTCCTCAAGCATTCTTCCTACAGCATAATCTGGGTATTCTTTTAGCAAATTTGTGTAATCATTTTCTGGAAAACTATCCAAATTTTCCTTAGCAATTTTTAAACGATCATTTATGAATTGTAATGCATTTGTTTGTGCTTGTTTAAGTATTTTTATTGTTTCTGGCGGAAAACGGTAAGTATTATCATGTAACTTTATGAGCCCACTCATGATCAAAGGTATCGTCTCTTTGATGCCAACAAAATATGCCATTAAGGGTCCAAGTGTTATAAGTGCTCCAAGATCAATTTCTTCATCCTTAATAATCTTAGTGATATCTGATAAATCATCGGCAACCTGAAAAGCCTCACCTACAGCCATACCATATCTATATGCCTCCTCTTTTATTGAACTTTTCGCAGCTATTGCTCCTAACTTACTTGCAGTTGCAAATAACACTGCAGTTTTAAGCTTAATTATCATTAAATACGATTCTTGTAATACTTTTCCGCTCATAAGACTTCTTAAAAAGACTGTTGGATTAAGAGGTTCTAAGAATGCACCTCGTGAAATATCATAAATCGCATCTGACAAGGCATCTTTGGAACCATCTTCCGCATTAACATATTTTATTGCTGCGGCCATAAGCATGTCACCTATAAGCACTGCACGTCTAGGATCCAGTATAGCATAGAGAGGTTTTAATCCTCTCCTCATTTTATGTCTGTCTATATAATCGTCATGAGTCAACGTTGCTGCATGAACAATTTCTACTGCAGCAGCATAATCAAGTGCTTTTTTAACGTCTCCTCCTAGTGCTTCGCATGTTAAAAGAGTTAATGTACCTCGCAGTCTCTTACCTCCTTCAACTTGTCTGAGCATTAGTCTTGAAAAATGTAGAGTCTCTGCTATCTCTCTTATTCTTTTATCAAGCAAAGGTCTAACGTTCTCAAGGTATTCTGCTATATTCATGCATATCACTTTAGAAATAATTATACTAGGTTAAAAACTTAAGGATTTGATTGTGTTAGTAATATTACAAGTTTATGTTTAGGTTATATATTATGTATTAGATAATTATTTTATGTTATTTATTAGAAAAAATCTAGACAAGTTTATATTTATCACAGATGTATTATTTAATTGAAGACTATGAGTGCAATAATTACAGTTCGTATACCCAAGGAATTAAAGGAAAAGATGAGAAAGCTAAAGGGTAAAGTTAACTGGAGTGAGGTAATTAGAGATGCCATATCAGAACATATTAAAAAACTTGAGTTAATGGAAGCTGCTCAAATTTCTGATGAAATACGCGAAAGAACACTCCTTGGCTTGTATGATAGCATGAAAATTATAAGAAAGGATAGGGGAAAATCATGAAAAAAATATATGTATTAGATAGTGGTGTAATTGCAAAATGGTTTAATGAAGAAGAATACAGCAAAGTTGCAATACGATTCAGAGACTTATATATAAATGGTTTGATTGAACTAAAAGAACCACCGATACTTCCTTTTGAGGTAGCAAATACAATAAATCGTAACCTGCAACTTAGCTTAGAAGATGCATTAAAAGCCGCTGGAAGCCTTTGCACTCTTGCGCATAATGCAATTGAACTTCCATGCGAAGATGATATGAAAAGCATCATGCAGATAGCTAGACAACTTGATATCACATTCTATGATGCGGTATATGTATTCTTAGCTAAAAAGTATGATGCGATTTTCATTACTGTTGATGACGAACTTTATGAAAAAGCACGAAAAATAGTAAAAACTTCTCATCTAGCTGATGCATTAGAACTTATAAGTAGCATAAAATAGAAAAGGCAAAAATAAGTCTCAGAATAAAACGGTGTAAATTAGTTATGGATAATTTTATAAGTTGTCTTAAGTATAATAGTATGAGGTGCTGATAACTTAATATGCATAATAGTAAACGTGTAATTTACGTAGCTCTTATAAGCAACATAGCAGTATTTTTGGCAAAATTGGGCGCATCTATAATAACCGGTAGCATTGCTATGCTAGCAGAAACTCTAAGATCATTATCAGATATTATGAATCAGACATTTCTTGCAATTGGTGTAAACTTAAGTAGTCAAGGATCTTCACAAAAATATCCTTTTGGACGTGGTAAAGAAGTATTCTTTTGGTCATTCATAGCATCGTTGTTCGTCATTGGGGGATCAGGAATACTTTCAGTTGCAGAAGGTATGAATCGCTTGTTTTCACCGAAAAATATATTTAATGGAAATGTTATCTTTATAGTTCTAAGTTTAGCATTTATTTTTGAAACAATATCATTAATTAATTTATTAAAGACACATAAACAGAAAAAACTTAATAAATATTACGATGGAGATATTAGAATAACACGAAACCCAGCACTTTTCATCGTTCTTGTAGAAGATGTTTCAGCGATCATAGAAATAATTGTAGTTTTTATAAGCATTTATGCAAGTATCTATCTTGGTTTACTTTACCTTGATGGTTTGGCAGCAATTTTTGTTGGGTTAATAATGATCATAATAGGATTGCATATCGCAAAGCAAAGTAAAGAACAATTAATAGGTATAGGGCTAGAACCATATGAAATAGAAAATATTCGAAAAATAATTTTATCTATACCACACGTTAATCAAATAATCGATATAAAAAGTGTTTATTTTGGAGTTAATAGAGTAATACTTGGTATTGACATTAATTTCAAAGATAAACTGACAACAGATGAAATAGAACATACTATTGATGAAATAGAACAAAAAATAAAACAATTATATCCATTCATAAAGCACATATACATAGAAGCAGAAGGACAGCCCGTGATTATCAAAAAATCAACTTAAATACTTTCATCATGAAATGGTCTCAGAAAATCTTTTTAAATCATTAATTCATCACTCGGCAAACACATCATTGACCAAAATAACAATATCAAAAAAGTATAAAAAACTATTGCTTAAATTTTTAGAGACCAGCAACTTTGAACGTAATCATTGAATGTCTTATTAATAAACATTTTTAGTTATCAAAGGTTTAAGCTTATACTAAAATACTATGGTTTATAAGTTAGAAACTGTTTTAATTTATTATGAATGAAATAAATGCTAGTAATCTTGTAATAATAAAATTAGGCGGTAGTGTTATAACTGATAAGTCAAAAGAAAGATCCGTAAAAAAAGATACGTTAAATAGGCTTAGCCGAGAAATAGCAGAATCGCATGTTAGTACTATTATAGTGCATGGTGGCGGAAGCTTTGGACATCCATTAGCTAAAAAACATAAAGTGAACTCAGGATTAAAAGGATCAACATTAATAGGGGCAAGTTTAACAGAATCAGCTATGAAAGAGCTCAATCTATATGTCATAAATTCCTTAATAAATCATGGAATACCTGCAGTATCCATCTCACCATTCTCAATAATAATTACTGATATCGAAAAAGTTTGGTCATACTTCTTTGAAACTATCAATTTTTCACTAAACATAGGTTTCACGCCAGTACTTTATGGCGATGTCGTGCTTGATAAATCTAATGGATTTTCTATATTATCTGGTGATAAAATAATTGTAGAACTAGTGAAATATTTTAGGCCTAAGAGCGTAATTTTCTGCTTGGATGTAGATGGTATCTATACATCTGATCCTAAAATAAATAAAAATGCTAAACTTATAAGAGAATTAAGTATTAATGATGCTATAGAGATAGCCAAAAGTAGTAATAATTCTAAAAAGGATGTTACAGGTGGTATAAAAGGTAAATTAGAATCAGCCGTTGAAATAGCGCGCATAGGAACTGATGTAATATTCATAAACGGGAATAGGCATAATTTACTTCAAAAGACTTTAAAAGGAACGATTGAGATAGGTACTTTGCTTAGGGGGTTAAAGAGTTGAGTATAAAAAAGAGGAAAAGCGAGCATGTAGATATCGTAGTTAATAAAGATGTAAATTTCAAAACAAAAACAACAGGATTTGAATGTGTCGAGTTTGTGCATCGTGGAGCTACCAGATTAAAAATGGATGAAGTAGATACATCAACGACGTTTTTAGGAAGATATTTTAAAGCGCCATTACTCATTGGTTGTATGACTGGAGGTTTTGAAGAAGCAGAAAAGATTAATCGAGGATTAGCACGTATAGCTCAAAGATTAGGTATAGGAATGTGCGTAGGTAGTCAAAGAGCAGCACTTAGGCATCCTGAATTAGCCTATACATTTTCAGTAGTCCGTGAAGAAGCCCCTGATGTATTTGTAATGGGGAATTTAGGGGCAGCACAACTTAAAGAATATGGTATAAATGGTATTAGAAAGGCTATTGAAATGATTAAGGCTGATGCAATAGCAATACATTTTAACCCTGTACAAGAAGCTGTTCAAGTTGAAGGTACTCCAGACTTCAGCGAATGGTTTGATGTGCTGTCTGACATTTCAAAAGATATTAATATACCTATTATAGCAAAAGAGATAGGGTTCGGGTTCAGTTATGAAGATGCTATATTACTCAAAAAGGCTGGAGCAAGAGGTATTGAAATTGATGGAGCAGGTGGTACAAGTTGGGCTGCTGTAGAATATTATAGGGCAGAGATAGCAAACGATAAACAAAAAATGGAACTTGCGAAATTATTTTGGGATTGGGGAATACCTACCGCAGCATCGTTGTGTGAAGTTCTATCTCATGTAGATTTACCAGTTATAGTTGGTGGAGGAATAAGAAATGGTATAGAGATGGCTAAGGCGCTTTCTCTAGGTGCTTCATTAGTTGCTATTGCGAGACCAATATTAAAAGAGTTAATACAAAATGGAATCGAGAATGCTATTGAGTTAATTAATAATCATATTCTTGGATTAAAGACAACAATGTTTCTTGTAGAGGCTAAAAACATATTACAACTTCAGCGAAAACCTTTAATAATAAAAGATTGGTTAAAAATATGGTTAGAATCTAGAGGTATTAATACTATGCGCTGGTCATTAAGGAGTGATATAAATTGAATAAATTAAATGAGGAATTAAAATTTTATGCGGATCTAATCACTAAAGAAGCTTTATTACGTATTGATAAAATACAACCGCCTGAATTAAGAGATTCATGTGCACATTTAATTAAAGGTGGCGGTAAAAGGTTGAGACCTTTTGTAGTAATTACTGTTGGAGAAGGATTTGGTATGAAAATTAATGCGTTAATACCAGCTGCCTTAGCTGTTGAGTACATACATAATTTTAGCCTTATACATGACGATATAATAGATCAAGATGAAGTACGTAGGGGACTAAAGACTGTACATGTACTCTGGGGTACTCCGATGGCAATAATTGCTGGTGATATGCTTTTTGCTATGGCTTTTACAACACTTAATGAGCTTAAAAAATTTGATATTCCTTCTAATAGGATTCAAGTCGCAAACAACATACTTGCATTGGCTACACAACGTTTAGCAATAGGACAGAGTTATGATATTTTATTTTCCAATGAAGAATATGTAAACATAGATTCATATTTAAAAATGATTTATCTTAAAACCGGTGCACTTTTTGAAAGTTCCTCTGAAATAGGTGCCGTAATTGCAGGTGCTAAGGGTGAAAAAAGGATAGCAATGAGACGCTTTGGAAGAAATATAGGAATAGCATTCCAGATTATAGATGATATACTAGGTGTCATAGGCGATGAAAAAATTACAGGAAAACCTGTCGGTAATGACATAAGAGAAGGTAAAAAGACATTACCCATTATCTATGCACTAAAGCATGGAGATGCTAAAATAAAAGAATTATTAAGAAGGAATTTAGGTAACAAATTAATAACAAGAGAAGACGTAAAAGAAATACAAGACATATTGCTTAATACAGGAATAATAGATTATTCATACAAATTGGCCAAACAATATGGCGAAAATGCAAGAAAAAACCTAGCAGTATTACCAAATAAAGATCAAAAAGAACTTCTTAATGAACTCATAGAGTTCATATTGGTACGAAATTATTAAGTGAGAATTATGAGCCTTAATGAGGAAGTTAAAGAAATTATTTTAAAACATGCACTACTAAATGCTGTAAAATTCGGAGGTAAAGCTAAAACAGACGCTGTGATTTCAAAAATTTTATCAGAACGTCCAGAACTTAAGCAAAATATAAGATCCTTAATAGATCTAGTCAAAAAAATAGTCGAACAAGTAAATTCAATGACAATCAATGAACAAAAAGACAGATTACTACAAATATGGCCTGAAGCATTAAGTGAACGAAAAACAGAAAAAGAGGAAAAACGATTACCCCCCTTACCAAATGTTGATAAGTACAAACTTATCGTTACCAGGTTCGCCCCAAACCCAGATGGGCCGCTCCATTTAGGAAGTGCAAGACCAATAATCTTATCACATGAGTATGCCAGAATGTACAAAGGTAAATTTATTTTAAGATTCGAAGATACAGACCCTAAACTAAAAAGGCCAATACTTTTCATAGACAAATCAACTGAAAAAAGAGAATATGATTATATTAGAAAAGATGTCGAATGGTTAGGTGCTAAATGGGATGAAGAATACATTCAATCAGATAGAATGGATATCTATTTCAAACTTGCAAAAGAATTAATAGAAAAAGGAGGTGCTTACGTCTGTACATGCGATCAAGATACATTCAAAAAATTCAGAGATACCAAAAAACCATGTCCCCACAGAAATCAGGATATACAAATTAATCTAGAACTCTGGGAAAAAATGATTAATGGATCATTTGCTGAAGGCGAGGCAGTTCTTAGGGTAAAAACAGATTTAGCTCATCCAGATCCTAGTGTGCGTGATTGGGTTGCATTTAGAATTATTAACATAAAGAAATACCCACACCCTAGGATAGGTAAAAAATATTTTGTATGGCCAACATACAATTTTGCAGCAGGAGTTGATGATCATTTAATGAACGTAACACACGTACTAAGAGCCAAAGAACATTTAACCAATACAATAAAACAAAGCTATTTATACAAACACATGAACTGGCCAATGCCAGAAGTGATAAGCTTTGGTAGAATGAAATTAGAAGGAATAATACTTTCAAAATCTAAAATACGAACAGGTATTTCAAAAGGTGAATATTACGGATGGGACGATCCACGATTAGGTACATTAATGGCATTAAGAAGACGAGGTATACTACCAGAAACCATCAAAGAAATAATCATAGATATAGGACCAAAACCAATTGAAGCAACAATATCATGGACAAACCTAGCATCGCTCAACAGAAAACGCTTAGAAACAATAGCAAACCGTTACATGTTTGTCAGAAACGGACCATGGAATGAACCACCCAAACTAACCATAACAAACGCAGATTCACTAGAAGCGCACCTCCCATTCCACCCTAATTATCCTGAAAGAGGTTCTCGAACATTAAAAGTTATAACAACAAATAACACTACGACAATATACATAGACTATACAGACATGTATGAAAATAACACGATAAAACTCTCCCCTGGATCTGAATTAAGGTTAATGGGCCTTACTAACATAAGAATAGTTTCAGTAAAAGAAAAAGAAATCATTGCAGAAAACATCGGAAATAATTTAGAATACGCAAAAAACAAAGGACTAACAATCATTCAATGGGTCCCAACAGACAATAACGTCAAAATAAAAGTTATAATGCCAGGTCAAATAGTTTACGGCATTGGCGAACAAATAATCTCTAAACTCACGCCCAATACCCCAGTACAATTTTATAGATTCGGCTTTGCAAGACTTGACACAATAACTGAAAAAGAAATAGTCTTTTATTATTCACATGATTAATCCTCTAAAAAACAAAACTATGCTCATGACATTAACAAGACTTTAACTAAAATGTTCGAGAAAATAAAAGTTACAATAAATGAAAGCTCCATTCTTTAGAGTGAATGAAAATTGCTCTGCTAAATAGATGCATACTTTTTTATTTGCTTTGTTGCATAATTCGTGCGTGGTTTTATGAAGCGTTTCACACGTTCCCCCCAATCTCATAATACTTACTATAGTTTGATGTATGCTAGTTAGGAGTACTCATTAAAATTGTGAGTAAACATCATCAAACTCTCAACACATAAGAATCCTATACATAAAAAACACATCAAAGCTACATCAGAATTATGCAACAAAGCATTTTTATTGATACCTATTTTAGGCTTCCACTTCAAAGCATAGCTATATCCTACGGGCAGTGTAGAACTATGGGCAGAAGCTCCTGTCTTCAGACCGCAGCTGCTATAAGTATTAGCTGATTGAAAATCATTAGCTTTTTAAAGATCTACAAAGTTTTAGCTGCGACACATTTTTATAGTGGTTAAAACGTTAGAATATGGACAAGCTATGAACGTAGGTGAGCGATGTGTCTACAAAAAAACCATTTTATGTGAAATTTGAAGTACCCTCGGAAATAGCCGAAAAAGCATATGAATTAGTGAGAAAAGTAAAAGATACAGGAAAATTAAGACGAGGAACAAATGAAACAACCAAAGCTGTCGAAAGAGGGGTTGCAAAAATGGTAATAATAGCTGAAGATGTAGATCCTCCAGAAATCGTAGCACCATTACCATTACTCTGCGATGAGAGAAACATTCCATACTTATATGTACCATCAAAGAAAACATTAGGAGAAGCAGCAGGAATAGAAGTAGCAGCATCATCAGTAGCAATTATAGAAATCGGAGAGGCAAAATCACTCTATGATGAATTGGTCGCAGCATACTCCGAACTTAAAGCAAAAGCAAAGAAATAAAATAATATAATTTTATAAACAACTAACAGTTTTTTAGTTAGGTGGTAAAAGTTGAGCGAAAAAAGTCAAGCCCAACAAATAACAGATGCAACACCAGCAGAAGTAATACAAATCATAGGAAGAACTGGTGTAACTGGTGAAATAACACAAGTACGAGTAAAAATACTTGAAGGGAAGGATAAAGGAAGAGTGATAACCAGAAACGTAAAAGGACCCGTGAAAATAGGCGATATACTTATGCTAAGAGAGACTGAAAGAGAAGCTAGAAAACTTACAGTGAGGTAAAAATTATGGTCTATAAATGCTCATTCTGCGGTAAAAACATAATACCAGGAACTGGAACAGTTTTCGTAAAAACTGACGGAACAATCCTAAGATTCTGTTCAAGTAAATGCAAGAAAAATTACTTCATGGGCAGAGACCCACGAAAATATAAATGGACACTACGTTATATAAAACATGCACAACAACAAGCTAAAGTAACAGAAACTCCACAATCCGCCACACAAACAAAAACCTAATAAATTAATCATCACTCTCTAATTATAGCATGCCTAAAGCAAAATGAAAACCTTCGCCCTTCAAGACAGAGAAAGGATCATGTAACTTTTAGAATTTAATCTTCTTATAAATGTGATAAAATCTTTAGTAAAAGGAAAATTTGAAGGTAATCTCAGCTTGTCATGATAAAATCCTCTCACATCATTTATAGAGCAGAACACTTAAACTTTAACATAACATGCAGAGATTACCCATAACAGTGAACCCGAAGGATACTTCTAAGACTTGTGTTAGGTGCGGTTATGTTAAAGAAGACTTAACTTTAGTTGATCGTGATTATAACGCTGCTTTGAATGTTTTGAGGTTGGCGGGTTGGATGCCAGCCTTGGCGCCTGTGAAGCTCCACCCAATACCCATAAACTATGGACATGGTGGGATTGTGAAGCAGGAAGCCCCCGACTTCAGTCGGGAGTAGCTCGCAATGAGTATTTGGATGTTTATGCAGACATTTCATCTAAAAAATCTGATTGATTTATTTTTATCAATAAGCTTATTAGGATATTTTATTTTTAAAAGATAGTATGCCATTAAGACAACCAATATTAGTTGTTTTAGGTCATGTTGATGTTGGAAAAACATTGTTGTTAGATAAGATTAGGGGTACTGCTGTTCAAATGAGAGAAGCAGGAGGTATGACACAGCATATTGGTGCATCGTTTTTACCAAAATCAACGATTGAAAAAATTTGTGAACCTTTAAGATCACGGTTTAATATTAATATTAAGGTTCCTGGGATTTTAGTTATTGATACTCCAGGTCATGAAGCATTCTCTAACTTACGCATGAGAGGAGGTTCAGTCGCAGATATGGCTATTTTAGTTATTGATGCATTAAAAGGTATTGAGAAACAGACATTAGAGAGTCTTGAAATACTAAGAGCTAGAAATACTATGTTTGTTATTGCATTTAATAAGATTGATAGGATTCCTGGCTGGAAGCCTATGAATACGTTTTCGTTTTTGGAATCTATTTCAAAGCAAGAAGCTAGTGTTCGTGAAGATCTTGAGAATAGGATTTACATGCTCATGGGCGAATTATCTAAGCTCGGTATTTTAGCTGACCGTTTTGATAGAATAAAGAACTTTGCTAAAACTGTTGCTATTATACCTACTAGTGCTGTGACTGGTGAAGGTATTGCTGAACTTTTAGCTGCCGTAAGTGGTATGGCTCAGGCTTACATGTCATCACGTCTTAGCTATACTGAAGGACCTGCTAAGGGCGTAGTATTAGAGGTTAAGGAAGAGGTAGGATTAGGTCCTACTCTTGATGTAATTATTTTTGATGGTATATTGCGTCGTGGAGATATTATAGTAGTAGGCTCACTTGAAAAACCTATAATTTCTCATGTGAGGGCTATTTTAATGCCTAAACCGCTTGACGAGATGATGTCTCCGGAAGATAAGTTTAAGAATGTTGATGAAGTTGTTGCAGCAGCTGGTGTAAAAGTTGTTGCTCCAGATATTGAGAATGCAATAGCTGGTGCACCTTTTATAGTAGTTGATAAGCCTGAGAATGTTGAAAAAATTTCGAATGATGTGATGAATGAAATACGCTCTATACGAATATCTACTGATAAAATTGGTGTAATTATTAAGGCAGATGCATTAGGCACGCTTGAAGCTTTTACTAGTTACGTAAAGTCTATGAATATTCCAGTAAGGTTAGCTGATGTAGGTCCGGTATCACGTAGAGATATTATAGAAGCCTTTATTTCAAAAGAGCTCAATAAATATTATGGCTGTGTATTCGCTTTTAATGTAAAAGTTTTACCTGATGCCAAAGATGAAGCTTCAAGTAAAGGTATTCCAATATTCTACAACAATATAATTTATAGAGTAGTTGAAGAATATCAAGAATGGGTTGGGAAACTTAAACTTGAAGAGAGACAAAAAGAAATGTCGGCACTAATATTGCCTGGAGCTATTAAAGTTTTACCTGGTTATGTTTTTCGTAAGAGCGACCCTGCCATATTTGGTGTAGAAGTATTGTCAGGTAGAATTAAATCAGGGTATCCACTTATGAAAGAAAACGGACAATTAGTGGGAACAATTCAACAAATACAAGAGATGGGTAAACCCTTACAAGAGGCAGTAAAAGGCCAAAGTATAGCTATATCAGTAAAAGGTGATATTTACATCGGAAGAAATGTAAGAGAAAATGAGATACTTTATGTAAAAGTTCCTGAGACTCACTTAAAAATAATACTTACCAAGTATAGATCAGAATTATCTCAAGATGAGATCATACTGCTTGAAAAATTAGCAAAACTGTATTTTGAGACAAAAGCTTAATTTGTCCCTAGAACTACAAAAAATTGTCAAATAAAATGATAAAAAATACTAATTTGCGAGTAAATATTTCTTGATGCTAAGAACGTTAGGAATGAATTGTTAAAGGAAAACTTTTTTGGGAAGTGTATTATATGAAAATAGGATAACCATGCCTGAATTTAAAGTAGTAATTAGTGATCCGAAAACTGGTAAATCGCAACAAGTAACAATTTCAGGAAAGAATGCACAATCATTAATAGGCCTAAAAATAGGAGATATAATAAGTGGAACCTTATTTGGAATGCCAGATAAAAAAATAAAAATTACGGGTGGATCTGATAATTCCGGTTTTCCTATGAGAGCAGATTTACCGGGTGGTGCTAAACGTAAGATTTTGCTAGCAGGACCTCCAGGTTATAGACCAAAAAAGAAGGGAGAACGCAGACGCGTTATGGTTCGTGGAAATACCATAACTGAGGATATTGTGCAAATTAATACTATGATAGTTTATGAATAAATTGAGGTGAACTAGATCGCAGATAAGATTACTGTACAAGAAGAACGACCTGAACTCAAACAACCACTAATTAACATTGGCACGGCTGGACATGTAGATAGTGGAAAATCTACATTAGTGTTAGGTTTAAGCGGTGTATGGACTGCTAGACATTCAGAGGAATTACGAAGAGGAATCACCATTAAACTAGGGTATGCAAACACATTAATAATGAAGTGCCCTGTCTGTCCCGAACCCTATAAGTGGACTACTTTAGCTTTATCGCCGGATGGAAAGTGCAAAAGATGTGGATCAGCATTAGAACCGATAAGGTTTGTTTCTTTTGTTGATAGTCCTGGACATGAAATGTTAATGGCTACTATGCTCTCTGGAGCTGCTGTGATGGATTCTGCCATACTCGTTGTTGATGCCACTTTACCATGTCCTCAACCTCAGACTAGAGAACACTTTAAAGCATTGGAAATTATGGGTGTAAAGAATCTCATAGTAGTTCAAAATAAAGTGGAAGTTGTTACTAAAGAGAGAGCTATGGAAAGTTATAAAGAGATTAAAGAATTTTTAAGAGGGACTTTTGCAGAAAACGCTCCTATAATACCTATATCAGCGCTTCATAAAGCAAACTTAGACTTATTAATTGAAGCTGTACAAAAATACATGCCGAATCCAGTGAGAGATGAGAGTAAACCTTTAATGATGCATATAATTCGTTCATTTGATGTAAATAAACCTGGAACATTAGTAGAGAATTTACGTGGAGGTGTTCTAGGAGGCACTATTTTACAAGGTACATTAAAAGTAGGCGATGAAATTGAAATCCTGCCTGGAGCTAAAGTTAAAAAGGGTGATAAAGTAGCATTTCTTCCTATCATAACTAAAGTTACAGGTTTAAGAAGTGGTGATATTGAATTAGATGTTGCCCGGCCTGGTGGTTTAATTGGTGTCTCAACACAGCTTGATCCTTCGTTAACAAAGAATGATGGAATGATTGGCAATGTCGTGGGAAGACCTGGGCAATTGCCTAGACCTGTAATGAATATAACTGTAGAGTATAAATTGTTTGACTATGTGATAGGTATGAAGGAACAAGTAAAGGTCGAACCTCCAAAACTTAAAGAGGAATTTGTATTAAACATAGGTGCAAGCAGAGTCTTAGGTGTCGTGACTTCTATGACTAGTGATGAATTGGTATTCAGATTAGGAGCACCAGTTGTAGCATACAAAAATAGTAAAGTTGCATTAAGTAGAAGGATTGCTAATAGATGGAGATTAATTGGTTATGGAGTGTTAAAAGATTGAGCACTGAAAATATGCATGTTTTAATGGATACAAGCTTTATTTTAGCCTGTGTTGAAAAAGGTAAGGATCTCCTTGCAATAATCGAGAAAAGATCTGACAGTATTTTTAAGCCTATAGTTCCTTATATTGTCTTAGAAGAACTAAAATCTATAATATCTAAAGGAGGCAAACGTGGTCGTTTAGCATCGTTAGCCCTTGAAATAGCTAATAAGTATGAAAAATTACCCGAGAAACCGATGCATGATGAGGACGTGGATAGTTTTATAGTAAGAATAGCTTTTGAGAAAAAATTAATTGTTGCAACGAATGATGTGCATTTAAGATCACGCCTTAGGAAGTTAGGTATACCTCATATTTATTTACGATATGATGGTAATGTTGATTATTTTGGATTTTAAAAGTTTCATAAAATATAAATAAACAAATATATATGAGTATTTAATAATGCTCAAATGATTGTTAATCGGTAGGTGTGACGTTCATGTATATGCTCTGCAAAATAAAGGGTATTGTGAGAATACCAGCGGATAAGCTTGGTGAAACATTAGAGAATACTGCAAAAGAAATTTTAAGGAATGAGTATGAAGGTAGGTTTATAAAAGATCTTGGTTATGTTCTTTCTATATTTGATGTGAAGGTTTCTAGATTTGGTAAAATTTTGCAAGGAGATGGTGCATCATATCACATCACAAAATTTAGTGCACTTACCTATATGCCCCATGATAAGGAGGTTATAGAGGGAGAAATTATCGATGTTAAAAGCTTTGGGCTGATCATGAGATCTGGGCCTCTCGAAGGATTAATCCATATCTCACAAGTTATGGATGATAGAGTAAACGTGGATGTTCGTCGAGCACTCTGCATCGGAGAAAAAACCAAACGCACAATAGGCAAAGGTGATAGAGTAAGAGCTAGAATAGTTTCAATTAGTATATCTGGATCATCAGTTAGAATAGGATTAACTATGAGACAACCATTTCTTGGAAAAATAGATTGGATAAAAGAAGACATTGAACGATTAAAAGGTATAAAGAAGGAGGCGAAAACCGTTGGCTGAGGAACGAAGAATCACACTTGGAATGAAAGCATGCTTAAAATGCAAATATTTAGTTGAAGATAAGGAAACCATTTGCCCAAACTGCGGAAATAATACATTCACAAAGAACTGGAGCGGCGTAATAATATTGTACAAACCAGAACAATCAACACTAGCACAAATGCTAAACCTAAAAAAACCCGGTAAATATGCAATAAAAGTGAAAGGTGTAATTTAGTTGGCTAAAACAACTGAATTACCCAGAGGGTACGTAGGAACACCTAAATTATCCGAAAAACGAAATTTGAGAATTTTTTTAAAATACCCTCTCGGGCTTTTACTACCATACTCACATCCAGAATCAACAAAACTTGCAATCAAATATTTATCAGAACTTGGCTTAAATAGAGTGATTTTAGTTGGTGACAGGGTATCATACAATTTCATCAACGAAGGCTTTAGTCCAAATATTATAATTATTGATGAACGTGAGAAACGTAATAATGTGGATAGCAGATGGGTCTATAATTGGGCTAACACAATTAAGAACATAAAAAATCCTCCAGGAACAATAAGCAGAGAAGCATTAACTGTTATTAAGGAGTGTATCAATGAGGACAAATGTGCAATAATTGTTGATGGTGAGGAAGATTTACTCGTACTTCCAGCAATACTTTACTCTAAAGACAATACAGTAGTTTTTTATGGATTGCCTGATGTAGGATTAATATTAGTTAAAAGCGAAAAATCTAAAAAGATGTTTATTAAAAAGATATTGGAGCGTGTGAGTAAAAATGAGTGAAGGAGTACAATTTGAAATAATAAAATCCTTAGAAAATCCACTACTAGAACGAAAAGAGTATACGATTAAATTAATACATATAAAATCTGCCACACCATCTCGTCATAATATCAGAGCATTCTTTGCATCAAAAATGGGAATACCTATAGATAATGTAATCGTAAAAAAGCTAAAAACTTACTATGGAACTAATGTAACCTTTTGTAAAATTCATGTCTATAACTCACCAGAGAAGATCATTGAACCAGAATATGTTAAATTGAGAAACTTACCAAGATCTGAACGTAAAAAAACGCTGGAAGCAATGAAAACAGGAAAAGCCGAACCTAAAAAAGAACAAAAGAGTTAAATAATAGAATATAATCAAGATTAATTGAGGTAAATCAAATGGCAAACGTTCATAAACTTTATGAATATGATTATTCAACAGGTAAAATAAAACCAAAAAATCAGAAATGCCCTAGATGCGGTTCTTACATGGCTTTTCATAAAGAACCAGTACCAAGATGGACCTGCGGATCCTGTCATTATACGATTTTTCTAAAAAGTAAATAAACTTAGAAAAATTCTCTTCCTTACACTAAAAGGCAAAACCTTTAATTAAAAATTCTCGTTTCCTACTTAAACGATAAAGATAAAAATATTGTTATATTCTGGTCTAAATTAATTAAGATAGAGCTATGTCTAAATTAGTATTGGGCATAGAAAGTACAGCACATACTTTTGGTGTGGGCATAGCTTCATCAGATGGACGCATACTAGCTAACGCAAGAGATACTTATAAACCTCCAAAAGGAGGCATTCATCCTAGAGAATGTGCTAAGCATCATGCATTAGTTGCAAATTCAGTATTAAAACAAGCTCTAACACAATCTAATGTTAAATTAGATGAAATAAGTGCGATTGCAGTCGCACTAGGTCCAGGATTGGGACCATGTTTAAGAATTGGAGCCACAACTGCAAGAACATTAGCCCTTCTTCTCAATGTTCCTTTAATTCCAGTAAACCATGGTATAGCGCATATAGAAATAGCAAAACTAACTGCTAATGTAAAAGATCCTTTGGTTGTGTTTGTTTCTGGCGGGCATACAAGTATTATGGCTTATATGGATGGCAGGTATAGAGTATTTGGAGAAACATTAGATGTTGCTTTGGGCAATTTCCTTGATTCATTAGGAGAAGAATTAGGCTTCCCGTTTCCAGGCCTTGTAAGTATAGAAAAGATTGCAGAATCTGGCAAACAAATACTTAACTTACCATATACGGTAAAAGGTCAAGATTTATCATTTTCCGGATTATACACGTCTGCGCTTAGAGCAATAAAAAATGGTGCTAGAATAGAAGATGTGTGTCTTAGTATAGTAGAATATTCGTACAGCATGTTATGCGAGGTTGTTGAGAGAGCATTGGCGTTTTTAGGAAAAGAGTCTGTGATTCTCACAGGTGGTGTGGCAAGAAGTAATAAACTTCAGAAAATGCTCAGCATTGTTGCATCATTACATAGTGCGAGCTTTCACGTGGTTCCTGATGAGTATGCTGGTGATAATGGTGCTATGATAGCGTGGACCGGGGTATTGATGTACCAGAGCGGTATAACTATTCCAATTGAAGAAAGTAGTGTAAGGCCTCGCTGGAGAATTGATGAGGTTGATATACCGTGGATGAAATAACATTAGAGACAGTAAAAAAACAATTAATAAAACGAGGAGCAGAATCAGAAATTTGGTTCGGTTTATGGTTAAATCTTCCAGCAATATTTAAGATAAGAATCTCTAAACCATATAGGCATCCGATGTTAGATAAAATAATAAGAGAACATAGGACAATATCTGAAGCAAAAATTATGGCAGAAGCATTAGAGATCGGTATCAATGTTCCAATAATATATGATATTGACCTAGATAATATGATAATAGTAATGGAATACATAGAAGGATCAACACTAAAAAACATACTCGAGAATAACCCTAATGAAGGAACTAAATGGGCTTATGTATTAGGCACCATAATAGGTAAACTTCATGAAAACAACATTATGCATGGTGATCTAACTACATCAAATATCATAATACGAAATAACAAACTATATCTTATAGACTTTGGACTTGCAGAAAAAACAAATAGACTAGAAGACCATGGATTAGATTTACATCTTCTCAGCCGCATACTTGATAGTAATCATCATAGAATAGCAACAGTGTTCCTTAATGAGGTTCTAGAGGGATATTCTAATATTGTAGGTAATGAAAAAGCTAAGCTCATTAGAGAAAAAATGCGAGAGATAAAATTAAGAGGACGCTATATTCATGAAAGAAAGCTTAAGAATGAATAGTACCTTTTGCAGTAAACCATTTAGCAAATTCTAATAATGCCTTACCTCTATGAGAAAAAGCATTCTTTTCGTCTGTATTCATTTCTCCGAATGTTTTTGATGATCCATCAGGTATAAAAATTGGATCAAAGCCCCATCCTTTCCCTCTTGGTTCAAAACTTATTTTGCCTTTAGTTTCTCCAACAAATACCTTAATTATTCTCTCATCAGCATAAGCCACAGCAGCTTTAAAGATAGCATCTCTTTTTTCCATATCATTCATAAGCTTAAGTATGCCGTTTATTCCTAACGTTTTATAAACATACGAAGAATATGGCCCAGGAAAACCATTTAATGCATTAATATACAATCCAGAATCCTCCACTATAAGAGCTTTTTTTAAAATCCTATAAGAATCCTCGGCTGCATGTCGTGCAATATACTCTATATCATCTGCTTGTACCTCATCTATATCGAGATTAACATCAGTTATATTGATACCAAACGTTCTTAAAAGAGCCTCTACCTCACGTACCTTATTCTTATTTCCGGTAACAAATATTATTGATGCCACATTAGTTAGATCCGTGAAAAATATATATTACTATTTGTATAAAATCATGTAAGGTGTAAGCCTTGAATAAAAATCGTGAAAAGGGTAAATCACATAGTACACGACCTATTTCGCCTAATGAAAATTTAGTTAGAAGATATAAAGCTGAGGAGGTTCGTTCATTAATAGTTAATCTGGCTAGAAAAGGTTATTCACCATCAATGATTGGAATAATCTTACGTGACCAGTATGGTATACCATTAGCTTCCTTAGTTACAGGAAAGTCTATAACGCAAATTCTTAAAGAAGAGAACTTAGCTCCCCAGATCCCTGAAGACCTGTCAAATCTCATTAAACGTGCTGAAAGAGTTCTGAGACATTTACAAGAACACCCTAAAGATAGTAAATCCCTAAGAGGACTTGAAGGCATTATTTCAAAAATTAATCGACTAACTAAGTACTATAAAAGAGAAGGTATTCTACCACAAACATGGGAACATGGCATTACATTGCCACGATAATAACCTAACATCCTAGTGCACAATTAATGTTTCTTTCATGAATAGAAAGTTTTAAATTTAAATTTAGAGATTAAGTGATTACTGCTATGAGCTATGAAAATTTGCTTAGCATTATACATCAAGCCGCAGATCTATTAAAGAAATCGAACAATGTTTTTATTGTATCACATTTCGATGCTGATGGGTTATCATCAGCAATAATTTTAGCATCAGCAGTTTACCGCATCGGCATTCCATTTCAATTAAGAATCATCGACCAACTCGATATTGACATAATGAATAATATATTATCTAATAGTGCAGATACAATAATTTTAGCGGATTTTGGTAGTGTAATCTCTAGAGAATTTTTTGGTGAAGTAATGGATAAGAAGGTTATAATTATAGACCACCATGAAATACCGGAAAAAGATCGACCCTCATGGGTATTAGAAATTAATCCACACGAACATGGGTTTAACGGTAGTGTTGATGTTAGTTCTGCAGGACTTAGTTACTTATTAGCTAAACATCTTAATGAAAAAAATATAGACCTTGTAAGATTTGCATTAGCAGGCGCTATAGGTGACCAGCAAGACCAAGGACCTAAAAAAAGTTTCATAGCAATTAATTCAAAAATCGTTAATGAAGGTGTAGAATCTGGTTATATATCCGTAAGAGTAAGACTTTTGCTCTCTGGATCACCAACAACTACACCAATAGTAAGAGCAATTGCCAATACAACAGAACCTTATTTAATGGGATTAAGCGGGGACGAACAGGCGTCATATGAATTTCTAAAAAACATTGGTATAAACCCAGAGGTCTCAGGACGTTTGAGAACTTTAGCAGAACTAAATGAAAATGAATTAAAACTACTAGCATCGAGATTAGTTTTGCATATCTTAGGATATGGTGGAACTGCGGAACAAGCAGAAAATCTCTATGGGCATGATTATATATATGTAAAAGATAATATAATACCAAGTATAAGAGAACTTTCAGCATTTTTAAACGCATGTGGCAGACTTGATATGGAGTGGTATCCAATAGAAGCATTCATATTAGGTAAGATCGATCAGCAAAATATAATCGATATTATGGGAAAACATAGACAAGTAATTGCTAAAAAACTCGAAATATTACAAAATAATACTGATATTATAACTAAAGGTAGATGGATAAATGCTTTTAAATTAGAAGATGTAGGTGATAGAATGATGGGCGTAATAACAACCATTGCTCTAAACAGTGGGATACTTGATAGATCAACAGTTGCAGTAGGCATAACAAAATCTCGCGTTAAATCTGATTATTTAAAAATCTCAGCTAGAGCATTAAGAGAATTAACTGAGAAAGGCATAAACGTTGGCAAAGCAATCAGTAAGGCAGCTGAAAAAGTAGGTGGAATTGGTGGGGGTCACGACGCTGCTGGAGGAGCCCAAATACCTGAAGATTCGGAAAAAGAATTCATAGAAGAATTCGATAAAATAATAGATAGACAGATAAGTGGTTATTATGATACAAATTAAAGCAAAAATAACAGTTAATTTTACACAACCTCTAGCAAAAACTATAGAGAGAGCACTATATCCTGATAATAAACCATTGCCACATGATTTAGTACTGGAAAGCAAATCAACTAATAAAAAATTATTTATCTATATTGAATACAACGGCGAAAATATACTTAGATTATTTTCAACGATAGATGAGTTAGTAGAGGCTATATCTCTTACAATTAAAACTTCTGACATAGTAAACTCTTTTAGTCAAAGGTGACAACTTGGGTCATAAATAGGAACAAAACATTTATGTAGAGATGTTCTATTAGTGTATTGAGTGGTGCAAAGATGCCTGTAAGAACAGTTAAAAAAGCCCCAATAATATGGGTTCCTGTATACGCGCCAGAGGCATTTGGAAGAAATGAAGTAGCTGAAATAGCAACAAGAAATATTGAAAAAATAGTAGGTAGGACAGTAGAAATTAGTCTTTACGAGATAACGAAAGAAATTGAACATCAGTTCATCAAATTGAAACTAAAGATTACAAAAGTTGAGAATAACAAAGCTTATACAACATTCGTCATGCATGACACGACAAGAGATTACATTAGAAGTATTGTGAGACGAGGAAGCTCAAGAGTAGACTTAATAACGGATATAAAAACTAAAGATAACTGGGTTGTTAGGATTTATGTAATGGCAGTCACAATAAGGAGAGTATCGACATCCAAAGAACGCCAAATACGTAAGGCTGCATTACAAGCATTAATTGAACGTGTACCGCAACTCACATTAGATGAACTAGTTAGAGAAATGCTATTAGGAAAACTAGCATCATTGGTAGCTGAAAAAGTAAAGAAGATCTATCCATGTAAAAAAGTTGAAATCAGAAAAAGTAAGGTGGTTCGAAAGGAGGAGATATTAGCTGCAACTATAGCTACACAAGAAACCGTCACAATAACTTCACAATAATGAGACCAACTAGTTACAAAAGATGAAAACCTTGAGGAGAGATCATTTACCTTTCGTTGCGACTATTTTTATAATGTCTCTATGCTTAAGTTTATAATTTTCTCCCAATTTCTGCTTTGACCTAGCATCTACCGCATATAAAAAGCTCTCACCTAAATCACTATGTATCTTGTATGCAAGCTCTTTAGCAGTAGTGCCATTAGGAACAAGAAATACATCTGGTAGAACTCTTCCTTCATGGTCGCTCAGAGAATTAACATCCTCAACAGGAAAAACAGCGATATAATTAAGCAATTTAAAGTATGTTAGCTCTAATGCTTCCTGAACACCAGTAGAACCATAAACATCAAGAACATTCTTTCTAATGTATTCTAATGCTTTAGAAACCTTCTCACTAAGTTGACCCTTAACAACAAAATCTTTTGAGCCAGGAATATAATCAATAAGCCCTTTTTGCTGGGCAGTTCTTAATATAAGCTCAGCCTCTGCAGAAACAGGAACAACAATGTAATTCTTAAGCTCTTTCCTCATAACATCAATATACTCTTTAGATTGAGGTAAATCAGCCTTATTAGCAACAATAAGCATTGGTTTGCCTTTAAGCAATACCTCATGAATAAATTCAAACCGATCATTGGAATTCCATAACCTTAACGGTTTATTAATAAGACCACTCTTCTCAAGTATATCGGCGATAGCCCAACGCGGTAGAGAATAACCTGATAATCTTTGATAAAAGAATTCTACGATATCAATAGAACCCTGATGCTCAATACCTCTTATATCCCTATCCCACGATCTTTCAAGATTCTGATATACCCACATAGTGAATTCACGTTCAACAAACTTTACATCCTCTAACGGATTTCTAGTACCAGGAGGAATAATATTACCTTCCGCATCAGTACCACCTGAAGCATCAACAACGTGTATTAGTGCATCAGCTTGCCTTAAATCATCAAGAAACTTATTACCTAACCCCTTACCCTTCCATGCATCAGGCACAAGACCTGCTACATCAATCACTTCAACAGGCACATACCTAATCCCATCAATACATTTAGAATTCCTAGGACTATCAGTTACACCAAACTCACGACATACACATTTTACACGAACATTAGCAATTCCTTTATTTGGATTAATCGTAGTAAAAGGATAAGGAGCAATCTTAACTGGAACCATAGTAAGTGCCATGAAAAAAGTACTTTTACCAACGTTTGGCTTACCAACAACACCTACAAGAGGCAAACTAATACACCTAATTATTTTATCTAGCAACACATATATAACTATGAAATTAATCTGGCAATTTTAAACATTATAATAGGATTCTTTAATAATTTCATCACAGCCTGCAAATAGCCACTTTTATCACCATTAAAGATGCTTATAAAATCGCTAGAATCAAAAATCTTAAACACATTATTTAAATCCTTATCATCAAGCTTTTCAAATAAAAGCCTAGCCTTAAGACCCACATTAATCATCTTACTATACTTATGAGAATGAAAGCGTCTTACATACTTTTCAAGAAAACCTTTAGAGAAATCATTACTTTCTAACGCTTCAACAGCGACTTCTCCAGCAATTTTCCCAGCCACTGCAGAAGGTCCTATACCCTCACCAGTAATCGGTACAACATGCCCAGCAGCCTCACCACAAATCATTAACCCATCCATAACTGGATCATCAATTTGTCCAGATAGATCTATCACGCCAGCATTAATCTTAACAATACTAGAATCTCTAAATAAATCAGGATTTTCAGAAATAAACTTATTTAAATAGTCTCGCAAATTTACACCTCTAGCTCCTAATCCAACATTTGCAACATTATCATCTTTCGGAAAGATCCACAAATAACCAAGAGGAGCATATTTTCTCCCAAAAAATATGTGTATAGAATTTCTATCATTAAGTAAAACATTTGCCATAGTATATTGATAGGCAGGTTCAAGAGTCCTAGTATTACGACTACTTATAAGCATTCTACTAACACCAGCAGCGCCATCACAACTGATCACAATCTTACTACGAATCTTAATGTATTCTCCCTTATGAGAAACAACAACACCAGAAAATTTATTACCATCTTTTAAAAAATCAACAGCATAAGCATTCATAAGCACCTCAGCACCACTCTTCATAGCCTCAGAAACGATTTCTCTTAATAAAAGACGCTTATCAACTATATAACCAGAAAGCCCTACCTTCTCAATAGGAACATACATAGCATTAGAAACTTCAGGAGGATAAAGCCAAGCTCCATCAATTCTAAATGCGCGAATCTTTTCTGAAGGTAAAATACCCATTGCTTCAAAAGCAAGGTCAGTAACACCCTCAGCACAAGCTTTTACAGCAAAATCACTATTCTTTTCCACCAAAAGAACACGAACACCATGTCTAGCAATCCATTTAACAGCAGTAACACCGCCAGGACCACCGCCAACTACCACTACATCATACTCCATAATACCTAAAAACAAGACACCCATAAACTATATAAACGTAAAGATCCTTCATTACCTTTTGCTATAAAATATTGCTATAAAATATTAAACACGCATAAATAAAATATTATAAAAAATATAACAAAAATAATATATTCAAGTTTAACATAAGAAAAACATTATATAAATCAAACTTATATTAAATCTAACAGAATTTATAATTATGATCAAACAAAAATTAAATAATCATTCTCTGTTTTTCATACGCTTAACGCTTCTTACTCTACTTCTTCTGTCACAAATTCTCATATTATCTGCGATCTCAGTCCAAGCATTTTGCGCAAAATTAGATCCTAATCCAGCAACTATAACTATTGAACCAGGAGAATCAGCTAATATCACAATTTCAGTATCTACAACATTAAACATAAACTATGGAACAGAAAAATTTAGTGCAACAGGATTACCCCCCAATACTAACGCTTCATTCTCACCATCAGAAATACCTTATAATAATGGTTATCAAGGAACAGCCCATCTCATAATAAAGACATCATCTAACACTCCTAGAGGAACGTATACAGTAACGATACATTTAGTTGGTTCAGGGCCAGATAGCTTTCCAGGTAACACAGCAACGATAACCTTAATAGTAGGAGCACCATCCTCTCCAACATCACCAACTATAACTCAGACTGCTTCACAGATTCAACAATCTAATACATTATATATTATAGTAATTGTTATTATCATAGTGGTAATAAGCGTACTAATATTTTTATCGCGTAAACGTTAAACTAAAATATCTTCACTTTTTATTCCAATCTTCTTTAATATATTCCGTACATCAAATTTTTTACATGAATAAAAAGTGTCTATTAATGAATCCTTTGTATTAATCCATGTATTATACCTTTTGTAGTTACTTTTTCTATGTAAACTTCTAAGACCTTATTACCTGTTATCCTTTCCCATTCTAAAAGATCTTTCTCGGATCCTGGATTATAATCGGCAACTATATGTATTGTTGCACCTAAAGGTAATTGAGAGACAATATCAGAAAGAATCATGATCACTTGACTACATTCAATACCAATCGCAGGATAAACAAAATCAGGTGGTGTCTTAAAGCAAACAATACTTTTCATTTTGATCAAATCTTTATAATATTTTATAGCATCTGTGCTATTATTTAGCAGCAGTATTTCTTCCGGTTTACTTAAACTCATTTTAATTATCCAAGAATTTTCATAATTCGTAGTTTGTACTATCCATGGCATCTCGACAATCTTTTGATTTACCTCCACTATGGTTCCTGTGAGAGGTGAATAAACATAACCTAAGAACTTTTTTGACTCAACAGATAAGAGCGGTTCATTCTGATAAATATTACATCCTTTTGGCTTAGATTTGATGCTCACTATTTTACCCATAATAAACTGAGTTATTGGTAATAGTCCTATTTCCACAAAATTATTTTCTATTAAATGAACCCACACATTATTTTTTATATCATACTTAAAATTTAACGGAAAATCACATCCATTGAATTGGTCATTTATGTGAATTTTCTCGCTCATCAAATAATCACCTATATTATCATAAACATCACACCATCATGATTATGAAAAATTACTTTAAATATAAAAGTGGATAATTTACTTCTCAATCGGTAAACCTATCACATTACCCCACTCAGTCCATGATCCATCATAGTTTCTTACTTTAGGATATCCTAATAGATACTTTAGTACAAACCATGTAACTGATGATCTTTCACCGATCCTACAATAGGTCACTATTTCTTTATCTGGAGTTATGCCAAGTGATTCGTATAATTTTCTAAGTTCTTGTACACTCTTGAACGTTCCATCATCGTTTAAAGCTTTGCTCCAAGGAATATTAATGGCCCCTGGAATATGACCCCCTCTCTGTGCATGTTCAGTTGGATATTCAGGAGGAGCCGTTACCCTTCCTGAAAATTCGTCAGGTGATCTTACATCAACTAATACTGTATGAGGATTACCAATTCTTACTCTTACATCAGGTAATAGTATACGATACTCATAATTTATCTTTTTAACTACATATGTTACAGGAGGATACTTAGGAACGTCCCTTACTAATTTCCTTTCCTCACTAATCCATTTTTTCTGCCACCATTCATTAATCTAACATCATCATGGCCATAATACTTAAAAATCCAAAATGCAAATGCTGCAAACCAATTATTGAAGTCACCATATAGAATAACAGTAGTATCATTACTTATACTATTCCTGCTAAGAAGAGCCTCAAACCCCTCCTTGCTTATAATATTTCTCTCAATCTTATCATTTATATCTTGTTTCCAATCGAATAACACAGCGCCTTCAATATGTCCCTGGTAATATGCTGTTTGTGGATCATAATCAACTTCAACAATCCGTACATTAGGATCATGCTTATGCTCATCTACCCATTGTGTAGAAACCAATACATTTGGATATACATAACTTTCCGACATAATTATCACATATGTTATAATTAATCAAATATATAAGTATTACATACACTTCATTACATAATAAATAAAATAGCAATACCCAATTTGTGTTAAAATGTATCTAAAAATATTTAATAAAAATAAAAAATAAAATTTTATAATTACTATTCGTTTCTATTAACTTTTGTAGACCGTTGCATAATAGCTTACATCTATAGCTGGATTCCAGAACCATCCATGTACCCATGTTCGTTCAAAATGTATGTCAACAGGCTGATCTAACCATATATAGGCATAATCATCATGCATAATTCTTACTATCTCGCTTAATATTTGTGCTCTTTTTACTGGGTCTATTTCAACAGATTGTTGCTCCACAAGTCTCATAACCCGAGTATTATTATAACTAACACGTTTCGCAATAGTGCCAAGTCCAATATGGCCAAATGGAGTTACATAATCATCTGGATCAATATAATCTGGAGCCCAACCAAGAACATACATAGGAACCATACCTTTTCTTACTAAACCCAAATACTGAGACCATGCTAATGGTATAACGCTTATACTTAATCCTACGTTCAAACTATTAATAGTACTAGCTAACAGAAGCGCAACCTTTTCTCTTACTGTATTTCCTGAATTGTAGTATATCGTTAATTGTTTTGGATTCTCAGGGCTGAAGCCTAGATCTTTACCGGCTTCTAATAAAAGTTCTTTTGCTTTAGTCAGGTTGTACGTATATAAAGGTATTGTCGGATCATAACCAAACATTCCTTTAGGTATAGGACCATTTAATCTAATACCAGCACCCTTTATAACATCCTTTATATAAGTATCATAATCAAAAGCATACGCAAAAGCCATCCTTACACGTTTATCCTGAAATGGTTGAAAATCTAATAACTTCCCACTAGTATCCTTAATCCTTTGATTAAGACCAATATAGTTTACTACGAACGTTTCTAAAGGACCAATAGCACGAACACCACTTTTAATACTCACCACTTCATGATTAGTTAGCCATTTATTCATATCTATAAATTGGTTCCAATAATCAGATGGTATATTAACAATATCAGCTGAACCTTGTAAAAAGTCAAGAATGCGTGTGTTCATATCATCGACAGTCTTTCTTATGACATATTTTAGCTTAGGCTTTATATTATTTGGTCCCCCCCAATAATTAGGATTAGCTTCTAGGGTTATTACTCCGCTCTCCCATGATATTACTTTAAACGGTCCTGTACCAGCTTCTGCATGCCTATTCATCCAATCATTTTGCTTTCCTATCTGTACACCTCCATGCGCTTCAACATAGGTTGGTGATACAATACCAGCACCTAAATTAAATGCCATGAGAGCAAGAAAAGGAGCGTATGGTCTGTCTAGGTTTATTCTTACTGTGTATGTGTCTAGTATTTCTATTGGTTTTTGTGCTCTCCATGCATCGACATCAGCCTGCGTAGCATTACCGTTCCAAATCTTCTCCAGCAAAGCCTCAGCACCACGAATCACACCAAGCATCCAGGCTGGACCATCGGGATCACCAATTATTATCGCACGTTCTAATGAGTATTTTACTGCTGTGGCGTTGAATGGTGTCCCATCCTGGAACTTAATACCCTTTCGCAGGTAAAAAGTATAACTCATACCATTATTAGAAACTTCCCACCTCTCAGCAAGCCATGGAACAATTTGTGATGAATTTGTTCCATTATACCATACCAACGTTTCATAAACATTAGTGATAATCTCTGCACCAACAGTTTCATAATCTACTGCTGGATCAATATATTGCGGTTCGCCTATATCTTCTACTATTAATGTATCTGGGTTTGGTACTTGTGATGGTAAAGTAGTGGTTGTGGTAGTTTGTATAGGTGTTGTTGTAATAGTAGATGTGGTTATAGTAGTAGATGTAGTAGTTGTCTGTGATGGTCGTTGTGATAGTAAAAATGCGGTTGCTGTCCCAAGAATTATTATTGCAATAATTATTATAACTATTGCAATACGACTTATTGCGTATGTTTTCATAGCAACTCAAACAAGTTATTAGTTGCAAAGTATTTATTTTTTACTATGCTTTGTTGGAGACTGTCCACATAAGCTTTATGTGAGTTTGCGGTACTACTTGTGGTGAGGTGTCGGTGAATATCTTTGAATACTT
>JBMFIF010000013.1:0-33060 GCA_049976445.1 Thermoprotei archaeon | reverse complement strand
TCTTAGTTCTTTTATGTGTTTTGTGAGTGCTTTGATGAATCCTTGTGTTTCCCTGTATGGTAGGTGGTAGAGTATTCTGATGAGTGCGATGAGTGTGATGAGTGTGTTTGGGTATTTGTATGGTTTTCCTCTTTTGTTTTTGTTCATTTTTTTGAGTTCTTTTTTCCAGTTTTTGAGTGTTGTGAAGTCGAGGAGGATTTCTCCTCTTTTTATGAGTTTTTTGTTGTACTGGCTCCAGTTCATGTTTGCCATATGGTATTAAGTGTGTTTGTTTGTGATAAAGTTTTTGGTGTGCTCCGTGAGTTCACGCACGAATTATGCAACAAAGCATGCGAAGATAAAAGTTTATACTTCAGTTTCGGGTACTGTACTTTCAGCAGCTAGTGTAGGATATATAAATCTCTTAAAGTAACGTACTCTGTTCCTTGTACGAGGGATAGTTTTACCCTTTGGTTTAGGAGGTATTTTGGGTGTAGCTGATCTAACTTTGCCAGCCTTGGTTAAACTTCCGTGTGAAGGCATTATCTCACCTAATTCTTATGTATTACACTGATTTATAAAATTGTCTATAACATTTTTATGTAACTATTCGTTATTTTTTAATTATTTCTAATCTTTTCTTAGTTATTAAATAGGCTGATGCCATATGCTCATCAAAACCCTTCTTCCTCATAATTTTCTCATTCCTCAGAATTAGTAGTATCCTTTAACGTTGAAAACAAACCTTAAGGCTTTATAACATCATAAATCAGCAATCCCTTCTTAGCAAACCTAGTTCAGTCTTAAGGAAAAGCACTTAATGAAAACCCCCATGCCGTGGCTGAGGGTAGTCTCAACTTGTCATGATAAAATTTTCTTACACAACTGTTTATAGAACAGAACGCTTAAACTTTAACATGACATGCAAAGACTACCGTGGCTGAGAACACACTTTCTAACCTAGGCATAGGGAGTTAAGAAGAAGTGATGAGACAAAGTAAATAACAATCATTAAAAGTGACCATTAGTTACGATGAAAGCGAACTCTTTCACTAAATTTCCTTGATAACAAAAGAGAGAAAATTATTTCTAAACTGGAGAGAGAGTGGTTTCTGAAATTTTAATTAGATTATTAATGTGCTTTTATAGATTACTTTTTATTTTGTAATTCTGAAATTTTTGATATCATTAGTGTTACGTTCATTTCATCTGATGTTAAACCTCCATGTGATCCTCTACGTTCCCATTCAAGTTCTTTTTGTTCATAAAGGTGAATTATACCATTACCAGGTTTAGGTAAAACTATTAAATCACCGATGCGATCCATTAAACCTTCTTTAGGAGTGCCAATACCAAAGAATCCTTCTTTTAGTGCATCTTTGGATCGCATTATGTAAAAACGATCGGAAAAGTTTTGTTCAAAATAATTTATTATATCATCTTCCATTCCGTCCTTAACATATAGGTAGGATGCTCTTGTCTCACCTGTTGGTGGTAAGTTAAGCATACTTAATAATCTCTGATGAGTATTAGTTATGACAAGGTTGGATTTATCTACATAACTCTGACCATGATCACCTACAATGATGATTAATGTCTCTTTGGCCACTTCAGGATCAAGCTTATTGATCACTTCTTCCTTAAACATCAAAAATACATTAAGTATTTCTGCCTTATTTTCTTCTGACATTGCAGTATATTGGTGTGAAAGAGAATCTACACCATCCCAGTACATATAAAAGTATCCCGTTTTACCTTTTTTACTCTCAAGTATCTTCCTAAGTTGTACGTATAGATCAGATAATGAAATGTGTGTGATAATTTGACCACTAGTATGTAGTAGTTTAGAGAGACCTGAATCTTTGTAAATTTTCTTAATGAATATATAATTCTCAATATCCTGATCAGTAAGAATCTTATGTAGAGTATTTACACCAAGAAATTTTTGAGGATCGAGCCCAAAATCTATCAAAGCATTATTACCCTTACTATGAACAGGTGATAATCTGATCATATCAACTATAGTACCATATTCTTTAAGAAATAATATATAACCAATTAATCCATGCTCTTGAGGTGTATAACCTGTCATGAGAGTTGTGACAGCGGCTGTTGTAGTTGATGGAAAAACTGATAAAAGAGGACTGAAAAGATAAGATGGAAAACCGAGTTTTCTGAGTTCTATCTTCATACTATTGAACAAATTATAACCGAATGAATCTACAACATATAATACAACCTTGTTAACATTATCAATATCAATATTGTCTAACTTGCGTTGTAGACGAGGTCTATTAGGCAACGCTTTCACATTAAGTATGTCACAAATGGTTGCAGGTAAAATGATAATACTGTTTTCATACTTTGGTTTCTTAATCCAGTTGGGTATTTTCATATGGAATTATCACCGTTAAGAGCATTTAAATATAAGGTATCAATTAGAAAAGCTTTTTAACAATTTTTAGTACTGCATCGTAAGGGGATTCTTTACCATTCTTTACTTGCTCTATTATGTCATTAAGATCAACATTACTTTTTAATGATTCCTCCAGTTTATTTTCGATAAACCAACTTAAAGATGATTTAAAAGTCTGTAATCTTCTACTTTTTATTTGTTGATAAAATTTATCACTCTTTTTTACATATTTTAAATGTTCATCAATCTTATCAGCTAACTCTTTAACACCTTGCCCAGTCATTGCTGATACTTTAAGTACTGCCGGTTTCCAGTCGAATCCTCGTCCAAGAATACCGCCTTCTATCCCGAATAAAACTTGTTTAAACGCATCTTCGGCTTCTGGCTTATCAGACTTACTTATGACATATATATCACCAATTTCCATTATTCCAGCCTTCAATGCTTGTATTTCATCTCCAGTACCTGGATTTACGAGTACTACTATAGTATGAGCAGCATACATTATATCGACATCTGTCTGTCCAACACCAACGGTTTCTATAAGAATTTTATCATAACCTAATCCATCAAAAACTTCAACCAAAGCTAATGCTGCAGCAGAAATACCACCTCTATATCCTCGTGTAGCTAAACTCCTTATGAACACCTTTGGATCGGTAGCATGTTTTTGCATCCTTATTCTATTACCCATCAATGCGCCCTGACTAAAAGGACTAGAAGGATCAACAGCAATCACAGCAACTTTCAAATCTTTACTCCTGAACTCATCTATTAGTCTAGCAATTAATGTGCTTTTGCCACTCCCAGGAGCGCCGGTAATGCCTATTACATGAGAACGGCCGCTCATTTTCATGAGTTCAAGTAAGATTTCAGAACTAGAGGGATTAAAATATTCAACCTCGGACGCTATCCTAGCTATAGACCTCTGATCACCCTTGAGAGCAGATACTATCAGATCATTCACCATAATCACATCATACTCACATAAAAACTGGAATCTTATAAGCTTATTTAGAAAATATTAGCAGACTAAATAAGAGAATTCTTATCGTTTTCTTTTAACATTGTTTTTAATAAACTCTATAATTTCTGAAAGAGGTGTACCAGGTATGAAAACTTCAGCAACACCCATACTCTTTAACTTTATTATATCATCAGTTGGTATCGTGCCACCGACAGTAACTAAAATATCATCGATTCCTTTTTCTTTCAACAACTGCATAACTCTTGGTATCAATGCCATGTGAGCACCACTCAATATACTTATACCTATAGCATCGACATCCTCTTGGATTGCTGCATTTACAACCTGCTCAGGTGTTTGTCTAATTCCAGTATACACAACCTCCATACCAGCATCTTTCAATGCTCTAGCAACTACCTTAGCGCCTCTATCATGACCATCTAAACCTAGCTTAGCAACCAATACTTTAATACGACGTTTAGGAGCCAACTCAGTTTGAGTGCTTAAAAGAGAGGTGTTTCCACCCATTCTCCATAAACCTCCTTTAATGTACCCATAATCTCACCTAAAGTAGCATAAACTCTAACAGCTTTAATAACATACGGCATTATATTCTCATTTTTCTGAGCAGCAGATTTCAACTCTTTTAAACTCCACTCAACCGAAGCCTTATTTCGCGTCTCCTTTACTTTTCTTAACCTCGCGATCTGATGCTTTTCCACTTCTTCTTGATTAAACCTAAGTAGTGGTATTTCTAACTTTTCTTCCTCAACGAACTCATTAACACCAACAATAACTCTTCGCTTCTCCTCAACATCTTTCTGGAATTTATAAGCACTATCATTTATTTCACGCTGTGGAATACCTCTCTTAATAGCCTCCACCATACCACCAACCTTTTCTACACGATCTATAATTTTCCATGCCTCCTCTTCCATTTTATCTGTCAACCATTCAACATAATAACTACCCGCTAAAGGATCCACAACATCAGCAGCACCAGATTCATAAGCTAGTATTTGTTGTGTTCTCAAGGCAATCTTTGCAGCCTTCTCGGAAGGTAAAGCCCATGCTTCATCAAATGAGTTTGTATGTAAACTTTGTGTTCCTCCAAGAACTGCAGCCAAGGCTTGTATTGCAACTCTAACAATATTATTTTCTGGTTGCTGAGCAGTAAGCGCAACACCAGATGTTTGAGTATGAAATCTCATCCACATACTTCTTGGCTTCTTAGCGTTAAATCGTTCTTTCATTATTTTCGCCCACATTCTTCTCGCAGCCCTAAACTTGGCAACTTCCTCGAACAGGTCAGTCCCTGCAGCAAAGAAGAAACTTAACCTAGGGGCAAACAGATCAACATCCATACCTCTCTCTATACCTGCACGCACATATTCAATACCATCAGCAATAGTAAATGCCAATTCTTGAAGAGCAGTACCTCCTGCCTCTCTTATGTGATAACCACTTATGCTTATCGGATTCCACTTTGGCAAATATTTGGCACTATATTCAATCACATCAAGACTAATTTTTAAACCTGCTTCTGGAGGAAATACATAGCTTTTCTGTGCAAAAAACTCTTTAAGGTTATCATTTTGAGTTGTTCCACCAATTTGATCAGGCTTCACACCCTGCTTTTCGGCAGCCACTATATAAAATGAAAGCAGAATGGGAGCAGGTGGATTAATAGTCATGTTAGTAGTAACTTGATCCATAGGAATGCCATCAAAAATAACCTCCATATCCTTTAAAGAACTAACAGATACACCCACAACTCCCACCTCTCCATGAGACAGTGGATCATCTGCATCGAGACCTAAAAGTGTGGGGAAATCAAAAGCCAAGCTTAACCCAGTCTCACCATGCTTCAATAAGAATTTCAACCTTTCATTAGTATACTCCGGACTACCATAACCTGAAAACATTCTCATAGTCCAAATTCTTCCACGATACATGGTCGCATGTATTCCCCGCGTGAAAGGATATTCTCCCGGAAAGCCCAATTTTTCAAAATAATCATAATTTTCAATGTCAATTGGCGTATAGAATCGCTTTAATACTATACCTGATATATTCTTAAACTCAGGAAGACGTTCAGGATATTTAACAAGGTCATTTTTTATAGTTTCTTCCTCCCATACTTTTAATCTCTTCTTAATTTCATTTAAAGCATCATTACTAAACAAAGACATGATTAGATCCACTTTTTTATTACAATCTTTTTAGATATAAATGTTTCTAAAAATACTAGATATTACTTTAAAATTCTTAGCATATTTTTCATGATAATGATTTTTAAGATATAAAAATAAAAATTAATAAATTCTATATTTAGTTAAATCCGGTATATTTGCATCTCTAAACGCTTTTCTTCTAAGCTCACATGCTCCACATACTCCACATTGAATATCACCATTCTTTTGACAACTCCATGTGATATCTAATGGAGCTCCTAACTTTGCACCCATTTTCACAACATCAGCTTTTGACAACTTAATTAGTGGCTGAACAATCTTTATTTTACTCTTAGCAAACGTTCCCATATTGATAATCTTATTCAAAAATCGAAAGAACCTGGGAGTGGCATCAAGAAAATAATTACTATCATCAGCATTATGACCACCAATAATATATTTCGCATTATAGATTTCTGCATAGTAAGTTGCAATAGAGTAGAACATCAAATTTTTAGCAGGTATATAAGCAGGAGATCTTACAGTATTTAAATCATAGGGAATAATGCCATTCAAACTGAGGTCAAATAAATCTTTCACAAAGTCTAAATTAACGTTTATAAAATTTTTAACACCAGCCATATTCAATATTGTTATAGCATACTTTCTCTCACCTTCAACCCGACTACCTGTATCGATCATTAAAGGAATAACGTAGAAATTTTTCTTTAAAGCCCACCAAAGAGCTACGGTAGAATCTAACCCTCCAGAAAATAAAACAATGGCAACCCTCTTACTTGACATAAATCTGTTTACTCTTTGATCCTTTAAATCTTTTTACTGCAATTATTAGAATAATAAATGCTAACGATTCAATAATTATAGCAAACAAAGTCATGTATTGAACAAAATTCTCATATAGATATCCATAAATTATCGACCCAAGCATCCATGTCACACCATAAAATGTACCGAATATGCCATAACCATAGGCTCTTCCTTCTGATGGCACAACATCAGCAATTGCAGCTCGTGCAGTACTCTCATAAATACCCATGACTATACCCCAGAAAATACTAGCAAACAAAGCCGAAACAAATGTATTCATGAGAAGTAATGGAACAACTAAAACTGAAAATAACGGTGTTAAAAGGAGAGAAAGGATTCCAAATCTATCATACATTAACCCCATTGGAAAAGCTAAGAGACCATCAACAAGCATCGCAATAAGATACATTACAGCAATCATGTAATCTGGAACAACACCCTCTGCTTTAAAATAATACGAAACATTAATCCAATGTATAAATCCAAGAGCAACAAGCGACATGGATATTGTATACAACCAAAAAACATCATTGAGAGTTGATCCACTTTTAAAAATCGAGACAGCCTTCTCTGCAGCCCTCACATTTGGATACTTCATGTACGCATTAAAAAGAAAAATAATGGAAGCAATAGCAGGAAATGCCAATAATAAGAATGCAACAAGATAACTTGAACCAGTCACGTAAAGTGACAACGAAACAATAAAAGGACCCAATACTGCTCCAACTTGATCCAAAGCTTCATGAAGCCCAAAAGCTTTACCCCTACCAATTTTCTCAGTCACTTCAGCTAGTATGACATCCCTAGTCGGCGTTCTTAATCCCTTACCCATCCTTTCGAGAAAAATAAGAATTATGGCTATTTGCCACTGGCCAGAAAAAGCTAGCAATGGAACAGCAACTAAGTTTAATACATAACCCGTAAAGGTTAATCCCCAATAACTTCTACTTGACCTTAAATGACCAGCAATAACACCACTAACAAACCTCATAATATACCCCAAAAACTCACCAACACTAGCCAAACTAGCAAATAACGCTGTTGCTCCAAGAACCTCCATATACGAACCAAAAATCGACCTAGCTCCCTCATAAGTCATATCAGCAAAAAGTGAAACAAGAGATAGAAAAATGAATACCATGAACATCTCTTTACTTAAATCACGAAATCCCATATCAATTCACTCCACAGAGGAAGTATTTCATCGTTATTATTTTTGACGCCTTAATTATTCTTATTCTTGATCCTAGTTTTCTAAAAAAAGATTTATACTATGCATTATTTATTAATTTATAGTGCCGGGGTCGCCTAGAGGAAAAATACCGGGAAACCTGGCCAGGGCGCCGGACTCATAATGTTATAAAGGGGGTGCGGCGTCCACCATGAGAAATCCGGTCTCCCCGAGTTCAAATCTCGGCCCCGGCACCATAATAGTACTAAATGATAACTTAATGTATTTTAAAATTCATATTTTTATTTCTATGAATAACTACGAGTCTTATAATCGTTGTTAAAGAGAAATCTTTATTACCCTTTAATCCCACAGACTAGTCGAGCAACGATGAGAAATGTTGCAATCTCTAAAATAACGAGCACAATAATTATTATAATAGTAATAATAGCTATTGCTGCTGCAATTTATGTAGCACAATTTCCATCACCAGCAACTACTACAACCACCACAACTACTACCACAATAACCACCACAACAACTACCACAACGCAGACTAAGAAGCCAATAAAAATTGGTGTTATTTTTGATATAGGTGGAAGAGGTGATTTAAGTTTTAATGATATGGCATGGCTTGGCGCTGAAAGAGCTAGACGTGATTTTAACGTAATTATAACATATTTACAATCTAAGTCCCAAGCAGATTACATACCTAATTTAAGACAGCTTGCAAGCTCTGGTGATTACGCATTAATAATATGCATAGGGTTTTTAATGACTGATGCTCTTAATCAAACAGCTTCAGAGTTTCCAAACCAAAAATTTGCTATAATAGATTCAATTGTAAATAAGCCTAATGTTAGATCTATTTTATTTAAAGAAAATGAGGGTTCAGCTTTGGTTGGAGCATTAGCAGGATTAATAACACAAACTAATAAAGTGGGCGTTGTGTTAGGTATTGAAATCCCTGTACTCTGGAGGTTTGAAGCTGGCTACTATTGGGGTATAAACTATGCTGCTAATCTTACTCATAAAAAAATCACGATTCTTTACAAGTACACTAATACATTCACGGACGCTGCTACTGGACGTGCTGTAACGGAAGGATTTTTAGCACAAGGTGTTGATGTTGTATATAATGTTGCGGGTCTTACTGGTAAAGGCATGCTAGATGCTGTGTATGATTATGGTGTTCAACATGGAAAACAATTTGGTCCACCTTTTGGCATTGGTGTTGATGCTGATCAGGATTGGATACATCCTGGCTTCGTAATCGCTAGTATGATGAAACGAGTTGATAATGGTGTTTATTATGCAATAAGAGATGTAGTTTACGGTAACTTTACCGGAGGAATACAATTTTTAGGTCTTAAAGAAGGAGGCGTAAAAATGAGTGATAGAAATGATCTAGTGCAATTCATAAACATTGCTAAAGAATTGGGTGCGAGTTTGCCTGATACGCCTGAAAATATTATTGCAAAATATGATCAGATGAGAAATTCAACACCTCCTAACGTGTGGCAGACAATTAGTGATTTAGAAGCTAAAATTAAATCCGGCCAAATAAGCATACCTCTTCCGACAACACACGATGAAATACAGGCGATTAGAACTCGTTATGGGGCAACAGGTTAATTTAAATATCTTTTTTTTATTTTTGTGATAGAAATGTCAGAATATATTATTGAAATGAAAAATATTGTAAAAATTTATTCTGGTGGAGTTATTGCTCTTAGAGGTGTTGACTTTAATGTTCGTTATGGTGAGATTCATGGTCTTTTAGGCGAAAATGGTGCTGGAAAAACTACATTAATGAATATATTATTTGGAAAAATAACACCTACACAGGGAATTATTTATATCAGGAATAAATTGGTGCGCTTTAATTCTCCTAGAGATGCTATGAAAGAAGGCATTGGCATGGTTCATCAGCATTTCATGCTTATACCAACTTTTACAGCTCTTGATAATATAATATTAGGTTATGAACCAGTTAAGAATGGTATTATTCTTGATCGTAAAGATGTGTATAATAGGCTTGAAGATTTAATGACTAAGACAGGGCTTAAAGTTGATCTCAATGCTACAGTAGAGTCTTTGCCAATAGGTGTTAGGCAACGAATTGAAATATTGAAATTACTGTATAGAGGTGTTGATATAATAATTTTAGATGAACCAACATCAGTTTTAACTCCTTTAGAAACTCGTGAATTATTTAAGTTTCTCAGACAATTAAAAGCACAAGGAAAAACAATAATATTTATCTCTCATAAGTTAAAAGAAGTATTAGAAATTACTGACAGAATAACAGTACTGCGTAAAGGACGCGTTGTTGGTGTTGCAGAGACAAATAATGTTACTGCCGAGACGTTGGCAGTCATGATGGTTGGTCACGAAATTTTAAGGCCTAGCAGTAAAAAAGTTAGTAATAATATAGAACCTGTGCTCAAAGTTGTCGATCTTCATGTTAGTAATGATCAAGGTAAAATAATAGTAAAAGGTGTTTCTTTTACAGTCAATAGTGGTGAAATTTTTGGTATAGCAGGAATAGAAGGTAATGGTCAGAGCGAATTAGTAGAGGCAATAACAGGACTTAGAAAACCTTTAAAGGGTGATATATATTTAAAGGGAGAAAAAATAACAAGATATAATCCTATAAAACTCTATGAAATGGGATTAGCACATATACCTGAAGATAGGCATAAAAGAGGACTTGTTCTTGATTTACAATTTAACGAGAATTCTATTTTAGGATTACAAACTAAATTTTCAAATAAACTTGGTTTATTACAAACCCGACAAATTAATATGTGGGCTAAGAAAATAGCTGAGGAATTTAACATTGATATATCAAACCTAAAAATTTTAGCAAAACATTTAAGTGGCGGTATGCAACAAAAATTAATAGTTGGTCGTGAACTTATGAAGAATCCTTCCGTGATTATTGCCTCTCAACCCACGCTAGGGCTTGATATAGCAGCCACAGAATATATAAGAAATCTTCTTATTGAAATGAGAAACCAAGGAAAAGCTATTTTATTAGTATCTGCCGATTTAGATGAAGTTTTATCTTTGAGTGATCGGATGGCCATAATGTATGATGGACGCTTTTTAGATATAGTTAATCCAAACGAAATAACTGAAGAAAAATTGGGGCTTCTAATGGGTGGGATTAAGAGGTGAAACAAACAAGTAAATCAGTCTTAGATATTATAACTAAACACTTTCCTGAGAGTCGTTCTTACTTACAATTATTACTTGAATCTTTAATATCATTATTAGCTGGGTTTCTTGTGGGTGGTGTAATAATTTATTTTGCAGGTTTTAGCCCATTATTATTTTATGAAGGCATGCTTTTAGGCGCATTTGGAAACACTAGTTTAACACTTAACACACTTAGTTATATGACACCACTCATCCTTACAGGATTATCATTTGCGATCGCTGCACGAGCATCACTTTTCAACATAGGTGCTGAGGGTCAAATGTATTTAGGAGCATTTACAACAGTCATTATAGGTTATTATTTAAAATTTCCTATAATACTTCATCCTGTAATCATACTTTTTGCTTCAATATTATCAGGTGGTTTTTATGGAGTAATTTCAGGTTGGTTACGAGTTTCACGAGGTGTCAATGAAGTTATTTCCACGATAATGTTAAATTGGGTTGCATTCTACTTAGTAAACTACCTTACAACCTATTACTTTTATAATCCGTCAAGACCATACGAGACTCCAACAATTAGCGACTCTGCAAAAATACCACCATTATATACTGGTACAACATTATCATACACATTCTTTATTTCTTTGCTAGTAGCATTATTGTTTTACATAATCCTTTGGAGGACTGTTATTGGATATAATATAAGAACAGTAGGAATAAACCCTTCAGCAAGTGAATATGGTGGTATAAATGTGAAAAAAACAATAATAATTGCAATGTTCTTAAGCGGTGGCACTGCTGGTTTAGCTGGTTCATTAGAAGTATTAGGACGATTTGGTAATCTCGACACCGGTCTCAATATAGTCAAAAATTTAGGTTTTGATGGAATCGCTGTATCATTAATAGGTAAAAATCATCCAATAGGAATAATACTATCATCATTATTCTTTGCCATGCTTAAGTCAGGAATTGTAAACGTGCAAGCCATTACTTCTGTAGGAGGAAAGACAGGAGTACCATTGGAATTAGGTATAGCGGTACAAGGTGTTATAATAATGTTCTCTGCAATACCATCAATGATAAGTTTAATCAAAAAGTGGAGGAAATCATAATGCCAATAGACATTACATCGATATTTTTCTCACCAGTTTTTTATTTAAACATGCTTAAATTCATGACACCAATAACAATAGCAGCACTAGGTGAAATAATAGCAGAACGCTCAGGAATTGTTAACATAGGTCTTGAAGGATTAATAATACTAGGTGCGCTTTCATCAGTATTTTTTGGTATATTTTCAGGTAATGTTGTGATCGCACTATTAGCAGGAATATTAACTGGCATAATATCAGGTATAATATATGCAATAATAGTTATTTACTTAAAAGGCGATCAAATCGTAACAGGAATCGGACTAAATCTCTTTGCTTATGGATTCGGTGTAATAGTACTTTACTTCACGTGGGGTACATTTGCTAATAGTCCATACTTACCGCCATCATCTATGATGCCAAAATTATGGGGCGTAAGTCCATTAATTCCTCTAACAATATTTCTTAGCATACTAACGTGGTACGTTTTTAAATACACATCAATCGGTTTAAGAGTTAAGGCTGTAGGAGAAAATCCTGAAGTTGCAGAATCAGCAGGTATAAACATATATAGAATAAGAACAATTGCAACAATCATAGGAGCTACATTAGCGACTATGGGAGGAATATTTATGGGAATAGATTGGCTAAACCAATATACACGGGATATAGCAGGCGGTAGAGGATTCATAGCCCTTGCATTAGTAGTATTCTCTAACTGGAACCCATTAAGACTTATAGCCGGGGGCTTCATATTTGGCTTTCTTTATGCCCTCTCACTCTCAATACCTAGCGGAATAATACCAGACCAATTTCTCAGCGCTCTTCCTTACATAGCAACATTATTAGTAGTAGCTGGATATGCTGGAAAAGCTAAACCACCAGCAGCGCTCGGTAAACCGTATACACGAGAGTAAACTCCAAGCTTACTTAACTCATGGAACTCAAAACTCTTTAGTAACGTTCTAATCTTTAGATTAATATTTAGGCACGCATAACATATATTCATGAGAATTGGAATGCAATTATTATCACGATACACACGGTATATAATTGTAATAATCTTTTTATTATTAATAATAATTTATACTTATCGAACGTACGAACTTGCTTCTGATAATAATATGAGAGAATATGTGAGTGATGAAGTCTGGTATGTAAATTCAGCAAGAAATATTCTTCGCACAATTTTTGGATTACAACCTAAATATATAGATGCACAGGGATATGCCTATTACACTATTGTTTTCTCTAATACATCAGAAGAGCAAAATAATGAAATAGCAGTCCAAAACATAACTAGTACACTACATGGTAACATAACGAAGATCTACACACAATTTCCAGGAATAGGTATAAAAATACCTGAAAATGAAAGCATAAACGCATTTTTATCATTACCTGGCATAGTTTTTATTCAAAGTGGTTATCCATATCCGGATGTCTCAAGTATTGAGTATTATATGAACTATGAACATCCACCACTTTTTAAATACCTATTAGGAGCGTCTATGATGGCTTTGGGGGATAATCCACTAAATTGGAGAATACCAAGTCTTATAATGGGTATCAGTTCAATAATAATCGCATTTCTTATTGTCTTGCAACTCACAAAAATGTTAATGAATCCTATAGCAAGAATATTAGCAATAATACTGACACTTATACCACCATTCTTTGATGCAATAATGATTAATATGACAGCAATTGCATTGCTCGACATTGGATTAGCATTTTTCTCAATACTATCATTATATTTTGCAATAAATAATCGCTATATTTTTTCATCTATCATGATAGGACTTGCAATATCAATAAAAATGAGCGGCATATTTCTAATACCAGCCTTATATGTTGCCATGAGATTGAAAGGAAAAACAATACGAGATGCGCTCCTCGTTTCGTTATACATGCCATTATTACTTTGGTTTATTATGAACTTACCAATAATATATTACTTAGGATTACAACAATGGTTAAACTCTAATGTCTACGGTGCAATTTCATGGCATCTATCATCAAGACCACCAAACGGACCACCTACATCAACACCATGGGGATGGTTAATCAACGAAAACCCATTCTATCTTCATTTTAACCCAACAATGAGTGCCACACTAAACAGCGGAGTATACCTCATAACTTTAATTCTAATATTTCTAGCACCATTCATAACATCTAAGATTAACAATAAGAATCTAATAATACCAACATTTTGGTTTATATTTCCATTATTAGGATACACCACAGTATACATATTAGGAAATCACACACTCTACAGTTTTTACGCCGTTATGATTTCTCCAATAGCATACGTAATTTTAGGTTCATTACTAGTTATACTCATAGAATTAACATATACATTCAGGATATCGGACATTCTAAAATGGCATAAAAACATTATAATAAAACTTCTAAAAGGAGAAATTCAACTACCAATGGAATTTAATATACAGAAAGCATTAGCACAAAGAGTAGAAGAAGAATACATAATACTTTTTGCAATGATGATAATAACATTTAGTTTCATAATACACTTACCAAGCAACTTAAATCTCACACCATTTAACATCTACAGTGACATAGTCTCGATAGCACAAAGCATATCAAATAATAAAATACCATACATTAACTACGTAATAACCCAACCACTTCTTACAAGCATTATAATATACATTACATACATTCTATCAAACCTTGATCCAAATCCAGCTTTTAGCTTTTACATCATCAATACATTATTAATCTACATAGCAGCTTACTATCTCTTCAAAGATCTTTACTGGATTACAGAAAAACTGAACATACCTTGGTGGAGAATCTTACTACTAGCTGGATCATTAACTATGATTATGTACTCAGTTTATAGCTGGGAAATTATAGCTACAGCCCTATCAATCAGAGCTTTACGATATTTCATGGATAATAAATCATCAAACAGCGCAATACTTTTTGGACTAGCATTCAACATAAGTCCAATCTCAACAATACCAATACTAGCAATAATGTCAACCTTAAACAAAAAATCAATAATAGAATATGCATCTACAATACTGCTTATAATTATCACTCTAAATTTACCATTTATGATTATTAACACAAATTTATGGATCATAAACACACTAAACATAGCATGGAACACCATAACAGGCACATTTCTTATAGAACTTTTCAATAACCCAGAAATCATAAAATACATTTCAATAACATCAATCGCAACATCATTAATACTACTCTTCCTTAATTATAAACCAAAAACATACAAAACATTAAATCATAAAATTTTTGACCTCTCATGGAAAAGTATGGCAATAACTCTTTCACTAAGCTACATATACACACCACAAACAACACTACAACTACTACCTTACATGATTCTAACACAAAACATAGCCCCATTCTTCATAATCTTAACAGATCTACTTAACGCATTAGTAATAATAACATGGTTCAATTACAAAGAATGGAGCCAAGCATTATTCAAAATAACACCAGAAAGCCCATTAGATAAAACAGCCATGCCAACAATACTATCAGCACTAAGAAACATAATAATCTTAATAGCATTAATCACAACATTAAAAACAAATCATAAAGTAGATCTCAAGAAACAATACGGCCATTCCTAAGCTTCACAATCCTATCAGCAAATTCATTAATCATTGGATTATGTGAAGCAACAACAATTGTCACACGATCATTCACGCTTAAATCTTTAAAAATACTAAAAATACTATGAGCAGTCTCATAATCAAGATTACCAGTAGGCTCATCAGCCAGAATCAATCTAGGATTACCAATAAGCGCTCTCGCAATAGCTGCTCTCTGTTGCTCACCACTACTTAACTGAAAAGGAAGATGATCAGCCCTTTCACTTAACCCAACCTTAACCAAAAGATCATCAATTTCCTTAGTTTTTACCTCACCAACCTTAATACGCATACTCAATATTAAATTCTCTCTCACCGTAAGTTCTGGTATAAGATTAAAAGACTGAAAAATAAATCCTAAAAAATTACGTCTTAAGTTAGATAAAACACTATTACCAAAAGCACTACCCATGCGAGTAACATCAATGCCATTAATAATCACAGAACCTTTACTAGGCCTATCAAACGTTCCCAGAATATTAAGCAACGTTGTTTTACCAGAACCAGTAGGACCAACAATACCCAAAAATTCACCATCATTAATATTCAACGATACATCCTGCAAAGCATAAACAACTTTACCATAAACCTTGTACATCTTCGTAATTAGAGAACACCTAGCAACGATCACATACTACACCTCACTTAACAAATGCATCACAGATAACCGTTTAGCTTTAATAATAATAGGCATAGCAGCAATCAATGAAAAAACAACACCAACCAAATACATCATCATCAGAGGCCAGGATATTACAACCCACGACGGCTGATAACCATGTATAAGCACGAATATAGACAGAGTAAGAAACACAGACAAAGTAACTAAAACTAACATATAGGCTAAAGCCTCAATAATAATCACACCAACCAATGAACGAAACGTAACACCCAGACTACCAAGTATTGCAAGAGACTTCTTACGTTCATTAAAAGTGCTATTCAGCTCCTTATAAAAAATAAGACCAACAACTAAAAAACTACCATAAATAAAAATATAATATCCAGGAACATTTATCACATCACTTAACACATTACGCTCTTTATCGATCTCATCATCTTTCATATCAATAGCTAAAAAAGGAATACCGGTACTACCACTAATCGACTTTAGATACATAAGCGTCTTATCAACATTTAACGACTTAATGTAACCCTTATAATCTACATTCAAAACTTTTTCTATTGAAATTTTAGAACAGATATTAGGAATATCTTTACCTTTTGATGAGCCCCATGCAATATTGGGACCTGATGCTACTGATATAGAAATATCATATCCTGAATTTTGTAATACCAAAATTTTTCCCAAATAATATGAATATAATTGAATCTGAGGATAAGTTATATAAGCTAAAACTAAAGTTATAATAATTCCATAGAAAATCTTTCTTAATAATTCCTTTCTATATCGTCGCAATACATATAACAAAAATGATGAAAAAATATTATATTTTAGATCCTTAATATTTTTATCCTCTGACATACAAAACACCCGTAGCAACATTGCCCCAGATAATACTACAAGTCCAATCATAATTTGCTTCTCCTGCATAAGAATAATAAGATCCTGGCATGTAACCTGACGTTCCTACGTTTAAATAACGATAAATCGAACTAGGAGGAAGAAACAAATGTTCACATTCTTTATAGTGCCAATAGTAATCATCATTCAAATATATTATATCCCAACTATTAGAAGAAGGAGGATATTGCAAGTTAGTGCTTATTAACCAAGGTTTTTCTAAATTATCGTTTACCCAAATATCATATTCAAAGTCTATTTCTACACCTCCTACACCAGGTATTCCACAAGTATAAAATATATTTGATGTATCAAATTCTGTTGAAGAACCTGCAATTATAGTGTATGGGTTAAATTTTGCATACGCTGAGTTTCCACAATCTGCTTTAACTGGTGTTATCTGTACTACTGGAATAGTAAATATGATCGTTCCTGCAATAAGCCATATTAGTGTTAATGTCAAATCAAACATATATTCTCTTATTAACATTGTTTGTCATGTAATATATCTTTTAGCTTATATTTAAGCTTAATCTTTTTTTTCTAAAATCATACAAAAAACTATGAAGAATATCAGAAAAACTTAAAAATATTTTAACCAAATTTGCATGATAACTTTTAATAAATATTATGATGTATTATCACAATATGACTTCTTTTCATTATGAAGGACGAGGTTTTCTATTTATGTAAAGATCTAAAGGAGAAATGGTAGTCTCAGCTTGTCATGATAAAACCTCTTTACACCAATATTTATAAAACAGAACACTTAAACTTTAACATGACCTGTAAAGACTACCGGAGAAATTTGAGTTATTGTGAGTTAATGGATAGATAAGTTTTTTATCTGATAGGAATTATTATATTTGTAATGTCTGATGATTTGTCTTTGATAGAATCAAAGTTAAAGGGTAAAACATTGCTTGTTTATTGGTATTTAATCTCGTCAAATTCAAGGATCGTGAAAGTTAGAGAAGTTCAACGTGCGTTAAAATTTTCGAGTCCTAGTATTGCGGCCTATCACTTGAGCAAACTGGAAGAATTAGGGTTAGTTAGAAAAACTGAACACGGAGAATATGAATTAGTTCAAGAAGTAAAAATTGGAATTCTCAGATTTTTTACTAGAATAGGTAAATTCTTAATTCCACGATTCCTTTTTTATTCAATTTGGTTCTCAACAATGATCATAATGTACTTAATGCTATACCCGCAAACAGGAGACGTGCATAATATCATGGCCATAATATTCGGAATAAGTAGTCTTATAATCTTTTGGTTTGAAACAATCAAATTACTTCGCAATAAACCAATATGATTCTAGAAGTATGTTCTAAAATGTAGAAATATAAGAGTTCAGAGATATTATACAGGCGAAATGAATAAACTTATTGCATCCATGTTAATAGGAATACTTTTAGGTGTTATAATACCATTAACACTCTTACTGTTCAGTAATGTACAAAATAAACCTCCCTATACATTTAAAGCATCAAAAAACACTTCAGTATCAGCAACGTCTGCAACTGTTACAGCAGAGACCGCTGGTGTTTTATCAACAACCATTCCTGCCTTTAAGACTACTAATACTCTTAGCATATTGCTAATTATTGCAGTTTCTTTGATAGTATCCTCTATTGTTTCATTGTATATTAAAAAATCTCTAGAAATATCTAAGAAGAAGGATAATTCTAAGTCATAAATTTATAAATACATAATCAGAAGTAGATATGGTTGAACTATGACGGTTACGAAAACATTAAGCAATAAAATTAAAGAAAGTGATATTATATCATTAGCCATAATTACGTTAACTTTAATTATGATACTATCAGATCTGATTAGTATATTTCATTTAACTACTGGTTGGATTTTTCATTCTGGTGCGATTTTATTGATTCCATTATTAATAGTGTACGGTGCATCTATTTATGGAATAAAATTTTTAAGTAAATTTTTTGTCACATTTTTCTTTGGAGGATTAGCTATAGAACTACTAGGGACAAGAATTGGGATACCTTTTGGTATCTACAAATATACATCAAAATTTCAGCCACAAATATTAGGAATCCCTATCCAAATACCACTTGGCTGGTTTAGCTTAGGTATTATGTCGTACTCAATAACATACTTTACACGATTCACAAAAGCAAATAAAATAATAACATCCTCCCTCCTCATGCTAATGTGGGATATACTTTATGATCCTATCTTTACTGCATACAAAATCTGGATATGGAAAGAAGGAGAGTACTTTAATGTCCCTTTAACAAACTTTCTTGGATGGTTTATAACATCACTCTTATTCTTCACTATCGTAGAGTTAAAAACAAACCATGAAATCAATAATAGAAAAAGTATAACAAAAACAGCACCAATATTAATCTACATAGCATATGCGTTTGACGGTGGACTACAAAACATAATACTAAACCAACTATTAGCATCAATGGTTGGTATATCATTTATGATAATAATCCTCTTCATAATTATACTTATAAGGTAATATCTTTCAAACTTCTTAATAAGAGTATTAGGCTGGGAGTTTCATTATAATAAATTATTCCTCCTTCAAAGTATTGAGACTTGTAAGTAGCTAGTAACATTAATGTATTTAAACTGTTATTGAACGTTGAGGACAGAATTAAGTTTGTCCTTCAGGATTAAAAGAAGATCAGCGGTTCTGTTTGAATGATTATCAAAATAATACTAAATTTTTAAGTTTCTGTATGTTGAATAATTGGTGGCGATTTGATGAAAAATCTCAAAAATATAACACCTATATATGGTCAAGGTTTCTTTACAGTAAGCAATGATGGTTTATTCACACAAATTATAGTATTTGATTATTATGATCCGGAACATTATTATCTTAGCATTTTAGAGGATGAGGACAAGTATGAGGATGAAATGCAAAGGTTGATTGATAACATGCAGGGTTTTTTAAATGAGGAGGAGATTTTGATTAACGGTATTCAAGTTCAACCAGTTGTTGTTGCGATAAATCTTGAACACAGAGGTGAACCTGAAAATCCAATAATAACTTTTATAATAAATTTTAAAGGGGCATTAAAATATGGTATGAACACTTTCGAGAATCATTATGAACCTGAAATATTAGATTATGATTATACTGTTTATTGGATATTTCCTCCTAATATGAAAATCGTTAAAGTCGAACCGGAATATAATATTGATATTCTGAATAATAACATACTGATAATAAGTGGGCATAAGGGTGAAAAAGTTGATGGCTTTGAAAGAATCATGTTTAAAATAAATAAACCAAGAACAAAAAAGAAACTACCTATTTAATTCCTACCTTCCATTAGTAACATTTAAGCTCCTCATAAACAAAGCAATATAAAAAATAAAATAATTAAACTTGCTTTGCATGTATGTTAACTATTGGTCTAAAGCCTTGTTTTGCATAAAATTCTACAGCAATTTTATTTTGTGATGGAAATTCTGCAGCAATTATTTGAGCTCCACGTTGCTTCAATTTCTCTATTGCCAATTGTAATAATTCTGTTCCAAGACCTTGTTTCCTGTATTCTGGCATTATGTAAAATTCTATTATATAACCTTCTATTGCAGGATCATTAAATAAGCGTTCTCTTATATCAGCTTTCAACACACCTATGATTTTATTATCGTATTCAGCAATTAATACTAAACTGTTCTTATCTTTTATTGCGTTTGTGATATAAGTTTTTGCTCGTTCACGTATATCACTACGAACCTTAAGTAATGCATCAAACTCTTCATTCAGCCTTTTAAGTCTAACAACTAAATCAACAATCGCTTCTACATCGTTTTCCCGTGCTTCCCTAAATATTACTTTCTTTTCTGCTCGCATAATTCTCACCACACTTATCTATTTAGTACCACTATTTATTTTACCTCAGGGGGCATTCGTATTAATCCACTTTTAACTAGCGTTAAAAGCGTTAGACGACTTTCCTCTATTATTTCTCTAGCCCTATCGTGGAACTCCCGCCATGACATTTTATGTCTGGCCAATCCCTGATCCACAGCTTTCTGAGCAACAGTTGCTGCTACCCTAGGATATACCTCCCATTCCTCCATCGTTGGTATTATGTAATCTTCTGAAATGCCTTTCTCTTCAGCAAACTTAGCCAATTCGCTTGAAGCGGCAACCATCATTTCATCAGTAATCGTTATAGCACGTGCATCAAGAGCACCTCTAAACACGGCTGGAAAAACTAAACTATTATTAACTTGATTTGGAAAATCAGACCTACCAGTAGCAACAACTTTAGCACCCATCTCCTTGGCTTCCCAAGGCCAAATTTCTGGAACAGGGTTAGCTAAAACAAATACTACTGGATCCTTATTCATCTCCTTTATATACTCCTTTGGGAACGTACCTGGACCAGGTTTAGAAGCAGCAACTAATACATCGGCACTTTTAAGAGCCTCTTTAAGGCCACCCTTAATTCTATCCTTATTAGTTTTTATGGCGAACTCATATTTCCATGGATTATGCAACATAAGTTCATCCATATCTTCACGCTCTGGATGTAAGATACCCTTAGTGTCAATAAGTATTAAATTGCCTGGGTCAAAACCTGCCGTTATAAGAACCCTTGCTGTAGCTATATTAGATGCTCCAGCACCAAAAAATACAACCCTTGTATCTTTAATCTTACGTCCAGTAAGTTTTAATGCATTAAGAAGACCAGCAAGAGTAGCCCCAGCAGTACCCTGCTGATCATCATGCCACACTGGAACCTTAAGAGTTTTTCTCAAATTATCAAGCAGAAAGAAACATTTTGGTGACTCTATATCCTCCAAATTAAACCCACCAAAAGCTGGTTCCAAAATTTTAACAGTATTAAAGAATTCCTGCTGATCTCTAGTACCGAGGGTAATAGGTACTGCATTCACGCCACCAAGATATTTAAATATAAGTGCTTTACCCTCCATAACAGGCATAGCAGCTTCAGGTCCAACATTCCCTAACCCTAACACTCTAGTTCCATCAGTCACAATTGCAATAGTATTCCAACGACTAGTTAATTCAAAAGATAAACTAGGATCCTTAGCTATTGCTCGTGAAACCGCTGCAACACCAGGCGTGTACCAAATTGAAAAGTCATCAAGACTACGCACAGGAACTTTAGGAACCACTGCTATTTTCCCACCATAAAACCTAGAATATTCAACTGCAAGCTTATACAATTCTTCCGTCTTCTCCTTTTGTTGTGACATGGGTTCACCAAAATAATAGTCTATTAAGAAGAAAATAAACTTATCTATCTAATATAAGCAAAATTATCTAAATCGCTAAATAAATATTTAAAATATTTATCTATTATATTATTTATATGAGAAACAACATAAAATAGTGCATAACTCCATTTCACATTAAAAACAGCATGAAAAGTATACAATGAACATAAATTAGACCTTACCTTTTGAGACGGAAAAAATATATGTGAATACTTATATATGTGTTATACTGTTCATGAAAGGAGGTATGGAGGATGATAACAATAGATGATTTTAGTAAAATTGATTTGCGCGTAGGGTTAATCAAAACAGCCGAACCAGTAACTGGAACACGAAAATTGTTAAAACTATTAGTTGACTTTGGTTCTGAAACAAGACAAATAATATCAGGTATTGCTGATCAATACTCGCCACAAGAACTTGTAGGTCGTAAATTTGTCTTTGTTTATAACTTGCAACCTAAAACTATACATGGTCTTGTAAGCCAAGGTATGATACTTGCTGCAGAAGATGAAAAAGGAAAAGTTTATCTAATAACTGTGGACAGAGATCCACCACCAGGAACAAAAGTTCATTAAAAAAAATTAAGTTGTTTGTTGTAATTCTACTTTTTCGATTTTAAGAATTTCTGATGGACGTTCTAAAAACCTATTGATAACAATTTCAGCTATTAAATTATAACGATCCAAAATTTCATAAATTTTAGCAAACAGTATCGACTCTATAACGCTTGAAATATTGGATATTTCGAAGCCATTAGGAAGTTTCAAACTGGATACACGTTCAATAATCGAATTTGCTGTTTTGAAATCCAACTCAAACAAAGCCTTCTGAGTATCCTCAGAGATTTTTTGAATACTTTGGATAAAATCTGTCATGCCTTTAATCCGATCACTAATTTTCTCTTTCTCTTTTAATTTTAAAATTATTAGTGAAGCATCCTCTATACTATCAGCAATTTCTTCTAGGGCTTTTACTATAGCTCTGTTACCAAGTATTTGAAGTGGTTCTTCGATACCTATTGCTTTAGCTGCTTCTCTATTACTCTGTGCAAGGAAAAGTTGTCTAAGAGAAAGCCAATAAAGCCTATCAATCTCTTTCTCAATATATCCGATCTCTTCTAGCAGACTTAAATCACCACTACTGAATGCATGAAAAACAAAGTTTAACATCGAATTCACTAAGTTAAACATACGTTTCATTAAACTTTGCAACGGGAATCTAGTAGGATCTACAAAACACTGGATAACCACCATATCAGGCTTTTGATCAAAAATGCTCAACTCACTATGCCTATTTACTGAATTCCTAATCTCTTGCAAATGCTGAAGCTCTAACTTTGGTTTACTAGTTTTCACGATAATTTTATCGTAACCTAAAAGATAGCATGCAGTAATTACTCTTTCAAGCATATGAGGTTCTGTGCATAAATCAGCATTAACTATGTAAGTAATCTCTTCTGCCTCACTTTTAGCTAATTTCTTAGGCATTAATTTTAAAGACCCATCAGCTTCTGGTGTCAAGAACACTAAATCACCCTGTTTTAATTTAACATTGTTAACCCATTTTTTAGGTAGTGTGACTACTAACGACGTCTGCCCCAATTTTTGGACTTTACGTGCCTCTACCATATCCACCAAGCATATATTACAAGAACTACTAAATAAATGTTTCCTATACTAGCTTATATCTATTAACAAATAATTATGTTCGTATTATTTTTTTACCACTAGATATTTTCAAAATAAAATATGATTAGATAATCATGTAGCATAAGAAATATAAATATGAATATGTATATTAAGTAAACAGATGATTTACTTAATCAATTATTAAAATCAAACCTTATAAATTTTATGGAACCTCTCTTTTTAGCATAAAAAGACGTATTTTTTACAACATTTAACTCATAAATATCCAAAATTAAAAATTTGAAATACAAACAGAAATTCAATTGTATTAAAACAAGAACGTTTAATTAAAACTTAAAATAAATCTTATAAAGATATAGATTCATGTTATAGAATGAATAACCAAAAATAGAGTTCCAGTTCTAGATAGAAAAAATAAATTCCTTAAATCTAATTTAGTATTAAAATACCTTCAATAACCTTCAGAAAAGAAAGAATATGTCTTATAGTTTGCTCTAACAAAAAGCATGAATCTAAGCCATGATTCCTCCTCGTGTGGAGCTTTTATCTTAGAACTCATTGCAAAACTATTTTAAACCTTTCCAAGAGTCTGGAACGAAGAAACAATTGATAAAATCCACGAATACGGACTAAAAGCTAGTGGAGAGTACACGAAACCCGCATACAAGTTCTTCGAGAATGTTGGTAGGTGTTTTCTTGCTGAGGGGAAGATTGGGGAGCCTTGGTATAGCGAATCCCCTTACCTATATGGTTAGGGGTGCCTCTGGGCGACCGTTCCCTTGGAGGCCCCAGTGGTGCAAGGAGCGCACCGGAAAAAAGGAGCCGTCTTACGCAGGTGAGTGTTTCGGTAAAGGAGAGTGTTGCGGCGTTATTGATGAGTATGAGCTTACGTGATGAGTATGAACATCTATGAAAAAAGGAACGGTTTTGTAACGAGTTCTTATTGTAAATTCCTCAGATCAACAAAAGAGAATAAGCTTAGCTTAAACACTAGAGCATCATACTATAAATATATATTTTCAGTAAATATGCTAGATGATAATGATATGAGGACTAATTTGAGAAAAAGCATTATCTCTTATTTAGAAAACTTTATTATTGGTAAAATTTAACTTTAAATGGTGTTATCTGTGAGTAAATCACTTGGAACGTTAGAAAAGCTTGAGCTTTTTATTCCTGGTTTTAGAGGTTATAAAGTTAAAGAATTAATTAGAGAGGATGACAGGTTAGTAAGACAATATTTGGTTTCGAAAATGCTAGAATCTTTAAGAACTATAGAAGAAGCTCAAGCGCAGGTTCTCATTTCAGCTGGACTTAAAGCTGCTGATGAGTTAGAAACTGCTGCAAGAAAATTGAGAATAATGGTAGATAAAATTAAGTATGTTCCTGCAGGATACGCAGGTCTCTTTGATAGAGCTAAAGTATGGGAGGATACGCTTAATAAACTTCTTGATATTGATAGTAAACTTATACCAACTGTGAACAATATTATTGAAAAAGTTCAAGCACTTAAGAATGTTTCCTCGAATCCTGATCCTCAAGTGATCAATAATACGATCATGAACATAAATAACCTTTGTGATGAGATCACTAAATTAATTCAACAAAGAGAAATGCTTATAATGGGTCAAAATCAATAAGGTGATAGAGAAATGCCAAAAGTAATAGTTTGGGATAATCCTCAACCGAATGAGATCGTTTATAAATATCCTAGCGAAGAAATTGATACTGGATCTGAATTAATTGTTAGAGAGAATGAAGCTGCAGTTTTCTATAGAGACGGTAAAGTTTATGCAGTGTTTACTGCCGGTCGTCATGTATTGACCACACTCAATTTTCCCATACTAGAAGGGTTGGTTAAATTGGTTCATGGAGGCCGCACACCATTCGTAGCCACAATTATTTTTGTCTCATTAAAAAGATTTCAAGGTAAATTTGGAGGAAGAGGTCAAACACGAGAATTAGCTCCAATCGCATTCAATGGATCATTCTGGTTTGAAATAAGAGATGTGAGCGTATTTGTGAATAAAGTTGTTGGTGCTCAAAGCCTTTACACTACAGATGAACTTAACAATTATTTAAGAGGATATTTCAATGAAAGAGCTATGAAAAATATATCAAACTATAGTATTTATGATTTATATCAAAATTTAGATAGTGTAACGAAAGATATGACCTACAAATTAAGGGAAGACTTCATGGAGATTGGCATAGACATACCAGCAATAAAATTTGAAGGTATAGATGTCACAGATCCGGTATGGAGAGATCGATTATTCTGGCTCAGAAGCGGTGTGGCAGGCCAGACAGTTCTACAAATGGAAACCATAGATAAAGCTGCAGAAAGCTTAGGTAAGAGTCCTGGAGCGGCCGTAGGTTCAGGAATAGTACTCATACCTCCACTTTTCCAAACTCCACAACAAGCACAACAACCCACACCAACAGCTCCAACTACACCACCACCGTCTCCACCGCCATCACCAGCTCCAACCGCTACAGTTCAACAACAAGTTGCAGGAGCATATCAGCCTAAATGTCCATCATGCGGATCTCCAGTTCCACAGGGTGCAAAATTCTGTCCAAATTGCGGGGTACAATTAAAATGGTGTAAGAATGGACATGTGGCGCCATTTACAGCGAAATTCTGTCCTGAATGTGGAGTGCAATTCTCATGAAACTGGTTCATATAACAGGTTAAATTCTTTAGCCATAAAATAAGCCCGATTTATCTCTTGTCTATTTAGTCTTCTTGATATTTCTGGGTATCGTTCTGGATTATTAGCTACAATAAATTCTGGCCTGTACTGATCCATTACATTCACTAGTGCATTAGGACAATTCTCAGAAATCCATTTAAGAACAGGCCTGCTACAGCATTCAATATGATTAGGAAGTACTAAGTGACGTATGATTATTGGATCATTATTTTCGCATATCATTTTTATGTTTCGTGTAGCTATCTCGAAATATTTTGGAATTGCAGACAACTTTGCGGCGCACGAATCATTTCCATACTTAAGATCAGGTAAATGGATATCTATTATATCTAATAAAAGCTTCATTCCTTCAAGGCTTGTATATGCATTATTATTCCAAAGGAGTGGTACATTTATTTCTAAATATTTAAGTGACTCAATAATTGTGTGTAAATGTTGATCAGGATTACCACCCACGTAATTAATATTTCGTGCACCCTTTAACCTAAGTTCTGCAGCTATATTAGCGAGCATTTCAGGTGTAACTTTAAACCCAGAATGAGAATACTGACTAATATCCCAATTTTGACAAAAAACGCATCTGAAACTGCATCCAGAAAAGAAAATAGTACCACTAGGGACTAATGGAGCTTCTTCCCCCATATGAAGAAAATATGATGCAACATAAGAATCATAACCTAATCTACAAAAACCTTTAGATTCCTTCATCCTATCAACCTTACATCTCCGTTCACAAAATCTACAAGGAGTAAGAAGTCTTTTCGCTAATTCAATTTTTATATCCAAATAATTGTATTTAGGTTCAGATAATTCATTTAACTTTAATGTCTCATTATTGATTTCGTTAAAGACTCTTTTGAAATCCTTACTTAATTTCTCGTGCAGATTCCAAAGCTCATGTTCGTCTAATTCTCTGGGATTTGTATCAAGAGAAATACGTTTAGCAATAAGAAATTTTGCAGGTTTTTTATTATTCATAACTTCATAATACCACTTAAGCCTACGCTTAACTTCATTATTTCTCCACACGTCAATAGCATCAGGCCTTACCAAACTCCAATGAAACATTTCCACAAAATACTAGATAGATAAACAAATACAAATTCTTTTTCTAGGTTAAGGATCATTTTCTTATTAAATTAATAAGAGATACCGTAAAGCCAGATAATAAACCTACTAAAACTGCAACAGAAAAATAGACCCTAATAACATCAACTATACTGTATAACAAAAGACCAGAGATTTTAAGCATCTCTTCATCAATAATAAACGAGAATACTGCAACTAGTACAGGAACAAATATACTTACATAATACACATCATTTTTTAATCCTTTAATATTTATTGACCCTTCACCTAGCTCATAACCAAACCAAACCCAAAGTACATAAACTAAAATCTGAAGAGCAAAACTACCCCACAAACCCCTTTCGATCGAGAGAAGCGGACTTAAATATGGATACGATCCTACATAACTTGGGAAACTTGGCGCAAAAAGAAATGAAAAAATAAGCAATACAAAATGGCTTATAGACTCAACAACAAAAGCATAAATGAAACCAAGTATTATCCCACTAATTATACCACGTACCATAGCTTTTAAATACCTATTCAAGTATATAAATTATTTAGCAAACAATGATCATCAACTAATTTATATTAAAGTATTTTATAAACATCTTAGAGTTATAATGAATGAGGAAAGCTTAAACAAATTGATAGAACGTGCGCTCTTAAACGCAAGGCAAACAATTCTTAAGACAATAAATAACACAAGGACTGTTGGAGTTAATAGATTTGGCGATACAACATTTAGCATCGATGTAAATGCAGAAAATGCTATAATAAATGAATTTAAAACAACTGGCGAAGGTTTTACAATAATAACTGAGGAATCAGGCATAATAAATGTAAACAACGGTGGAAAAATCGTAGTAGTTGATCCACTCGATGGAAGTCGTAACGCCGTAAAAGGCATACCAACCTATAGTATTTCAATAGCTATTGCTAACGGCAGAAAAGTCTCCGACGTAATCACCTCAGGTATCATTGATGTAATTCGTGGTGACATAATACACGCAGATCAAAACGGAGTCTTCTTCAATAAAGAAGTTAGAAAACCCTCTAATATAACAGACCTCAAATCAGCATACGTAAGTATAATAATAAAACTATCAGAACTAGAAAACCCAGAAAAGTATAGTGAAAAAATCATCCGATTACTTGAATACATAGGTTACCCAAGATTTATGGGAAGCGCAGCCTTAGAATCAGCATATGTTTCAATCGGCCTTCTCGATGCATTTATTGACATAATACCCCGATTACGGGTTGTTGACCTAGCAGCATCATTACACATGGCCAGAGTATCAGGTGCATATGCAAAATTAATTAACATAAAAGAAGAACTAGACCTAACATATGAAGGAAGAATAAGCTGCATAATAGCGTCAAATGAAAAACTAGCATCCGAAATAATTAAACTAGTACTATGAAGAAACTTTCACTACTCTCTTCTGCAAATCTTTTAGCCTTCTGCTAATAACTTTAACAAGCTCTCTTTTAGCATCATCACCAACAAAACCCTTTTCCCTAACTTTTGAAATATTCTTACTTAACGTTTCATCACCTAGCACATCTCTAACCCACTTTTCAAAATCTCCTCTTTTCAAATGGAAATCTATTACATTAACAGACAATGTAGGCAAAACTCCTGCAAACTCTTCAAGACTATTAGCCTTAATTCCTGTATATGCATTTATATCATTATAAAAATAAAATGCTTTCTCATCATCAACTTTCCTTAATATACTCTCATAACTTATAATCTTCTTCACCATTTCTTCTCTTCATATAATTACACACATCCAAATATATTCTTTACTAAAACGCATTAATATAAAAAATCTTAATAAAAAACGCACGCACTTTAATTAGTACATAAAGATAATAGAACATCAAAATTCATCATGCTCAAATCTAATAACAGGTTAAACAAATATACTACGTTTATAACATATGTAATTGGTGAGCTAGTTGGATAAAGAAGAGCTGAAAGAAAAAATTTTAGATGCTTTAAAGAATGTTTATGATCCTGAGATTCCGATAAATATTGTAGACCTTGGTCTTGTGTATGACATGTATATTGATGATAAGAAAAATGTAAAAATTAAACTCGGTGTTACTGCCCCAGGATGCCCTCTAACAGGTTTCCTAGTTGAAACTGCAACAGCAACCGTTAAAAGTAACGTTCCAGAAGTTAACGATGTTGAAGTAGAAATTGCCTTCGACCCACCATGGACCCCTTATAAGATGACTAAAGAAGGACGAGAGCTCTTCAAAGCTCTCTACGGTTACGATATAGTTGAACAATATGAGCAAATGTATGGCATCCGAGATACAAATGAATAGCTACTTAATATAAAAGAAAACCATATCATATCTTAAATGTTAATGAAAAGCTAAGTATTCATTAACGTATTTTTCTAACAACCTTCTTGTATATGGTTCTAAATTTAGGTTCAGTGCATCTTTTGGATCTACCCATAGATAATCTTGAAGTTCCTTATTATCAAGATTTACATTTGTAGTCTTTGCTTTACATAGGTAATCAAGGAATATATAGTGAACATTTTTCTTATAATAACCTTCAGGATTTATAGCTTGTTGAACCATAAGTAACCTTACAACTTCTACATCTAAACCCGTCTCCTCTAACACCTCTCTTTTTATCGCATCCTCAGCCTTTTCTCCAAATTCTATATGCCCACCAGGAACCGAAAGATAATTATTCCATTTATGTGATCTTACCAATAATATTTTTCCATCAGGTCTCACTATAAGACCCCCAACAGTTGCCTCTGGATAATTCTTATCACACATGCGCACTCACATCCTATGCATGAGAAGCTCGAGCATAAACAATATAGCCTGTATGCCCTATAATAATATTCCTGGGCCTTAATTTCTCCGGCTCAGGTTGGTATTCTCTCTCAATAAGCTCTACAACATGTATATCAAAAAATCCCTCATTCTTAAGATAAGGCAAAAGTTTCATGATTTGATTAGTTGTAGGCAAAAATGAGATCAAAGGAGCCGCCCCTTTTAATGACTTTTTCGCATTACTAACAACTAACCATGGATCTGGCATATCCAAGATCACTGCATCGAGATCTCTTTCATCAATACCTTTTGTAATATCTTGTAATTTTAAAGTAACCCAATTTTTTAAACCAGCCTTTTCAATATTTTTCTCAGCCTCCTTGAGAAATTCCTCCCTTATTTCGTAACTGTATACATGACCATCCGGCCTAACAACATTCGCTAACATACACGTTAACGCCCCACTACCAGTACCAGCCTCCACAACACGACTCCCAGGCCCTATATTCCCTATCATAAGTATATAAGCTGCATCTTTAGGATAAATAATCTGTGTTCTTCTAGCAAATTTTTCAATATAATCCCTAATCATTGGTCTCGCGACATAAAATTTATAACCCATACTACTAACAATCGATGATCCATATGGCATCCCAATTAAATCTGAATGCTTAATTATACCTTTATGAGTATGAAGCTCACCACCCTCACGTACCTTAATGAGATACTTTCTTCTAACATCAAGTATAAGTAAAACCATATCACCTACCGAAACTTTACCACCCACACTACTACTCACAAGGAAATCCATAGTTTTACTACGAGAAGAACTACACCAAGGTTTATATATCTTCTTGTCCATTTTTAGCCTTAACATCAAACTACCTCTAAACACATTATTCTCGTAAACTCTCAGAAGATTAGCGATGAAACTATACCAACTTCCTCTTCAAATAATCCACACTATGTGAGCTACTCCCGACTGAAGTCGGGGGCTTCCTGCTTCACAACTCCATCATGCCCATAGCGTATAACTATGGATATTGGGCAGAGTTCCATAGGCACCAAGGCTAGTACCTAGTCCGCAAACCTCAATATTATGCTTCGTTCTAGGTATTTAAGTGTGTTTTTTGGTTTTTGCCCATTCATCCCAGATAAAACTCTGGGTTTTCTGGGCACTCATCATATAAACTAAAGATTTCATCACCACTTGAGATAATACTTTTCGAATGAAAAATCATCCATTATGTCCTTTATACTTTAACTCTTTTAATTTTATCGTGTAACGAGTAACATCGTAAGCATTATTCGCACCAGCTAGTATTTTAGCCTTAAATAGTTCAAACTTATGACCACATTTACTACACGTCTTAGTTTTAAATCTAGACTCAACAGCCTGTATCTCACCACAATTAGGACAAACAACTATAACAAACCTGTACATTTTATTTCACCTCAAGCTTCTTCTCTATAGCCTCTACCCTTTTCATCAATTCATCAAGCTTTTTATCAATCTTAATAAGTAATTGTATGATTTCTAAATCATATCCTGTAGCGCCAAGATGCAATGATTGCGTTGCCATCAATCTCTTCAGTAATTCTTCATCACGACGCAAACTTTCCGACATAAACATTCACTAACTATTAATCTTAGAGATATATAAAAATGTTTAAAACTATTAAAATCAAACAATGAGGCTCAGCTCTGGTGTCATACATCATCTATTCTGTATTACCAACTTTCTTCATTGCCAAATTAAAGAATACCCTATTCATTTATTAACCTTTTGCACTATCCTTATTTTCCCTTTAGACGACACTGTTGACACTCGTCCATCACCTTCGGAACTGTAAAAGTAGGTAGGAGCATCATATTCAGAAGATCGTAAGGCTTAAAAGCTTCCAAAGACGGTATAACACTCATGCTCGTACCTACTATACTAACTAGTTGCATTGAAATTTCTGAATACTTTGCTATAGCAAAATTGGTAAGATCAAAAGCTTGAGTTATTACAGATGGAAATATTAAAGAAAGAGGACCAAACATACTATCCTCATTTAGAGTAACATACAATAATAAACCACTCCTTTTTTCATAAGACACAGCTTTTAAAAATAAAAAGCCATTAGTAATGTATCTACGTCCATCATACTCGACACCACTTAAAAACTCAAGTACTTTATAGGATTTTTCATTACTTGTTAATGGTAATGTAGAATCATATTCATGCACAATAGCATCTTTAATGTATGTCCATGGTTTATTATGGAGATCTAATAATTTAGATAATCGATCTTTAGAAATTATTACACTATTATTTTCGTATTCTATAGTTACTGGAAAAATTAAGGATTTCAATAAGTTTTTGGCAGTTTCTTGTTTACTATAATTTGCTATAAAACTTTTCACGAAATTCATCACAACATCTTTCTCGTTAGGAGTTACATTAATTATTCTCTCTTCACTTGGTATTAATCCCTTCTCAGTAAATATTTGATCTTCTCTATCTATGTTAATATTATTAACTAAGTAATTTAACGGAGCATTACTGCTTCTATTTAATATTAGTAAAGTTGCTACTCCAGA